>JBBQXA010000046.1:0-17836 GCA_038210095.1 Burkholderiales bacterium
GAGCGTGGATGCGACGGGTATGAACGAGAATGAAGATGCCGCGAAAACCGGCGGCGGCATCGCCCGGAAAGCGCGGCTGGAGCTGGAAGGTAAAACGGGTAAGAAGGTGGTTACGGCAGAAAGTTATTTGCCTCCTGCCAAAAAGAAACTGGGAAAGAAATAAACAGGTGACCGGCACAAGGAGTGACACATGGCAAACGAGCGCGTTGTAAACCAGCATCACCAGACCTTCGAGAGCATCCGCCAGATCGATGAGGAAGGGCACGAACTCTGGCTTGCCCGCCAGCTCGCCAAGGTGCTGGAATACTCGGAATACCGCCATTTTCAGCCCGTCATCGAACGCGCCAAAGATGCCTGCCGCAACAGCGGTCACCCGGTGGACGACCATTTCGAGGATATCCTCGATATGGTCGAGATCGGCTCGGGCGCCAAGCGCCAGATTGCCGATATTCGCCTCTCGCGCTATGCCTGCTACCTCATCGTCCAGAACGGCGACCCTTCCAAGCCGGTCATTGCCAACGGCCAGACCTATTTCGCCATGCAGACCCGGCGGCAGGAGCTGCACGACAACGAAGCCTTCGCCCGGCTATCGGAAGACGAAAAGCGCGTGGCGATCCGCAATGAACTCTCCGAGCACAACAAACACCTTGCCGCTGCGGCCAAAGATGCCGGAGTGGACACGCCGCTGGACTGCGCCATCTTTCAGGATCACGGCTACAAAGGCTTGTACGGCGGGCGCGGGGCCAAGGACATCCACGCCGCGAAAGGTCTGAAGAAAAGTCAGAAAATCCTCGACCACATGGGCAGCACCGAACTCGCCGCCAACCTGTTCCGCGCCACGCAAACGGAAGAGAAGCTGCGCCGCGACGAAGTGCGCGGGAAGCAGAAGGCCAACCAGACCCACTACGAAGTGGGCAAGAAAGTGCGCCAGACTATCGATGAACTGGGCGGTACCATGCCTGAAGCGTTACCGGTGCCGCAGGCGAGTATCAGGCAATTGGAAAGCAGCAGGAAGAAGGTGGGGAAGAAATAAATTTAGGGAATCCGTAGCCTGCGCTTCGCAGTGCGGATGGTGAGTTCGACCTGCCCCAGCCAGGAAAAATGGCGTATTCAAAATCGGTTGTGTTCGCGATCCGCGGCTAAGGCGAGGCAGGCGCGAATGTCGGCGGACTCAAGCTCGGGAAAATCATCGATGATGTCCGCCTCGCTCATGCCATCGGCCAGCATTGCCAGCACATCGTAAACGCTGATGCGCAGATTGCGGATGCAGGGTCGCCCGCCTCTTTTGCTGGAATCGAGTGTGATGCGCGAGTCGGTCATCATCGCAACCTTTCCGGTTAATCTGTCGAATGCCCAATACAGGGACTCGGGGCGATCGTTCAACTCGGTTCGCCCATTAGATCCGTCATTCCCGCCTACGCGGGGATGACGGGTGTTGCGCCTAATGAATTAGCTGGGTTCAACAACGAGCATCACGCTTTGTGATAAACCTCGGCCCCCTGTTTTACAAACTCTACCGATTTTTGTTCCATGCCTTTTGCCAGTGCGGCCTGTTCGTCCATGCCTTGTTTGGCGGCGTAGTCGCGCACGTCTTGGCTGATTTTCATTGAGCAGAACTGCGGGCCGCACATGGAGCAGAAGTGGGCGACTTTGGCGGAATCCTTGGGCAGGGTTTCGTCATGGAATTCGCGCGCGCGGTCGGGATCGAGGCCAATGTTGAACTGGTCTTCCCAGCGGAATTCGAAGCGCGCCTTGCTCATGGCGTTGTCGCGAATCTGTGCGCCGGGGTGGCCCTTGGCGAGGTCGGCAGCGTGGGCGGCGATCTTGTAGGCGATGATGCCTTCCTTTACGTCGGCCTTGTTGGGCAGGCCGAGATGTTCCTTGGGCGTGACGTAGCACAGCATGGCGGTGCCGAACCAACCTATCATTGCGGCGCCGATGGCGCTGGTGATGTGGTCGTAGCCGGGGGCGATGTCCATGGTCAGCGGGCCCAGCGTGTAGAACGGCGCGCCGTGGCAGAGCTTGAGTTGCAGGTCCATGTTTTCTTTGATCATGTGCATGGGCACATGGCCGGGGCCTTCGATCATCACTTGTACATCGTGCTTCCACGCGATTTCGGTCAACTCGCCCAGGGTCTTGAGTTCGCCCAGTTGCGCTTCGTCATTGGCGTCGTAGATGGAGCCGGGACGCAGGCCGTCGCCCAGGCTGAAGGCCACGTCGTAGGCCTTCATGATTTCGCAGATTTCCTCGAAATGGGTGTAGAGGAAGCTTTCCTTGTGGTGCGCCAGACACCATTTCGCCATGATGGAGCCGCCGCGCGAGACGATGCCGGTCATGCGCTTGGCGGTCATCGGCACGTAGCGCAGCAGTACGCCCGCGTGGATGGTGAAGTAGTCCACGCCCTGTTCGGCCTGCTCGATCAGTGTGTCGCGGAAGATCTCCCAGGTCAGATCTTCGGCCTTGCCGTTCACTTTTTCCAGCGCCTGATAGATAGGTACGGTGCCGATCGGCACGGGTGAGTTACGGATGATCCATTCGCGTGTCTCGTGGATGTTCTTGCCGGTGGACAGGTCCATCACGGTGTCGCCGCCCCATCGGATCGACCAGGTCATTTTCTCGACTTCTTCCTGAATACTGGAACCGAGTGCGGAGTTACCGATGTTGGCGTTGATCTTTACCAGGAAGTTGCGGCCGATAATCATCGGCTCAACTTCTGGGTGGTTGATGTTGGCGGGAATCACCGCACGACCGGCGGCGACTTCGCTACGTACGAATTCGGGGGTAATCTCTTTCGGCATGGGCGAGCCAAAATTTTCACCCGGATGCTGTTGCAGCATCATTTCGGACATACCGTCGCGTTTTTGATTTTGACTCGGGTCGTCGCCCTCGCGAAACTTTCGCTCCACGTTGTTACGCAAAATGTTTTCTCGAATCGCGATGTATTCCATCTCGGGCGTGATGATGCCCTGTCTTGCGTAGTGCATCTGACTGACGTTCTTGCCTGCTTTGGCTTTGCGGGGAGTGTGCTTGAGGTCGAAGCGCATCGCTTGCAGCGCGGGGTCGTTCAGGCGCTGCTGGCCGTAGGTGGAGGTCAGTTGGTCCAGCACTTCGGTATCGCCGCGCTCGGCAATCCAAGGGGCGCGCAGTTCTTCCAAGCCCGAGCGGATGTCGATCTTGACCGCGGGATCGGTGTAGGGGCCGGAGCAGTCATATACATAAATAGGAGGGTTCGTTTCCACGCCGCCATTGATCTGGGTGTCGGTCAGGCTGATTTCGCGCATCGGTACGCGGATGTCCGGGCGGGAGCCCTGAACGTAGATTTTGCGCGAATTGGGTAGCGGCTTGACGGCAGCCTCATCGACTAATGCGTCTTGGGCGAGGAAGGGGGTGTTGGCGTTCATGTGATGCTCCTAAATTTGCAGGAAGCATCAGCCGGATGCTTCCCTACGACGGCATGACCCGTACAGGTTCAGAGGGTATATCTCACCCCGTTTGCACGGAGACCCCTAGCGAAGGGCGCAAGGTACTGGAAAGGCGGGGGAAAAGCAAGTTACTATGCTGTCCGTGGGGGTGTTGTTATACTTCGTCGTCAAACAGCAGTTAATAACGACTATCAGGGAATGGAGAGGGAAATGCAGAACGTGGAACAGGCGCGCTTTAATATGATTGAGCAGCAGATTCGCCCATGTGAGGTATTGGAGGGTCGGATTCTGGACTTGTTGAAGATTGTGCGCCGCGAACAGTTTGTACCGGCAGGTATGAAGGAAATGGCTTTTGTCGATATGGATTTGCCGCTGGGGCATGGCATCAGCATGTGGCAGCCCAAGCTGGAAGCGCGTGTTTTGCAGGAATTACACCTGTCTCATAGCGATCAGGTTCTGGAAATCGGTACCGGCAGCGGATATCTGACGGCGTTGTTGTCGGCGTTGGCCGGACACGTTACTTCGGTCGAGATCGTGCCGGAACTGAGCGAGTTGGCGCAGCAGAAGCTGGCGGCAACGCATCGCGACAATGTCACGCTGGAAGTGGGCGACGCCGCCCAAGGCTGGAATAACGGCACGAGCTACGACGTGATTGTGTTGACCGGCTCCACGCCAGTGTTGCCCGAGGCGTACAAGAACAGCCTGAAAGTGGGCGGTCGCTTGTTTGCCATTGTGGGCGATGAGCCAATGATGGAGGCGCAAGTAATTACTCGCATTGCAGCGGATAAGTTTAAAACGCTGAATATTCTGGAGACCTGTGTCGCGCCATTGCAAAACGCGACGCAACCCAACCGCTTCGTATTCTGAAGCCGGGTCGGGATTGCGCATCAGGCTCCAAAACTGTAGTATTAGAAAATCCTAATATAAAGGTTGGCGCAAAACCGATGAAAATTACACCTTATGTAATGGCAGCAATGCTGGGCAGCAGCGGTCTGGTTCAGGCCGCTGATTTGTTGGAAACCTTTCGTGCCGCACAGGCGAACGATCCGGTATTCGCGGCGGCACGAGCGGCCAGAGATGCGGGCATGGAAAAGTTACCGCAAGGACGCTCTCTGCTGTTACCCAGCGTCAATCTGAGTGCCAACAGCACCTTCAATAATCAGACTATCCGTTATCTCGGGCCAACCGCTTTTCCGGCAGGTACGCAACGCTACAATTCGCATGGATATAGTGTGAGTCTGGTGCAGCCATTGTTTCGCGAGCAAAACTGGGCGATCTATACCGAGTCTGAATTGCAGGTGGTGCAGGCCGAGGCTCAATTCAAGATCGCCGAACAGGACTTGATATTGCGTGTTGCCCAAGCTTATTTCGACGTGCTAATTGCGCAGGATAGCGTGCAGTTGGCGGAAGCGCAGAAGGTCGCGATTAAGGAGCAGTTGGAGCAAGCCAAGCGCAATTTCGAAGTGGGTAGTGCCACGATTACCGATAGCCATGAAGCGCAGGCGCGTTTTGATCTGACCGCGGCGCAGGAGATTGCGGCGCTAAACGATTTGGAAATTAAGCAGCGCGCGTTACAGCAGTTGATCGATGTGATGCCAAAAAACCTCGCGCACCTTGGCAAGGGCTTTACGCTGGAATCCCCGCTGCCGGCTGATATGGAAAAATGGGTGAACGACGCCGAGCTGCATAATCCCCAACTCGCCATTGCGCAGGCCGGTGCAGAAATCGCGGAAAAAGAAGTCGATCGCAATCGCGGCGGACATCTGCCCACGGTGGATCTGGTCGCCAGCTACAGCAACAATAATTCCAACGGCGGAAATTTCGGCGTGGGTAGCGAGGTAAAGGGCAAGAGCGTCGGCGTGCAATTGAATATGCCGTTATTCCAGGGCGGCGCAGTCAATTCGAAATGGCGCGAGGCCGAGGCGAACAAAGAACGCGCAAAACACGAGTTGGAGAATGCGCGCCGCAGCGTGGCAAACAAAACCCGTCAGGCATACCTCGGCGTAGTCAGCGGCATCGCCCGCGTCAAGGCGTTGCAGCAGGCACTCACTTCCAGCGAAAGCGTGCTGCAGGCGAGCAAACTTGGTCAGGAAGTCGGCGTGCGTACCAACCTCGACGTATTAAACGCGCAGCAGCAACTGTACGCAACCCGTCGTGATCTGTATCAGGCCGAGTACGGCTACCTGACCAGTCATCTAAGCCTGAAGGCGGCAGTCGGCGCACTGGGCGAGGACGACTTGACCAAGGCAAATCTGGCACTGCATTAATCGAATACAGCTTATCAGGCAGAGGCGCCTCGTTTAAGGGGCGGTGTTGGATTTTTGCCGAAAGACCTAAGTGGTGAAATGCGGAATACGAATTGCGTATTTCGACAACGAAAAAAGAGAGTAAATTTTGATGTCTCTGGCCTGTGACGAGCTGGTCAAAAAACAATTACAAGCCTATGGGCTATTGCGAATAAACCCAAATGCGCCTGTCTGAAAGCTCCAGAAAACAAATTCGCGATACCGTGCAGGAAGTGTTCGGTGCTGATGCTGCCGTTAGCCTATTCGGTTCGCGTGTCGATGATGACTCGCGCGGAGGGGACATCGACCTGCTGATCGAGGCGCGGCAGCCTATTGCTGAACGCGAGCGTAAAATTCTGCAACTAATTGCTCGACTGCAACTTCGTTTGGGTGACCAACCGATAGACGTATTGGTACTCGACCCCACGACCGAGCGGGGTTTGGTGCATGAACAGGCATTGCGTACCGGAGTGTTGCTATGAATAAAATCCTGCCGCTGGATCGGTTTTTGTCGACGTTGGACATCGTGGCGCGCGAAGGAGGGCATCTGGCTTTCAGTCGGGGGCGTATTTTTGCCGAGCAGATCGATAAGGCATGGGTTGAGGCGCTGCCGGACAGGCCCGAGTTGGCGGAACGGCTGGAAGCCTTTGTTTCTCGCTATGGCCGCATGCAGGACACCATGGCCGACAAATTGCTGCCACGCTGGTTGTTGGCGCTGGCCGAGCGACCCGGCAGCCAGATAGAGACACTGAATCGCGCCGAACGGCTGGGTGTGTTGGAGTCTACCGAGGGCTGGCTGGAAGCGCGGAATCTGCGGAATCGTCTGGTGCATGAATATATGACCGATGCGGGCGAATTTTCCGGAAATCTCATTCTGGCCAGCGAATACAGCAGGATGTTGATCGATACGTATAACCGCCTACGGGGCGATGCGATGGAACGGCTTCAGGTGGAGCAGTTGCGCTTGCCGGCAGCGCTCGACCTGAACGAGGATTGAAATGAGATAGGCAAGGAAGCAAAATTCAAATCGCAGGCCGTCGCGTTCTTGTGGGCTCGGCTTTTATGCGGCAGTGCGGGCCAAGGACTATGTAAACCTAATTACCCGCACTCATACGAGACTTGATCTTACCGGTTAAACGCCAGTGCAGGCATTCGTCTCTGAAGAGAAGCCGGAATATGTACGGCTCGCCGCAGCAAAAACTGGCGGCATTCCTGCCAATAACATCTACTCGGCAGAATGACATGGCCGAAGCCTGTGTTTATTTGCTGGAGCAGCCCGGCGATAAACTTGATGGGTTATTAATGATGAAACCCCACCGCTGGTGAATGTGGATTGTGGCGAAGACCTGACGATTAGAGAGCGCGCAGAACTGGTGAAAAAGGTAGTTGGATTTAATGGTGAGCTGACCTTCGATGCCAGCAAGCCGGATGGAACGATGCACAAGCTGATGGACGCGAGCCTAATGAACACATTAGGGTGGAAGGCCACAACACGGTTACGCGATGGAATATCTATGGCGTATAAAGAGTATCAGGAAAAAGTGAAATGAAAATTGCCATTGCCGGAACCGGTTACGTAGGATTGTCCAATGCAGTGCTGCTGTCGCAGCACAATGAAGTTGTCGCACTCGACATCGACGCGGCGAAAATCGAAATGCTTAATCGCAAAGAGTCGCCGATAGTCGACACCGAAATACAGGATTACCTGAAAAACAGGAGGCTTGATCTGCGGGCGACACTGGATAAGCACGAGGCCTATGTCGGTGCGGACTACGTCATCATTGCTACGCCCACGGACTACGACCCGGAAACCAACTACTTCAATACGCGTTCTATCGAGGCGGTCATTAAGGATGTGATCGCGATCAATCCGGCAGCGGTGATGGTCATCAAGTCCACGATACCGGTGGGCTATACAAGCAAATTGAAGCAGCAATTTAACTGCGGGAACATCATCTTCTCACCCGAATTCCTGCGGGAAGGGCGCGCACTGCACGATAACCTGCATCCATCGCGTATCGTGGTGGGCGAACAGTCAGAGCGCGCGCAAACTTTTGCCAATCTGCTGCAACAGGGTGCAATCAAACAAAATATCGACATACTGCTCACCGGATCGACCGAGGCAGAAGCGATTAAGCTATTCGCCAATACCTATTTGGCGATGCGTGTATCGTATTTTAATGAGTTGGATACCTACGCCGAAACGCACGGGCTCGATACGCAACAGATCATTCGTGGTGTGTCGCTGGACCCGCGCATAGGGGATCATTACAACAATCCTTCATTTGGCTACGGTGGATACTGCCTGCCAAAAGACACCAAGCAATTACTGGCCAACTATCAGGACGTACCGCAAACACTAATTCGCGCCATTGTTGATTCAAATACCACACGCAAGGATTTTGTCGCCGAAAGCATAATCAAGCGTAATCCCAAGGTGGTCGGCATCTATCGCCTCATTATGAAAAGCGGATCAGATAATTTCCGCACCTCATCCATACAAGGTATCATGAAGCGCATCAAGGCCAAGGGCATAGAGGTTATTGTGTATGAGCCGGTGCTGAAAGAGAGCGAGTTCTTTCACTCTAAAGTAATCAACGATCTAGAAGAGTTTAAGGCGCTGTCTGACGTTATTGTCGCCAATCGGGTTACCGACGAGATCCGCGAT
This sequence comes from Burkholderiales bacterium, assembly GCA_038210095.1. Taxonomy (GTDB): domain Bacteria; phylum Pseudomonadota; class Gammaproteobacteria; order Burkholderiales; family Gallionellaceae; genus Gallionella. Next base: position 8,376 of record JBBQXA010000046.1, read on the forward strand.
GTGCTGGAAAAAATATACAGCCGGGATTTGTTCGGGAAAGATTAGGTGGAGGTAAATTCTCACGAGATCATAACAATTTGTACTGAGCTACCACCTGCTAAAGCAGGTAAGCAAGCGCATTCGGTGCCGACGACTAAAGTCGTCGAAGCTCGCACCGTCATAACAGCGCAACACCAGCAAGGTTGAACGAATTTCGGTTCTTCCAAGCTTGTTAAATCAGCAAGGCTAAAGCTGACCGGCTAAAGCCGGTGGATTTAACCTTACGATCGACATTAAACTAATTCGCACTAGTAATATTGAAATACCGTACGTATTGAAGGATTTTATTCGCATAAGCAATAGTCTGAAGCAACAGACTGCAATCTTAAAAATAAGCTCTACATCAAATACCGAGAACACCTGAATTTTTAATCCAAAAATCAGGACTATAGATGAAAATTAAAAAACGATGAATACGATTTTGTCATTAGTTGGTCGAGAAAAAGAACTGTTTAAGGAGGACATAAATAACTATCAAGATGAACTTGGGGTCGGAGTGCGGGCGTCGAGTTTCCTTGTAATTGGTGGCGCAGGCTCAATTGGTCAGGCGGTAACGAAGGAAATATTTAAACGGAACCCGGAAAAGCTCCATGTTGTCGATATCAGTGAAAACAACATGGTTGAGCTGGTGCGGGACATTAGAAGTTCATACGGATACATTGAGGGCGATTTCCAGACTTTTGCACTTGATGTCGGCTCAATTGAATATGACGCTTTCATTAAGGCCGATGGCAAGTATGACTACGTACTCAACCTGTCTGCCTTAAAGCACGTCAGAAGCGAGAAGGATCCATTCACGCTGATGCGAATGATCGACGTGAATATTCTGAATACCGAAAAGACTTTGCTTCAATCAATTGCCAATGGAACTAAAAAATATTTTTGTGTTTCGACTGACAAGGCTGCCAACCCTGTCAACATGATGGGCGCATCAAAGCGCATCATGGAGATGTTTTTGATGCGGCGCAGCTTGGAAATCAATATCTCCACAGCGCGTTTTGCAAATGTGGCTTTCTCAGATGGTTCGCTTTTGCACGGTTTTAATCAACGGATCCAGAAGCGCCAGCCTATCGTGGCACCTCAGGATATCAAACGTTATTTTGTTACTCCTCAGGAGTCGGGCGAGCTTTGTTTGATGTCCTGCATATTTGGCGATAACCGGGATATATTTTTCCCGAAGCTCAGTGAAGAACTTCACTTGATTACCTTCGCCGAGATCGCTGTCAAATATCTCAAGCAGATCGGTTATGAGCCGTATCTGTGTTCATCGGAAGATGAGGCTAGAAAGCTGGCGGTAACGCTACCGGAACAAGGAAAATGGCCATGCCTGTTTACGAATAGTGATACCACGGGTGAAAAGGACTTTGAAGAGTTCTTCACGAAAAACGAAAAGCTCGATATGGTGAGGTTCCATAATTTGGGGGTCATCAAAAACGAACCCATCTTCGACGAACAGGCGCTCAACGCATTCACGCGCTATGTTGATGAGCGGAAGCTTGCCAAGGTTTGGACCAAGGAAGAAATCGTCGCTTTGTTCCACAAGATGATCCCGGATTTCGGTCACAAAGAGACGGGTAAATATCTCGACGGAAAAATGTAGAAATGAGCAAAGAGAATCAAGACATCGTTAATTTCATCCGTGGTCTTTATCAAACGGTGGGATTTATCCCATTGCACGAACCAAAATTCATCGGCAATGAAAAAGCCTTCGTTGTGGATTGCATCGACTCTACTTTCGTCTCCAGCGTGGGCAAATATGTCGATCGATTCGAGCAGATGATGGCGGAATACACCGGTGCAAAGTACGCCATCGCCACCGTCAACGGGACGGCTGCGCTGCATATCACCATGAAGTTGGTCGGAGTGAATCAAGGTGATGAGGTGATCACTCAGTCGCTGACATTCATCGCTACATGCAACGCGATCAGTTATTGCGGTGCGAAGCCGGTGTTTGTAGATGTGGATCGCGACACACTTGGAATGAGCCCGGACAGTCTGCGCACCTTTCTTTCCGACAATACCTATTCAACTGCCGCCGGTTGCATCAACAAGACAACCGGACGAAGGATTTCAGCGGTCGTCCCGATGCACACTTTCGGGCACCCATGCAGAATCGATGAGATCGCCAAGATATGTGAAGAATACGGCGTGCCGCTGATTGAAGATGCCGCAGAAAGCCTGGGCAGCTACTACAAGGGAAAACATACCGGCAGATACGGCAAGCTGGCAGCGTTCAGCTTCAACGGCAACAAAACCATCACCACGGGCGGGGGTGGCATGATCATCACCGATGACGAGGCCATCGCGAAACGAGCGAAGCATATCACCACGACTGCGAAAAAACCGCATTCCTACGAGTTCATCCACGATGAGATCGGTTACAACTACAGGCTGCCGAACATCAACGCTGCACTAGGGTGTGCGCAAATGGAGATACTGCCCCGTTTATTAGAGAGCAAACGTGCTATAGCGTCGGCGTATGCTGATTTTTTTTCCGCCACAAACGTCACGTACGTTAAAGAACCAACTAATGCCATCTCCAACTATTGGCTAAATGCGCTGGTGTTAGAAGACAAGCAAGCTCGAGATACCTTTCTCAAGGAGTTGAACGAGGCCGGCGTGATGTCGAGGCCGATTTGGCGACTGATGAACGAGTTGCCGATGTTCGCTGATTGCCAAGCCGCAGATCTAGGCAATTCGAAATGGCTCGAAGAGCGCGTCGTTAATATCCCGAGCAGTGCAATACTAGGTTGTCAACCATGAAACGAAAGATTGCGGTCTTCACCGGTACTCGCGCCGAATATGGCCTGTTGTATTGGCTGATGAAAGATATTCAATCCAGCCCTAAGTTGGATTTGCAAATCATCGTAAGTGGTATGCACCTTTCGCCGGAATTTGGTGAAACGTGGAAGCAAATTGAACAAGATGGCTTCACAATTGATGCCAAGGTTGAAATGCTGCTGTCGTCAGATACGCCAGTTGGTGTGGTTAAATCTATGGGGCTGGGTGCGATTGGTTTTGCAGACACGCTGGATCGTCTTCAGCCTGATATTTTGGTTGTGCTCGGAGATCGATTCGAGGCACTCGCAGTAGTTCAGGCAGCTCATATCATGAGAATACCGATAGCCCATTTGCATGGAGGCGAAATCACAGAGGGAGCCTTTGATGATGCAATCCGTCATGCCATTACCAAAATGTCCAATTGGCATTTTGTTGCAGCTGAACCTAATCGCAAACGAGTGATACAGATGGGGGAGAATCCATCAACCGTATTTAATGTGGGTGCTATTGGACTGGATCATCTCAAGCGCAGTCCAATGATGAGCTTAGACGAATTGTCGGCAAGTTTGAGTTTCAAGTTGAGAGAGCCATATCTGGTGGTGACCTATCACCCGGTTACCCTACTTGAGGAAGAGCCAGTTGCAAGCTTTAAGGCACTTCTGTGTTCGCTCGACCAATTTCATAATCACCAAATAATTCTTACATACCCGAATGCAGATAACGGGGGGCGAGCGATCATTCCACTGCTTGAAGAATACGCTCAGCGCCAACCGGGGCGGGTGGTTGCTGAACCATCGCTAGGCTTCAAGCGCTATCTCAGTGCCATCACAAATGCTTCGGCAGTGGTTGGAAATTCATCCAGCGGCATTATCGAAGCTCCTGCTTTTGGCAAGCCGACTGTTAATATTGGAACTCGGCAACAGGGGCGTATTGCGGCAGATTCAGTCTTGCATTGCGCACCAAACAGTTCGGCTATCACATCTGCCTTAAATAAGGCGCTGTCCCCAGAGTTTGTGAAATTAAGTAAGTGCTGTTCAAATCCATATGGTCAGGGTAGCGCTTCAATCGAAATCACAAAAATGCTCGAATCAACTTCAGTTAAGATGCATAAGCATTTCTTTGATATGGATGCTTGTCTATGAAATCAGCTTGTACTGACCACGTTTTCATCATCGCCGAAGCAGGCGTGAACCATAATGGTCAAAAGGAGTTGGCTTTCGAGCTTGTTGATGCCGCTGCTGAGGCGGGTGCGGATGCGGTCAAGTTCCAAACTTTCGATGCGCAAAAGCTAGCTTCAAAAAGTGCGCCCAAGGCGGCATACCAAAAGCAAAGTACCGATGCTTCCGAAAGTCAGCTTGCCATGCTGAAAAAGCTGGAGCTCCCGCGTGAGTGGCATCTTGAACTTCAAAGTTATGCGCGGGGAAAAGGCATTGAATTCCTTTCCACTTCCTTTGACACAGATAGCCTCGCATTTCTGGTCGAGCTGGAAATGCCATTGTTTAAAATACCGTCCGGCGAGCTGACCAACGGGCCCTTACTGTGGCAATTCGCACGCACTCGCAAGCCATTGATTCTTTCTACCGGCATGGCAACCCTTTCTGAAGTTGAGCAGGGGTTGGCAATTGTGGCGCATGCATTGAATGCGGATGCAGAGCCTAGGAATATGGATGAGGTGTGGCGATTTTGGAGCCTGCCTGAAAATAGAAATAAGTTGCAAAATCATGTCAGCCTGCTGCACTGTACTTCGCAGTATCCAACGCCATTCAACGAGGTGAACCTGCGTGGCATGGATACCTTGGCGGCGGCTTTTGGCTTGCCTGTCGGATATTCAGACCACACCCAAGGGATCCTGATTCCGGTTGCTGCCGTGGCACGCGGTGCAAAAGTAATTGAAAAACATTTCACTCTAAATCGCACCTTGCCGGGACCGGATCATAAAGCCTCACTTGAACCCAATGAGTTAAAACACATGGTGAGCGACATTCGTTCATTGCAGGCGGCGCTGGGTGATGGCAGTAAAGCACCGCAGGCAAGTGAATGGGATACTCGCCAAGCTGCTAGGCAACAGGTAGTGGCGGGTCGAGATATCGCCGCAGGGGGGGTGTTCACAAGACCAGACCTAACGACAGCACGTTGTGGACGTGGGATGGCACCGACGAGCTTGTGGGGATTGGTGGGGCAGATTGCCAATCGAGCTTACGCAGCTGGGGATATCATCGAAGGGTAATGCGAAGAGCAAGATATAATGCCTTCATGCGTCTAACCAAAGGTCAAATTCAAATGATTCTCCAGCTTACCCATCAAGTGGCAGGTGTTGAGTCGCGTGTGCGTATTTTCGGCTCTAGGCTAGATAATCACGCCAAGGGAGGCGATGTTGATCTCCTGATTGAGATGCCCGAATCAGTGGAAAATCCCGCTTTGACAGCAGCCCAACTGTCAGCTTACATTTCACGGGCGATGCATGGTCGCAAGGTGGACGTGCTACTCAGCGCGCCCAATCTTATGCGCCTGCCTATACATGACATCGCATTAAAAAATGGAAAGTTGTTATGACACTGTCACCGGAGATCGTGCTCCGCCTAAAATTTCTTGTGCGAGTAGTTCAAAAAGAACGGCGACATCTTACTGTCACAGATGCCCGCTTGTTTGCCGCCCCTTTCACTGTCGTGCAAGCTGCTTCACTTGAAGTAAACATGGAATTGGCCGAGCGGGTTGAAGCATTCGTGGGACGTTTTGGTAGATTGCAGGACACCGTAGGAGACAAGCTGTTGCCCATTGTTCTCACTGCTCTGGGCGAAAAGGTGTCATCAGTCATTGATAATTTAGATCGTGCAGAGAGACTGGGGTTGTTAAAATCAGCGGATGAATGGTTGATCATTCGCAAACTTAGAAACCAGATGGTTCACGAATACGTTGAGGACTTGGTGATTCTGACCAGTGCGCTACAGACAGGCCATGTTTATGTAAAAGAATTAAATGCGGTGGCTGAAAACATGATTGCAGAAATTGAAAAGCGTGGCTGGGCATGACTTGCTCAGTTAAGCCACAGGAACCTAACCTAGATTCATCTGACTGTGATTATCCGGTGATTATTATTGGGGCAGGCGGGCACGCAAAAGTATTGATTGACGCATTGCGATTGCAGTCAGTAGTAATTTTGGGGATCGTGGATGCGGATCCGGAGAAAAAGGGACAAGAACTGATGGGGGTGAAGGTCATCGGTAATGATGAAGAGGTAATGAAATATTCCCCGCAACAGGTTCGTTTGGTAAATGGAATCGGCACGGTGCGTGTAAGCCCGCTGCGTCGACAGATATTTGAGCTGTTCAAGAAAAAAGGCTATGAATTCGAAAACGTAATTCATCCTGCTTCAATAATTGCCGGCGATGTTGAGATGTTGGAAGGCGTTCAAATCATGGCAGGTGCGATTGTCCAGACGGGAAGCAGAATAGGCGTTAACACGATAATCAATACACGCGCTTCAGTTGATCATGACTGCCAGCTCGGGAATCACACGCATATTTCTCCGGGAGCGTTGCTTTCGGGCGGAGTTGTGGTGGGCGAAGAAGCGCATATAGGCACAGGTGCTGTGATTATCCAGGGTGTGCGAATCGGGTCAAATAGCCTGGTGGCTGCTGGCGCAGTTGTGACTCGAAATGTACAGAATGACGTAACAGTAGCTGGGCTCCCAGCAAGAGAGTTGATGAAATGACGAGATGGAAAGACGTGCTGGTATCGGCACAAACAACCTTGCTCGAGGCAGCGCAGATACTTGACGCAAATGCGTTGCAGATTATTCTGGTGGTCGATGAACAAAGGAGATTGCTCGGGACAGTGACGGACGGCGATATCCGTCGTGCAATCCTGAAAAGCATTGCGCTGACCGAACCGGTGCGGAGTGTAATGAACCCGAACCCGATTGTTGCCCGGGAAGAAGACAGCCGCGAAAGTATCCTTGCGGAAATGAAACGCAGGACGCTGCACCATATGCCATTGGTTGATGAACAAAGGCGTGTTGTCGGTCTGGACACCCTAGATGAATTGATCAACTTTCAGATCAGGGACAACCGGGTTGTATTGATGGCTGGCGGATTGGGCAGTCGTCTGCGTCCCCTGACTGATGATTGTCCAAAACCGATGCTTAGAGTCGGCAACAAGCCGCTGCTTGAAACCATACTGGAAAATTTCATCGAATATGGTTTTCGTCACTTCTATATTTCGGTCAACTACATGTTCGAGGTCGTTGAATCGTATTTCGGAGACGGCTCGCGCTGGGATGTTGATATTTGTTATCTTCATGAAGACAAGCGATTGGGAACGGCCGGGGCTTTAAGCTTGCTCCCGCAACAACCTGCAGAGCCGATCATCGTCATGAATGGGGATCTTTTGACAAAGGTCAACTTCAGCCAATTACTGAGCTTTCATTCCGAACATAATGCACAGGCGACAATGTGCGTGCGTGAATACGACTTTCAGGTTCCTTACGGCGTGGTGAAAATCGATAACCATAGCATCATCGGCATTGATGAAAAGCCGACCCAGCGATTTTTTGTCAATGCCGGGATTTACGTGTTGGAGCCCGGCGCTCTGGGTTTGATTTCCCCCAATACCTTTTTCGATATGCCGTCCCTGTTTGAAAAATTGATCGAGCAGAAGAGAGAAACCGTCGTTTTCCCGATCCGGGAATATTGGCTTGATATTGGGCAAGTGTCCGATTTTGACCGGGCCAACGGAGAGTACAGGGATGTTTTCTCATGAAAGCGGTAGTAATCGGATATGGCTCCATTGGAGCGCGGCATGCACGACTGCTGGGGGAACTTGGCTGCCGTACAGCGGTTGTAAGCAACCGTGAACTGGATTTTCCGCTGGCGTATCGCGACCTGGATGAAGCGATTACAGCCGAGCATCCGGACTATGTAGTAATTGCAAATGCGACCAACCAGCACCATGGCACCCTGCAGAGACTTGCCCGGGCAGGACATGCCGGAACGGTGATGGTGGAAAAGCCGGTTTTCAACGCCTGTACAACGGTACAGCCGCACCCGTTCAAAAATGTGTTTGTTGCTTACAATCTCAGATTCCATCCGATCATTCGGCGGATCAAAACGCTATTGGAAGGGGAGAAGATGCTGTCTGTGCAAGCCTATGTGGGCCAATACTTGCCCGACTGGCGGCCAGCGAGCGACTATCGTGCGTCCTATTCTGCCAGTGCCGAGCAGGGTGGGGGAGCGCTCAGGGATTTGAGTCATGAATTGGATTACCTCACCTGGATGCTGGGTGGGTGGGAGCGTGTCAATGCGCTTGGCGGACATTTCAGCCCTCTGGAAATCACCAGCGACGATGTTTTTGCCTTGATGATGGTTACACCGGCATGCCCTGTTGTCACGCTGCAACTGAACTATCTGGATCGTATGGGGCGCCGGTTCATTTTGATCAATACGTCGGAACATACCATTGAGGCCGATCTCATTAAAGGCACCATCACAATAGATCGCGAAACCGAATCGTTCACCACCGAGCGGGATGGCACCTATCGCGCGATGCACGAGGCGATCCTGTCCGACGATAGAAGCACGCTTTGTTCTTTGGACGAGGGACTCGCCACCTTGAGCCTCATCGAGGCGGCCGAACTTTCAGTCAAGCATGGGAAATGGATAGAACGATGAAACGAATTTGCACGATATGTGCACGCGGCGGCTCCAAGGGGGTCAAGGGCAAGAATATCCGCCCCTTGCTGGGCAAGCCGTTGATTGCGTATAGCATCGAGCAGGCAAGAAGATCGGGGCTGTTCGAAGTCATCGCCGTCAGTAGCGACTCCGATCTTATTCTCGCAACCGCCAAAGAATTCGGCGCCGACTATCTGATAAAAAGACCGGATGAACTTGCTACCGATCAAGCCGCAAAGTTGCCGGTCATCAAACACTGCGTGGCCGAAGTGGAGCGGCAAACGGGCTGTTCCTTTGTCGTTATAGTCGACCTTGATGCGACCTCGCCTTTACGCTCGGTCGAGGATATCCAGAATGCGGTTGCTCTGCTTGAGGAAAGTGGGGCGGGGAATGTGTTGACTGCCATGCCTGCACGGCGATCTCCTTATTTCAATCTGGTGGAGTTAAATGAAAACGATGTGGTGGAATTATCAAAACCGCTGAAAACACCGATCGTCAGAAGGCAGGATGCACCCAGATGCTACGACATGAACGCGTCGATCTATGCATGGAAACACCAAGTGCTATTTCACAGCAATAGTATCTTCAATGCGGATACACGGCTGTATGTCATGCCCGAAGAGCGCTCGATAGATATCGATTCTGAACTTGATTTCAAGTTTGTTGAATTTGTGATGTCGCGGCACATCGATACAAGTGAGAGGTTGATTTGAAATTATCTGAGGTATTGGATCGGATCAGATTTTGGAAGAGCGCCGACAGACTGGGGCCAGATATTCCTTATACCCACTGGCGTTTGCATTTCAAGTCAACCATGAGCGCGCTGTGTAAAAGCAAATTCGGATATTTTGGTGAAGGTGCCGAGTTCCGGCCTTGGGCTTATGCAATAGGATGCTCAAAAATCAACTTGGGAAAACGAATAATCATTCGGCCCGGCAGTATGTTGTTTGCCGACCCGCGTGAAGGTGGTGCAGG
>JBBQXA010000047.1:0-17815 GCA_038210095.1 Burkholderiales bacterium
AGCGGGTTTTTTATTCGCATCAAGTATGCGCACATTGGAAAAATTCAGGCGCGGGCGCATTCCGCGCCAGTCACCCTCGATCTTGTCTATCGTCACCGGACTGCCTATCGCACGGGACAGGGAGGCGACAATTTGATCGTGATATTGACCCACATCCGGCATCAGCCAGTAGCGCAGCACGATAATGCAAATCGCCGCCAGTACGGCCAACACCCCCGACGCAATAACGGCGAGTCTGGTCAGCCAGTTCAGGCTATGCCACAGCAGGCGGACGGGAAGCGAATTGAGCATCGATAAATGGGCTAGTGCGCGAAATAGTGATCTGGTCGTTATAATCGGTAACGACCGACATTCTATCGTGAAACCTCATGACGACCTCAGACTCTTCACTTCCCGACTTCGACTCCATGCTGGATAAAACGCGGTCTTGCAGCCGCTATGCAAATTGGGTGCTCGAAACAAGTCCCGCATTACTGGAATGGTTACGACTCAATCACACCAGCCGTTGTGATCGTGATGAAATGCTGGCGCTGTTGCAAGCCTCCGACCAGAATCTGGACGACGAGACGCAACTCGCACGCGCCGTGCGCATGTTACGCAAGCAGGTGATGATCAAGCTCATCCTGCGCGACCTGAACGGTCTGGCCGACCTCAACGAAGTGATGCAGGCCATGACCGCACTGGCTGAAATCTGCGTACAGCAGGCACAAACCTGTTTGATGCAGGCCATGCATGAACAATACGGCAGACCGCTGAGCGAAACTGATGGCACCCCGCAGGAATTGCTAGTTATTGGGATGGGCAAGCTAGGGGGCGGCGAACTGAATGTCTCATCCGACATCGACCTAATCTTTGTCTATGCCGAAGATGGCGAGACCGACGGCCCGCGCGTGCTGTCCAACCACGAATTCTTCACCAAGCTGGGCCGCCGCCTGATCAATATCATCAACGAGATGACCGCCGACGGATACGTATTCCGCGTGGATATGCGGCTGCGTCCGTATGGCGATAGCGGTCCGCTGGTATCCAGCTTCGCCGCGCTGGAAGAATATCTGGTCAGTCAGGGACGCGAATGGGAACGCTACGCCTGGATCAAGGCACGAGTCATCTCCCCCGCGACGCATCCGGAGATAGCCGAACTGACGCAACTCGCACAACCCTTCGTATTCCGCAAGTATCTGGACTTCGGCGCCATCGACTCAATGCGCAAACTGCATGCGCAAATTCGTCAGGAGGTGCAACGCCGCGAGCGACTCAACAACATCAAGCTCGGCCCGGGCGGCATCCGCGAGATCGAGTTTACGGCCCAGGTGTTTCAGCTGATACGCGGTGGACGCGATGCGCGCTTGCGCATACGCCCCACGCAGCAGGTGCTCAAGCTACTGGTCTCGGGTCAGCAGCTTGATGAAAAAATCGTCGCGGGTCTGGATACCGCCTATATTTTCCTGCGTAATCTGGAACACCGCCTGCAATATCTGGACGACCAGCAGACTCAGGAACTGCCCGAGAAACCGGAGGATCAGGTGATCATTGCCACCGCGATGGGATTTGCGAGTTATGCCTCCCTGCTGGAGCAGCTAGCTCAGCACCGTACGCTGGTAAGTCACCAGTTCGAGCGCATTTTCGGTGAACAGGAGGAAAGCAGCGATAACTTCCCCTGGCGCGAAGGGGTAACCGTCGATGAGCTGAACACCTATCTGAAAAATCTGGGCTACCACGCCGCACTGGATGGCGCACAGCGTCTGGTGCAGCTGCGCGAAGGCGGACGCTACCGCCAGTTGCCGGATGTCAGCCGTCAGCGATTAGACAAACTGCTGCCGCAATTCATCAATCAGAGTGCGCAACAGGCCGACCCCGACTCCACGCTGGCGCGTACGCTCACCCTGCTGGAGGGCATCAGCCGTCGCGCTTCCTATCTCGCCTTCCTGTCCGAGTATCCGCAAGCCCTGCAACGACTGGTCAGACTGATCGCCGCCAGCAGTTGGGTGGCCGAATACATGACCCAGCACCCGGCCCTGTTCGACGAGTTGCTGGATGCGCGCGAAATGTACCGTCCACCGGAATGGGAGCAGATAGACCGTGACCTGCAACAAAACCTGAACGACAACGAAGGCGATGTCGAACGCCAGATGGATGTGCTGCGTCAGGCACAGCAGGAGCAGACCTTCCACCTGCTCGCGCTGGATCTACAAGGCCTGCTGCCACTGGAAAAACTCAGCGACCACCTTTCCTACCTCGCGGATCTGCTGTTGCGCCATGTACTGGCGTTAAGCTGGGCTACATCACGAAAACGACATTGCGAGCAACCGAAATTTGCCATCGTCGCTTATGGCAAGCTGGGCGGTAAAGAGTTGGGCTATGCCTCCGACCTCGACCTGATTTTCCTGTACGACGACGACCATCCTGACGCGCAGGAAAACTATGCCCGACTGGCACAGCGTATCAACACCGTACTGAGCAGCCATACTGCCTCGGGACGTCTTTACGAAACCGACCTGCGGCTACGTCCCAACGGCGCGAGCGGTCTGCTGGTCAGTTCGGTCGAAGCATTCGCCGAATACCAGCACAAACAGGCTTGGGTATGGGAGCACCAAGCGCTAACGCGCGCCCGCTTCAGCGCGGGCGATACCGCAATCGGCGCGACCTTCGAGCAGATACGCCATGACGTGCTGTGCCAGCAACGCGACCTCGCCAAACTGCGTGAAGAAATCCTGTCCATGCGTCAGAAGATGCTGGACGGCCACCCCAATGACAGCGAGCTGTTCGACATCAAGCATGACCGGGGCGGCATGGTAGACATCGAATTCATGGTGCAATATCTGGTGCTGGCCCAGTCCCGCAACCACCCGCAACTGACTGCAAACATCGGCAATCTGGCCCTGCTTAAACTGGCGGCAGAACTGGAGCTGATCCCCGCTGAACTGGCACAACAGGTGAGCGAGCTATATCGCGTATTGCGCCAGACCCAGCACCGCATGCGGTTAAATAGCTCGGGCCCCTGCCGAATCGCTCGTAATGAAATCGACACCCAGCCATGCCGAGATCTGTGGGGGTTGCTGTTCGCAGGCGAATAGGCAGGTCGGGCCAATCCGGGCATCTGATTGTTTTAAAAACGAAACCAACAAAAGTGCCGGCTTGCATGAATGCCCGACAAAAGTCCGGTTATTTGGGCATTGATTCCATGTTGACGATGCGATGACACGTTTAGAATTGATTCTTCAGTTAATGGAATAAGCACAATGGAAATTTCAGCGGTTGCCAGCAAGTTACCCGATAGCAGTCCGGGACTCCGCCCAGGAGTCGGCTTGGCGCTCGGCAGCGGTTCGGCGCGCGGACTCGCCCATCTGGGCGTAATTCGGGCCATTGAAGAGGCCGAAATTGAGGTGAGCTTCATTGCAGGAACCAGCATGGGGGCTCTCATCGGGGCCATTTATGCCGCTGGCAAGCTGGATGATCTGGAAGCAACCTTTATGGATTTTGACTGGAAAAAAACCATTTCTTTCTTCGATGTTGTATTGCCAAAATCCGGCTTGCTCGATGGCGCCAAGGTCAGTGAACTTGTACGCAATCATCTCCATACGGATGCGATCGAAATGCTGCCGAAGTTATTTGCGGCGGTGGCGACTGACATTGTCAGCGGAGAAGAAGTCGTTATCCGTAGCGGCGATGTGATTGAGGGAGTACGCGCCAGCATCTCCGTACCCGGCATTTTTACGCCGGTACGCAGCAACGGGCACATTCTGGTAGACGGCGGCCTCACCAACCCGGTGCCGGTAAGTGCGGCGCGAACCATGGGCGCCGACTTCGTGATCGCCGTTGATCTCAACCATGAAATCATCGCGGGAAAAAACATGAAACCGATTTTGCCAGTCGCGAAAAAAGACAGTCCGCAAAACGGCGCTATCGGCATACTCTCGCGCTGGGTTGGCAATTATCGCCAGTCGATGATGGATATCAAGCGCAGTCTGCTCACCAATGATGCCCCCGCTTCGGCTCAATTCAAGGCGTGGACGTCCACCGAACCGATGCCCAGTATTTTTGAAGTGCTGTTGGCCTCAATCAACATCATGGAAACACATATCACCCAAACTCGTCTGCGCCTAGATCGTCCAGATTTGATTATCCAACCGCCGCTGGGACACATCCGTTTTCTTGAATTCGACCGTGCGGAGGAAATCATTGCCATCGGTTATGAACATACCCGACGGCAGCTGGCCTCACTGCCACCCAATTTATTTAAGACTGGCAATCCTGCAAAATAGGACTGAAGTCCCTTCTTCTATAACTGAAGCCCGCATCCAACAACACTGAAGATCACTTCACATTCCGCCGTTCAATCACGCGTACCACTTCGCCCTCTATTATTTCGCCTCGCATCAACTCGCGACGGACAATTTCGCCCTCGATGATTTCGCCTCGCATCTCCCCTCCGGCGGACATCCCCCCCATCCCCGCAGGCGGGAAGTCACGCATCTGCTTGCGCAGCTTGCGGGTCTTCCACCAAACATAAGCCCAAGCAATCGCACCAACGACGACCACAACCGAAATAACGATGACCGAAAACATCAACCCCAGTGCCAGCAAGGCAATAGTTGCGATCAGGGCAAACAGCTTTTGCAACGGATTGGAGTTGCGGGGAAGTTTATTCATGGTTTTTTCGATTAGTGAGATGCAATAAATCAGGATTATGCACCAGTCTCTTTCACCTCGGTTTTCGCCCAGCCGTTAGCGAAGGTGATGCGCAACGCGTCGCCTGCTGCCAGAACGCTCGCATCCCCCACCACACTACCACTGGCGTCCTGCACCATGCTGTAGCCGCGTGCCAATACCTGCTTCGGGTCCAACAGCACGAGGTGTTGCGCAAGGTTATCCAACCGCGTGGTATGACGCAGATGCACAGCCTGCATTGCGTTGCTCAGACGTTCCGCCAGATTGGCTCGCCGATCTTGCTGGCGGGCATAATCACCACTGGCGGCACGCAGACGACCTGCCAAGGATAGCCATTGCCAGTGCTGGTGTTGCTTGTTATAGGCGTAGGCGCGTTGCAAACGCTGGTGCAGCTGATTCAGTTGCTGAGTCTGGCGTTGCAATTGTTGCGCGGGATGTACCAGTCGGCGCTGCAAATAGTCCACGGTCTGTAACGCATTTTGCAGGCGATTGCGTTGGGCGCGTTGCAGGTGTTGCGCCAGATCGCCCAGTTCCCGCAATAACGCATGCCGATCCGGCACGACACGCTGTGCCGCCGCCGTGGGCGTCGGCGCTCGTTCGTCTGCAACGAAGTCGGCGATCGTAAAATCAGTCTCGTGCCCCACACCGCTGACCACCGGAATAGTACTGGCGGCGATCGCGCGCGCCACGATCTCTTCGTTGAACGACCAAAGGTCTTCAATGCTGCCGCCACCACGACACAGGATCAGCACTTCACATTGGGCATGGTGGTTGGCTTGGGCTATGGCATGCGCAATCTTCTCCGCGCTGCCCGAACCTTGCACGGGGCTCGGGTACACGATCACCGGCACGCCCGGCAAGCGTTGCTGCAAAGTGGTTAATACATCGCGCAAGGCCGCGGCCTGCAATGAGGTGACGATGGCTATGCGTCTGGGAAACCGTGGCAAGCTACGTTTACGACTCGCATCGAACAGCCCTTCGCCTTCAAGACGCAGTTTTAGTTCCGTGTAGCGTTCGTAGAGTGCGCCCATTCCGGCCGGTCGCAATTGCTCCACGGTCAGTTGAAAATCGCCGCGCTGCTCATACAAGGTAGCAACCGCCAGCACCTCAACCTGTTGACCATTACCCAGCGATTCGCTCAACAACTGACTCTTGTGACGAAACATAACGCAACGCACCTGCGCCTGATCATCCTTCAAAGAAAAATAATAATGACCGGACGCGGCTTTAATCAGGTTGGATACTTCCCCCCTGACCCATATAAGCGGAATCTCATTTTCCAGCAACCGTTTGATTGCAAGGTTAAGTTCCGAGACGCGCAAAACACGCGCTTTTTCTTCCAAAAATAGGCCTAAAGACATATTGACAACCTGAAAATAATCCACAAACCCTATAAACTCGGGGCATACAGCCATTCAACTCTACCCCACAATCATCAACTTACAGCAATCCATTGTTTTTAAAGGAAATAATATCGATTCAAAAAACATGCAGTCCAAGGAAAACCCTTATACAACGGCACTTTAAATCCCCATTAACCCAATTCATCCACAAAGTTATCCACAGCTTTTGTGGGTAAATAAAAAATATCCTTACCGACAGGTGAGTTAGTAGGGAATAGCTGAAGTGATCCCTGAGAAACCTTGCTCAACCTTCGTCGAAACGATACAGTTGCGACCTGCCGATTTAAGCACATTCTTGGAGAACACGCGTGTTTGCAATAGTTGAAGCGGCCGGTTGGCCGATCTGGTTTTTGATTCTCGCATCCATCATCGCCGTTGGCCTGATCGTGGAGCGCCTTTTATTCCTGCGTGCAACTCGCGTCGCTCCCCCCGCCCTGTTGAATGAGGTCGTCAAGGAGCTGAAGAATCGCGGTGTCAATGACAACATGCTGACCAGGCTGGCAGGAAGCTCCCCGCTGGGAACCGTCTTTGCGGCCGGGCTCAAGAATATCAACAGCACACCCGAGGTAATGAAGGAGTCCATCGAAGAGGCCGGACGTATGGTCGCACACGATTTGTCTCGCTTTCTGACTACGTTGGGCACCATCGCCTCCATCAGTCCGCTGCTCGGACTGTTTGGCACACTGGTTGGCATGATCGAAATTTTTGGCTCACAGACAGCCGCTGGCAACAGCCCGGCAATACTGGCACACGGCATTTCTGTAGCACTCTACAACACCGCCTTCGGCCTGATCGTCGCCATCCCCAGCATGATTTTCTATCGCCACCTGCGCGCTCAGGTGGACAGCCTGATCATTGAAATGGAACAGCAGACCATCAAACTGGTGGAAGTCGTTCATGGACAACGCAAGGACTAAGCGATGAACTTCCAGCGCGGACAAACCCGTGAAGAACCGGAAATAAACCTGATCCCATTGATCGATGTCCTGCTGGTCATCCTGATATTTCTGATGGTGACAACCAGCTATGCCAAGTACTCCGAGCTTCAGATCAATCTTCCACAAGCCGGGGGGGATAGTCCGTCGGCAGAGATCAAACCGCTCAATGTCGCAGTGGATGCTGCTGAACACTATGCGGTCAATGATCAACCGCTGAACTTCTCGGGCATCGAAGCGCTGTCTGCCACGCTTAAAGCTGCCGCAGGCGATCAGACTGATCCAACCATCGTCATCAATGCCGATGCCAAAGCACCGCACCAGTCTGTCATCAATGTGATGGAAGCGGCACGACTGGCAGGCTACGGGCGCATTACCTTCACCACGCAAAGTCAGGCCAAATAAAGGCATGCCCGGCCTGGAACGCCACTGGTATAGCGTCAACCGCCATCAACTGTATCTCTACCCGCTCAGCCTGCTGTTCCGTCTGGCCGTCGGGCTGCGGCGCATCCTGTATCGCGCCGAATTCCTGCCCAGTGAACGCATGCTGATACCTGTCGTTGTCGTCGGAAATATCAGCGTAGGCGGCACGGGCAAGACGCCGCTAATCCTCGCCCTAGCACAACAATTTTTCGAACAAGGCTGGCATCCTGTCATCGTCAGTCGCGGCTATCTGGGCAAGGCCCAACAGCCCGTTCATGTCACCGCCAACAGCGTCCCCGAACAAGTCGGCGACGAGCCGCTGCTAATGGCACGCCGCGAAATCTGCCCGGTGTGGGTAGGACGAGATCGCGCCGCCGCCGCACGCGCCGCGTTGCAAGCGCATCCACAGTGCGATGTAGTGTTATGTGACGACGGCTTGCAGCACTATCGTTTGCAACGCGATGTCGAAATTGCAGTGATAGACGGTGCGCGCGGCAATGGCAACGGCAGGATGCTGCCTGCCGGACCGTTGCGCGAACCGGCAGCGCGGCTGCGCGAGGTGGACGCCGTGGTCGTGAATGGCGGCAGCCTTCCGGATAAAGCAACTTGCCACTCGACTAAACTGCAAGAAACCGCAGCCAAGTCGCTGGTTATCCCGCAAGCGGGAGAGGAGGAAAACGATTCGCTACGCAAACTTATATCTCATGGCGAAAACGCCAGCCAGTTCGGTATGACGCTGGAGGGCGCAATATTCCGCAACCTCTACGACACCAAGCGCATCGCGGTCGCAGACGACTTCAAGGCGACTAGGAATCATGCCGTCGCGGGGATAGGCAATCCGCAGCGCTTTTTCACTCATTTGGAAGCGCTGGGCATCGCCTGTACGCCCCACCCCTTTCCCGATCATCACGCTTTCCGTGCAAACGATCTGACCTTCGATGAGTGCGATGCGATACTCCTAACAGAAAAAGATGCGGTAAAATGCACCGCATTCGCCGACGTGCGTTACTGGGTACTGCGCGTGGAAGCCCGAATCGATCCGGCCCTGATGGCCCTCATACTCCGAAAGATTGCTCCCCATGGACGCTAAACTGCTCGATATCCTCGTCTGCCCATTGTGCAAGTCTCCACTGGTCTACCAGAAAGCCGCGCAGGAACTGATCTGCAAGGCCGACCGTCTGGCTTACCGCATTGACGATGGCATCCCGGTGATGCTGGCCGATGAGGCGCGCAAACTCACGGCGGAAGAAGTCGACGCCGTCAGATGACAGACTTTCATGTCGTTATTCCGGCCCGGCACGCATCGACTCGTCTGCCCGGAAAACCATTGCTGCAGATCGCGGACAAACCCATGGTGGTTCGGGTCGCTGAACGTGCGGCACTAAGCGGCGCGCAGCAAATCTGGATTGCGACCGACCATCACGCGATTGCCAACGTGGTGCATGAACACGGCTTCAAGGCCTGCATGACCAAAGACACCCACGTCAGCGGCACCGACCGCATCGCCGAGGTCGTCGAGCAACGCGGCTGGACGAACGACACCATCATCGTCAACGTGCAGGGCGACGAGCCGCTGATTCCGCCCGCACTGATACGTAGCGTCGCCGAACATTTGCACCAGCATCCGGAATGCGCGATTGCCACCGCCTGCCATGCGATTCACGATGAGGCATCCATGCGCAATCCGAATATCGTCAAGGCGGTGCTGGACAAGGACAACAACGCGCTGTATTTCAGCCGCGCTCCGATTCCGTATCCCCGTGATGCGTATGCCGCCCAGCATCCGATACCGGCGGACATGCCGGTACTGCGCCACATCGGCATCTATGCCTATCGCGCCAGCTTCTTACGCGCCTACGGTCAACTCGCACCGGCCGCCATAGAACAATTCGAGGCACTGGAACAGTTGCGCGCGCTGTATCATGGCTACAAAATCGGGGTGTACGTAACCGAGGAAGCACCGCCAGCAGGCGTAGATACCGAGCAGGACTTGCATATCGCACGACAAATTTTCGCGACAGAAATCGAACAACAGGAGAGTATACGATGAGACTGATACTGCTAGGCGCACCGGGTGCAGGTAAGGGCACACAGGCCAACTACATCAAGGAAAAATTCAACATCCCGCAAATATCCACTGGCGACATGCTGCGCGCTGCGGTTAAGGCAGGCACCCCGCTGGGCGTTGCCGCCAAGAAGGTGATGGACGCGGGCGGGCTGGTATCCGATGAGATCATCATCAATCTGGTGAAGGAGCGCATCAAGGAGGCAGATTGCGCGCACGGCTTCCTGTTCGACGGCTTCCCGCGCACCATCCCTCAGGCTCAGGCGATGAAGGATGCGGGCATTCCTATCGACTACGTGGTTGAGATCGACGTGGCTGACAGTGAGATCGTCAAGCGCATGAGTGGTCGCCGCGTGCATATGGCTTCAGGCCGTACCTATCACGTGATTTTCAATCCGCCCAAGGTTGAAGGTCGCGATGATGCGACCGGCGAAGAATTGGTGCAGCGCCCGGACGACACAGAGGAGACCGTACTCAAGCGTCTCAGCGTGTATCACGAACAGACCAAGCCGCTGGTCGATTACTACACTGACTGGCAGAAGTCCGGTGGCGCAAACGCTCCCAAGGTCGCCCATGTCGCAGGCGTAGGCAGCGTGGATGGCATACGCGATCAAGTGTTTGCGATTCTGGCCGGTCAGTAATCATGGCTAGCAAGCCGGTACTCACGCTGGATAATGCGAAACTTGTCGCAGCAGCAGCCGAAGCCGAGGCGCAAGCCAACGACTGGAAGGTGTCCATCGTGATCGTCGATGATGGTGGGCACATGCTCTATATGCAGCGCAGCCATGACACTCGTTTCGGCAGCGTTGAAACTGCCCAGGCCAAAGCGAAAATGGCAGCCGCTTTGCACATGCCAAGCAAAGCATCTGAAGATGCGGTAATGAGTGGACGCCTGATTCATCTGGCGCTGCCCGGTGTAATTCCTGCCGAAGGTGGCGTGCCACTACTGCGCGATGGCATAGTCATCGGTGCCATCGGCATCAGCGGCGTGCGCGCCTTTCAAGACGGTCAGGTCGCCGCTGCGGGCGTCGCCGCCCTGAACTAAAAACAAGCCGACGGGGACCATCCGCAAGAACTGATTCCCCATCAGCAAAATCACACGCGACGAATCCCCTCCCGGTTGCTATTATGACTCTCGAACCATGGCACCTCGGTGCCATGCAACGATGTTGTGACAGTTCCAAACTCAAGGAGGAAAACATGTCAGCTGGTCTCGGATTTGCACTGTTTTGTGCTGTAATCGCCATACTATATGGCGCGTTCTCTATAAAATGGATACTGAGCCTGCCCACAGGTAACGACAGGATGCGAGAAATCGCCGCTGCGGTGCAGGAAGGTGCGCAGGCATACCTGAATCGGCAGTACACCACCATCGCTCTGGTCGGCTCAATTCTGCTAGTCGCCATACTCATCTTTCTCGACTGGCAAACCGCGCTGGGCTTCGCACTGGGTGCGGCACTGTCCGGCCTGACCGGCTACATCGGCATGAACGTTTCGGTGCGCGCCAACATCCGCACGGCACAAGCAGCCAGCAACGGACTGAATGCCGCACTGAACGTGGCGTTCAAGGGCGGCACCATCACCGGCCTGCTGGTCGTTGGTTTGGGTCTGTTGGGCGTGGCGGGTTATTACGCCTTCCTCACGCTGGGACTGGGTGCAGAACCCGCCTCAGCCACCCACTCGCTGGTTGGTCTGGCCTTCGGTAGCTCGCTGATTTCCATCTTCGCCCGTCTGGGCGGCGGCATCTTCACCAAAGGTGCTGACGTAGGTGCCGATCTGGTGGGCAAGGTCGAGGCTGGCATCCCCGAGGATGACCCACGCAACCCAGCCGTCATCGCCGACAACGTGGGCGACAACGTGGGGGACTGCGCGGGCATGGCGGCTGACCTGTTCGAAACCTATGCGGTGACTATCATCGCCACCATGGTTCTCGGCGGCTTGCTAATTACCGGTTCGCCCGAGGCGGTAATCTATCCGCTAGTACTGGGCGGCGTATCCATCATCGCCTCCATCATCGGTACCTTTTTCGTCAAGGCGCGCGAGGGCGGCAAGATCATGAACGCGCTGTATCGCGGCCTACTCGTGTCCGGCGTGCTGGCCGTCATCGCGTTCTATCCGGTCACCACCTGGATACTGGGTGAGGGCGTGATGATAGACGGCACACTGGTGTCATCCATGAACCTGTATCTAGCCTCGCTGATCGGCCTGGCACTGACCGCCGCGATGGTATGGATCACCGAGTACTACACCGCCACCGAATACAGCCCCGTTCGCCATATCGCTCAGGCATCCACTACTGGTCACGGCACCAACGTGATCGCGGGTCTGGGCGTATCGATGAAGTCCACTGCGGCTCCTGTACTGGCCGTGTGCTTATCTATCTGGGCGGCCTATGAGCTGGGCGGACTGTATGGCATCGCCATCGCCGCAACGTCCATGCTGTCTATGGCGGGCATCATCGTTGCACTCGATGCCTACGGCCCCATTACCGACAACGCAGGTGGCATTGCTGAAATGGCCGGACTAGATGAAAGCATACGCAACATCACCGACCCGCTGGATGCGGTGGGCAACACCACCAAGGCGGTAACCAAGGGCTATGCCATCGGCTCCGCCGGGCTGGCCGCACTGGTACTATTCGCCGACTACACCCACGCGCTTGCCGCCCACGGCGGCCCGGCACTAACCTTCGATCTGTCCAACCACATGGTCATCATTGGCCTGTTCATCGGCGGTATGGTGCCCTATCTATTCGCGGCGATGGGCATGGAGGCGGTGGGACGCGCAGCGGGATCGGTCGTGATTGAAGTGCGTCGCCAGTTCAAGGAAATCCCCGGCATCATGGAAGGCACGGCCAAACCCGAATACGGCACCTGCGTAGACATGCTGACCAAGGCTGCTATACGCGAAATGATTGTCCCCTCACTGCTGCCGGTCGCCGTACCGGTAATTGTCGGACTGGCCTTGGGCCCACAGGCGCTGGGCGGCGTACTGGTCGGCACCATCATCACCGGCATCTTCGTCGCCATCTCTATGACCACTGGCGGCGGCGCATGGGATAACGCCAAGAAGTACATCGAGGAAGGCAACTATGGCGGGAAAGGTTCGGAAGCGCACAAGGCCGCTGTCACTGGCGACACCGTGGGCGACCCCTACAAGGACACCGCGGGCCCTGCGGTGAATCCGTTGATCAAGATTATCAACATCGTTGCGCTGATGATCGTGCCACTGATCTGATCGTGCTGAAAATAAAAAACCGGGCTCTAGCCCGGTTTTTTTACGCCGTAATGTCTATGATGCGTCCAACATGGGCATCAAATTCCGGCACTTTGTGTTCGTCGTGTTTGTGCTGCTTCGGGACGGGGTATTTTTTTGCCGATCCATCCTTGCCCTGATATGACTTCTGCTTCCCCAGCCTGCTCTCAATGTAGCGGACACCGCCTACCAAGTCCATGATCTGCCCTCCTCTTGTTTATAACATCGGCAGACTCATGGCTTTCTTTAATCTCTGACTTCCTACTCCTTACTCCCAAGACGCCACAGCGAAGTCGTTTCCGCCCCGCGTGCCGCGTGCAACGGGTCGCTAGCATCCGACACCTTGGGGTGATGCGGCTTTATCTCCATCCTGCCCAATATCTGCAAACCCGCAACATCAAACATCGCCAGCAACTCGTCGCGACTACGCAACCCAAGGTGCTCGGCCAGATCGGATAAAATCAGCCAGCCCTCCCCGCCCGGCGTCAGGTGGGCAGCAAGTCCGCCAAGAAAGCCGCGCAGCATGCGGCTATCCGGATCGAAGATCGCATATTCAATCGGCGAGCTGGGGCGCGCCGGAACCCAGGGCGGATTGCACACGATCAACGGTGCGCGTCCCTCGGGGAATAGATCGGCTTTTACCACCTCAACCTGCCCGTCCACCGCTAGTCTTGCAAGATTCTCGCGTGCACAGGCCAAGGCGCGTAGGTCTTGGTCGGTCGCAATCACGCGCTTCACACCGCGCCGCGCCAGCACCGCCGCCAGCACACCCGTGCCGGTACCAATATCGAATGCAAGCTCCGTCGAAGGCAGCGGCGCGGTATTTACCAGTTGCAAATATTCGCCGCGCAACGGCGAAAACACGCCGTAGTGAGGATGAATGCGCGCCGACAATGCCGGAATTTCCACGCCCTTCTTGCGCCATTCATGCGCGCCTATCAGACCTTGCAGCTCACGCAGTGAAACCACCGAAGCTTGCCCGTCCGCCTCGCCATAGGCCTCGATACAGGCTTGTCGAGCATCGGGCGCACGCCGCAACGGAATGCTGTAATCACCGTCCAGCGGCAGCAATACCATCGCCAGTACCCTCGCACGTTGCGACTGTGCCTGACGGTGCAGATTAAAAGTATCGGCAGGCTGCTCAGCAGTTTTACGCGATTTGCGTTCGGTGCGCCGCGCCAATGCCGACAACAACTGGCGCGCATTGTGAAAATCGCCGCGCCACAACAGCGCGGTACCTTCACAAGCTAACCGGTAAGCGGTGTCCGCCTTCATCGCATCATCAGCTACGATCACGCGCTTGGGCGCAGGCGAGCCGCTTTCAGAACGCCAGCGCGCTGTGCAGGTAAGCCCTTCTTCCCAAACGATGAGCGGAACTTCATTCATGGCGGGTAACCTGTTTTTGATTCGGCATGCCACGGAAACTCCAGACCACGATACGACTTTGCTTCTGCCCCTGCGACATCGCAATAACTCGACTATCCTGCACGCAGGCTTTATTCAATGCAGCATAGACGGCGGGCAAACTGGCCGATTTCGACACCAACGTGGTGTACCAGCGACTGCGATCCGGATAGCGCGCGCTCTCCGCCACCATACGACTGACAAATCCCTCCTCGCCCCCATCACAGCAAAGCTCCGCTTCCTGCCCGCCAAAATTCAACGCTTTTTTACCTGCCTTGCCCAGATTGCGCCATTTCCGTTGCGTTCCGGCACTGGCCTCTGCCACTGACGCATGAAATGGCGGGTTGCACATGGTGAGATCAAATAGCTCACCGGGCTGGAACACCCCGCTAAAAATTGCGCTGTGCACGGGTTGCAAGCGCAATGTAATCGCGTCATTCAATTGGTTTGCATCCACAATACGCTGTGCATTCACCAGCGCGACCGAATCAATGTCACTGCCGACGAACTGCCAGCCATATTCATGCTGTCCAATCAGCGGGTAAACACAATTAGCGCCTGTGCCGATATCCAGCACCCGCACCGCAGGGCCTCGCGGAACTGCGCCCCCATGGTCCTCTGCCAGCAGATCAGCGAGATAGTGCAAATAGTCTGCCCGGCCGGGAATCGGGGGACAGAGGTAGCGCGGCGGAATATCCCAGCCTGACACACCATACACCAGCTGCAACAGGGCTCGATTGAGTGCTTTGACTGCTTTTGGATTGGCAAAGTCTATAGACTCGTCTCCGTATTCGTTCGTGGCGACAAAGCCGGCCAATTCAGGAGTGCCAACGATGAGTCGAGAAAAGTCATAACGCCCCCGATGCGGATTGCGCGGGTGCAGGTTGTCTTTTTCAGCAACGGTACGCTTCACGGCCCCGCGTTGTGTAGGATTCATGTATTCGGTCGTATTTGGGTGACTAGCGCCACAGCATAAAATAAAAAACCCGCCGAAGCGGGTTTTTTATCGGACAATCAGGCTGAATTACTTCAGCTTGGTTTCCTTGTACATGACGTGCTTACGAACTACCGGGTCGTATTTTTTCATTTCGAGCTTTTCCGGAGTCGTTTTCTTGTTCTTGCTAGTGGTGTAAAAGTGACCTGTTCCGGCACTTGACTCCAATTTGATCTTATCGCGCATTTGCTAACTCCTTAAACGTTTTCGCCGCGAGCGCGCATTTCGAACAAGACGGCATCAATGCCATTCTTGTCGATAGTACGCAGCGCTGCATTGGATAGACGCAGGTTAACCCAGCGACTTTCACTTTCAACCCAAAAGCGGCGACGCTGCAAATTAGGCAAGAAACGACGCTTGGTCCTGTTATTTGCATGAGAAACATTATTCCCACTCATCGGGCCTTTACCCGTCACTTGACAGACACGTGCCATAGTTCTACTCCAACCGATTTTCAAAAGAGCGCGGATTCTACCGAAGGAATCCGAAATGTTCAACCTGAATTTTGGAATGTACTGTAATCCGGCTGCAATACCCGTTTAATCTCGCTGCAACATACTCCCGCTATCCTGCTCCGCGCACCCACAGCTAAGGATACCGAACATGAAAACACTACAGGAAATATTATCGCGGCGCGAATTGTCTGCCCTTTTTCAACCCATAATGGACTTGTCCGATGGTGGCTTTCTTGGATTTGAGGGTTTAATTCGCGGCCCGGCAGATAGCCCGCTTCACTCGCCCATCAATCTATTCGCCACCGCAAAACAGCAAGGGCTGTCTCTGGAGGTCGAAATGCTGTGCCGCCAGATTGTCATGGAGTCATTTGCCGCCCAGAACCTGCCGGGCAAGTTATTCCTAAATATAAGCCCGTCCACACTGACGCATCCAAGCTTCAAGAATGGTCAAACCTTGAGTTTCCTGAAAAATATCGGCATTGATCCCAGTCAGGTCATTATCGAAATGACCGAGAATCAACCCACGTTCGATCATGAAGGCATGCGCACTGCGCTGCTGCACTACCGCGAGATGGGTTTCCAGACCGCTATCGACGATCTGGGAGAGGGGTTCTCCAGCCTGCGACTATGGTCAGAGCTACGCCCCGAGTTTGTAAAAGTAGATATGCATTTCGTACAGGGTATCAATACCGACCCGGTCAAACAGCAATTCCTGAGGTCCATACAACAAATTGCGCAAAGCGCAGGCGCCAAGGTCATTGCGGAAGGCATCGAAACCGCGGCTGAATTGCTTACGGTTTGCGATCTCGGGATCGCCTTTGGGCAGGGCTATTTCATCGCCAGGCCCAGCCACACTCCAGCGCTACTCGCCCCAGTCGAGGTCAGCGCACAAATCAACCTCGCCAACCAGTCACACCTGGCCGCCAATCAGATCATAATTTCTTCGCGCCATGCCTCCACTGAAAAACTGTTGCGCTATGTAGAGCCTGCGCATCCGGAAACTACGCATGAAAAAATCTTCATGCGATTTTCGGAAGATGCCAACTTGCGTGTCATTCCGGTAGTCAAAAACGGCATTCCGGTCGGATTGATCGAACGGCAAAAATACATTTCCTGCTTCGTTCAGCCATTCCGTCGTGAATTGCTGGGCAAGAAGCCCTGCTCTACTTGCATGAATGGCGCGCACTGCAAGGACATGGATTTAGCCTGCATCACGACCAACCCGCTATTGGTTGAGCAATCAACTCCCATCCACGAATTAAGTGACTTTCTGACCGAGTCTGAAAGTGCGCATTTTTCCAGCGGATTTTTAATCACCAAACAGGGGCGTTATGCCGGCATCGGTAATGCTCAGGATTTGTTGCGCGAGATCACCAAGATGCAAATCGAAAATGCGCGCTATGCCAATCCGCTCACCATGCTGCCGGGCAATGTGCCCATCAACGAACACATTGAGTATCTGCTGAACAGCGACGAGTCATTCACCGTGTGCTATAGCGATATCGATCACTTCAAACCCTTCAACGATGTATACGGTTACCGCAAGGGGGACGAAGCCATTCAATTTACCGGACGACTGCTCAACTGGGCATGCGACCCCAAGCACGATCTACTGGGTCATATCGGCGGAGATGATTTCATCATGATCATGCGCAGCGCCGATTGGGAGAAGCGCTGTCATCAGGCACTAACCTCCTTTGCTCAGACCTCCTCTGTACTATTCGAAGATCAGCATCGCGCCATCGGTGGATATAGCAGCGAAGATCGCCAGGGACGCATCGTTCACCACCCGCTACCGACCCTATCGATCGGGGTCGTCTGCGCCCCTCCGGGCATGTTTCATTCACACCATGAAATTGCAGAAGCGGCCACTAATGCAAAAAAAATGGCCAAAATGAAACCGGGAAACAGCCTGTTCATCGAACGCCGTGAGATGCCTGCCTATAGACCGGACATGGTTGAAGAATCCACCCAACACTCTGAGCGGAATATCTTAAACTTTAAACAGTCGAATTTTTCTCAAGTGTAACAATCCTGTCATACAAAGGAACTACGATACGTGTCGCCTCTAAAGCATTGTTGTTTTGAGTGGCACGCAAGTAGCAGCAAGCAACATACACAAAACTACGGAGATACACATGAAACTCAAGCAACTCGTTGTTGGCATCACCGCCGCCACCGTCATGACTTACGCTGGCGCAAGCATGGCCGCC
>JBBQXA010000048.1:0-17487 GCA_038210095.1 Burkholderiales bacterium
CGATATGGCGCGCAAGATGGTCACGCAATGGGGTATGTCTGATGCGCTTGGGCCTATGGTCTATGGCGAGAATGATGGTGAAGTATTTCTCGGTCGCTCGGTGACGACGCACAAAAATGTTTCCGAAGCCACGATGCAGAAAGTGGATGAAGAAATTCGCCGCATCATCGACCAGCAATACGCGCTGGCGCGCAAGCTGATTGAAGATAATCGCGATAAGATTGAGGCGATGACCAAGGCGCTGCTTGAGTGGGAAACCCTAGACGCCGACCAGATCAACGACATCATGGCCGGCAAGCCGCCACGTGAGCCTAAGGTCAGCCAGAGCAACAAGGCAGCGGAGCCTCCCGAGGATGCCGCACCAGCAGCGTCGGAAACTCCGCCAGTCGAACCGGCTGAGGAAACCTGAAAGCAGTCGTTAGTCGCCAGTTAGCAGTTAACCCCGCGAAGCGGACAACACCAGCTAACGACTAACGACCAACGACTAGCGACTGTTTCATGCTCTTTCATTGCGGTTCCTTTCAATTCGACCTTGCCCATCCGCTCGTGATGGGCATCGTCAATGTCACTCCCGATTCCTTTTTCGATGGCGGCCTGCATCTTCAACGCGCTGCGGCGCTGGCTTATGCGCACAAACTGATTGCAGACGGTGCGGATATTCTTGATATCGGCGGCGAATCCACGCGTCCCGGTGCGCAGCCGGTCGGCGTGCAGGAAGAACTGGATCGTGTGCTTCCCATCATTGAGAGTTTGCGCGGCATCTCCATCCCGATCTCCATCGACACCTTCAAGCCCGAAGTAATGCGTGCCGCGATAGCCGCTGGGGCGCAGATGGTCAACGACATCAATGCGCTACAGGATACTGCTGCGATGCAAGTTGTCGCCGCCAGCGATGTCGCTGTGTGTCTGATGCACAAACAGGGCGCGCCGCAAACCATGCAACAGCAGCCGCAATATGAACAGGTTCGATTCGATGTCGCCGAGTTTTTGCGCGAGCGCATCGCTGCCGCCAAAGCCGCAGGAATCGCGTCCGAGCGCATCGCGATTGATCCCGGTTTCGGTTTCGGCAAGACGTTGGTACATAATCTTGACCTGTTGCGCGGGCTGGATCAGTTGCGTGAACTGGGGGTGCCGATTCTGGCCGGACTGTCGCGCAAATCCATGTTGGGGCTGATCACGGGACGCGAAGTTGGCGAACGGAAAGCGGCCAGTATCGCGGCGGCAATGATCGCGGTGCAGCGCGGTGCCTCCATCGTGCGGGTGCATGATGTGCGTGAGACCGTGGATACGCTGAAAGTATGGCAAGCAGTTAACGAGGAATGATATGAGCAGAAAATATTTTGGTACTGATGGAGTGCGCGGGCGTGTGGGTGATCATCCCATTACGCCACAATTCGTAATGCATCTGGGCTATGCTGCTGGCAAGGTGCTGACGAGTGCGGAGCACACGCGCGGCGAACGCCCAGGTGTGTTGATCGGCAAAGACACCCGCATCTCCGGCTACATGCTGGAGTCCGCGCTGGAGGCCGGACTGATCGCTGCCGGTGTCGACGTCTATTTGGCTGGTCCCGTTCCTACCCCGGCAGTTGCTTATCTGACTCGTGCCTTGCGCTTGCAGGCGGGTGTCGTCATCTCGGCTTCGCACAATGCTTTCGAAGACAACGGCATCAAGTTCTTCTCCGCATCCGGCACCAAATTGCCGGACGAAGTCGAGCATGCGATAGAGGACGAGCTGGATAATGCGATGCGGACCAATGCATCAAGCGATCTGGGCAAGGCTAAGCGTATCGACGACGCGGCCGGACGCTACATCGAATTCTGCAAGAGCACTTTCCCGGTCGAGATGAATTTGCGCGGGATGAAGATCGTGGTGGACTGTGCACATGGCGCGGCCTATCACATCGCGCCTCACGTGTTGCACGAGCTGGGCGCGGAGGTTGTCGCTATCGGCGCGCAGCCGGACGGCAAGAACATCAACGAGGGTTACGGTGCCACCAAACCGCAGAACTTACAAAAGGCCGTAGTCGAGCAACAGGCCGACCTTGGCATTGCGCTGGATGGCGACGGCGATCGTCTGGTGATGGTGGATGCGAAAGGCGAGCTGTACGACGGTGATCAGCTGTTGTACGTGATCGCCAAGCATGCACAGGAGCGCGGAAAATTACAGGGCGGCGTGGTAGGTACACTGATGACTAACCTTGCTTTCGAACATGCGATGCAGCGCCTGAATATACCGTTCCTGCGCGCAAAAGTGGGAGATCGCTATGTGATGGAGCAATTGCAGCAGCAAGGCTGGCAACTGGGCGGCGAAAACTCCGGTCATATCATCTGTCTGGGTAAGCACAGTACCGGTGACGGCATTGTCTCCGCGCTGCAGGTGTTGCATGCGCTGCGTGCGAGCGGGCAAAGTCTCTCCACAGCGGCGGCCGAGCTAAAAATGTATCCGCAAGTTTTGATCAACGTACGCGTCACCGGTAAGGCCGCAGCCCTGCTGGAGCTGAGTGCCGTCAAGGAGGCAGTGACGGAAGCCGAACGTGCGCTGGATGGCAAAGGTCGCGTACTGCTGCGTCCTTCGGGCACCGAACCGTTACTGCGCGTTATGGTTGAGGGCGAGGATGGGGCGTTGGTGCAGGGGTGTGCGGAGAAAATCGCGGAAGTGGTGAGGGCGGCCGCAAGCTAGAGTTTTAGCTCACCGAGCTGCGCAGTTTTATGCGTATGCTCAGTGGATGATTGGCTATGCAGATTCAATTTCCTTGATTGTCTTTCCATTGATGTCTTTCCATGCGATAAGACCATTCGCATGTCCGCCATGAACTACGGCGGCAGCTGAGCTCGGACTGGTGAATTCGGCATCACGGGTGAATACCAAGGCATTGCCATTCTCTTTCAGTATGCCCTCGTCCTTTAGACGCTGTCGCATATTCAATGCCCAAGGCCATTTTTGCGATGATGCCCGCTCGGTTAGAACAGCCTGAGATCCCTTGAGGATGACAAAGCCATTTGGTGCTAGATGTCCCTCGGCTCTGATTCCCTTGATATCGCAGAATAGTTTTTTTTGTTCGGACTCGCTCAACGCAACTGCAGCAGCCGGTACGAGCAACTCAACCCCAAGAACAGGTAATAACTGGTTAATTTTCTCCAGAAATATTTCCATATCCTCTCTGTCTGATTCCGGCAATCTCGCTCCGCTGCCTTGGCCGTTTGTGACTACGGCACGTCCAGATTTTCGTGCTAACTCGATAAGTTTGCCTTCGAGGTGGCGTATGTGCGCCTTGGTTAAGTTGTCGTCTTTGCTCGTAAAAAAGATGATTTGATTCCAGAAGTCTTTCTCCAAGTGCGCCTTAATTCGGTCGCGAATATTCTCCGCTTCGCCGACATAAATTGCAGATTTACCGGATTCTGGGTCAGCGCCGGTTAGTAAATAAACGCCGGAACTATCTGACTCGTCGCGGGAGAGCACCCCGTCAAACTCGCTTCTGGGGCCAGCGACGGCTTTTCCTGTCCAGTTAGATATTTCTGCTGTTCGGAGCCGCTTTGGGTCGCCGTGAACAAGAAAGATTTTGATGGTTGCGCTGGGCATGGTTTAAATCCAGTTAAAGTGTGATAGCCGTCGCACATCCTAGCATGGTGATTGTTGGCATGTAAGACGGCTGTGCGTAAGGTTTTCCGGGACGCTATTGGCTCCGACATAACCTGAAGGTTAGTCTCCGCCGCAACATGCCACTACGCGGCGTGTTGTCGGCGTCGCACAGGGGAATTTAACAACAGAACGGTCAAAAAATGTCGGGCTTGGCCCGACATTTTTTACGGTTTGCTTGCCTGTTGTGTCTTGACCTTCAATAGGACGACAGATTTGATGATGACGGTGGTGCGGGTGATAGTTGAGGGCGATGTGTTGGGTAACAGTGTGTGAAGAGAAGTGCGGAGAAGATTGCGAGGGGATTCAGCGGGGCTTGGTTCGGGTGGAGCCAAGCCCGCGGGTTGGTACTTAGTCTTTCTTTTCGGGACTGGAGTACATGAATATTGATACGACGCCGCCAATAACCGCAGCGATTGCGAAAACGATAAGAATTGTACTAAGCATTCAGGCCTCCTCCAAGATGGTTGAACAACGGGTGAAAGTTCATCCCGACAGAAATTTAGCATAATTCCTTTTTGAAAAATACCAGCCAATGCAGCATGCCTGACAAAATTATTCGGGTATGTATTCAACCGGCTAGCTCAGCATTTCGGATTGAATGCGCATGGGTCTGGCGTCATGAAGCTGGCATAAGGAGGGGTTTGTCGTCGTTGTTTGGCGGATGGTGGCGGACCGGTTTGTGGAAATATGAGGGCAGGCTACTTAAGCATACTGTCTGGGGAACGCCATGAACACTACACCTGCACTCATGATCTCATCCATTGCCGAGGTCAAAGCACAGATGCTGTCATCGTTGTGCGGCAACGATTTTGACGAGGCCCATGATTTCGATGGTTTGTTCTCCCAGGCACTGTTGTCGCAGATACCCGACATGAAAAATGTTACGGTCGGTGTTTTGTCTTCACTCATCAAGCCCGTCGCCACCCAGACATCGTTGCATACGGGGCGCAATATCGCGCTGGCCGATCCGGAGTCGGCCTACCGGATGATGACCCTGATCAACAACAAGGATGTGCTCTACAAGGCGCAGTTTTTCGAGTTGAGCCGGATGGGGGATGAGGTTGCGCGCATGCAGCAGGCGGGGCAGCATTTGGGCGACGTCAAGATGGACGCCGACGACATCAAGGCCGGTCTGCAAGACTTCACCAGTCAGTACAATAACTGGGTGAGCAGTTTCGAGCCTGACATGCAGGGTAACGGGCTGCTGGCTGGAACTCAGGCCGCGCAGCTATCCCGCTATGAGCTGGAGCAGAGCGTGCGCTATCGTTTTAACGGCGTGAGCGAGGGGCTGCACGGCTTGGCTGATCTCGGTATCACGGTCCTTCCCGGAGGGAAGCTTGCGCTGGATGACGCGAAACTGGATGGGATGCTGTCATCCAATCCCAAGGGGGCGGTGGCGACGGTACATGAATTCGGTACGAACTTCGCCAAGGCGGCAGAACTGCTCAATGCGGACAATAATTTCATTCCCAATCAGCTCGATAATCTCGACCGCGCCATTCACTATATCGACCAGAATCATGCCGCCTGGCAAGTCGAGTTCGGTACGGGAGCGGTGGCTAAGCCGGCTGGGCAGGTAGCCCAAGCGCTGGCGGCTTACAACAGAACAACCCGCATCTGAGTTTTGATGCGTGGTTATTAAAACCGCAACGCCAGCGCGCCGCATAAAAAACGCATCAGGGGCTGGGCTTGCTGGAATCGCTCCAGCACCAGCGTGCGAAAATTCCTTGAAGTCACCTGTGTCTCGCTCAAGGTTGCGAGGGCGATGAAGTCTTTGCGCTTCAAATCTGCCAGTAATGGATGATCTTTGGCAAAGCCGCGCGGCGCGTTGGAGAGTGCATTGCCGACCAGCTCGAAATGTTTGCTGAAGGCCATGTTGTCGCGCGCTTTCACCCATTCCTCGCCATTCTGCGCGATACCCTCGCGTATCCTGAATAACGCATCCGCATCGGGACGCCACAGTCCGACTCCGACGAAACACTCGCCGGGTTCGATATGCACGTAATAGCCCGGTGCATGAATATCCTTCCCGACCTCATGTCGAAACTGGATGCCGATATTGCTCTTGTACGGAGTCTTGTCGTGCCCGAAGCGCGTGTCGCGCTGCACCCGCATCAACGACCCGCCCACCTTCTTCGGTAGCGCGCGAAAATGCGGCGAAACCGCTGGCAGCTGCTCCGCCATGTCGGTGATAAACCGCAGCGCAGGCGAGCGCACGAACCCTTCGTAGTCCGGCTTATGTTCATCGAACCACTCGCGCTTGTTGTTCGCCGCGAGCGAGGAGAGAAAGGCGAAGGTGGACGGGGTGAAGTAAGGGGTGGTCATGTTGTCTTAGGTTTTACTCGAATACCAGTTCGCCGTCCTTCATCTGGAATACCCCGCCTTCGCGGTCGATAATGACGTGGTGGTGGTGCAGGCCGAAACGCACTTCGACGCCGGTAAATATCCTCTTTTCGACGATGACCTGAGCGTCATGGGTGAGGTCGATCTCCGCCTGCAGTTCGGCTTCATCCTCACGGATGGATTCAATTTCGGCGATGGATGCTTCGCGCGTCGCTTCTATCGCTTTAATTGTGTTGGCGGGCAGATGGACGGGGTTGTGTTGATCCAGTTCGAGCAGTTTAATGATGTTGGTCAGTTTGTGTTCCGCCGCTTCGCGGGTTTCGGCTGCGGCTTTCAGGCGCTCGTGCAGTGCCTTGTCCGCACCGGCGATCACGACGGTATTTACGTTGGTGTCGGAGCCGAGAACATGGGCCTTGAGTAGCATCGCGGCATGGGCGACGCCGCCGATCAGGTCACCCCTGCGGCTGCCCTGATCACCGACGATGATCTGATGTCCCGCCCGCAGTTCGCTTTGCATCGCATAGTCGTGAATGAAAATTCCGCTGCCCGCCGCGATGTGTGCATTCTGCGCGAAGCGGGTGGTACACGAACCGGCGCATTTGATCATGGAGTGGGGCGCGTCGCTCTCTTCCGCGAGACCCAGTATGCCACCTTTGATTGTGATGTCGCCCTCCGCCTCCAAATGCGCGCCCTCCACGGTGCCATCTATCAGGATGTCGCCGGTACCTTTGATGGTCATGCCGGTATGCACATCCCCGGTCACATGTATCGTGCCGTCGAAGCTGATATTGCCGCTATGCAAGTCCACATTCTGTACTGTATAGACTGGCTCCACGCGGATCTCGTTTTTTTGCTGTACCGGACAACCGTGTATCGCGGCGACCAGCACATTCGGATCGTTGGGATCGGGAATGACGCCATCAAGCTTGCTAGCAAAGGAAATCTCCTTGCCTTTTTTGGCCGGTAGCGGTTTGCCGGACAGGGTGATGCCCGGCAAACCATCGGTTGCCGGAATATGTCGCACCAGCGGATCACCTTCACGCACGGTCAGCACATCGCCGAGTTCGCGAAAGTCGGCCAGACCATCCTTGTCCACGTGCGGAGTTCGGTTGCTGATTTTGGGAATCAGGATGTCTATCCTGCCGTCCACTCCATGCTCGGGTAACCGCCCTGCTGCGATCAGCACCTTGTTGCAATCCGGCAGTGCGCCTTCGATGGCGGCGAGATTGAGATCGATCGTGATGCCCTTGCGCTTGGATTCCTCAAGGATGTGCTCCAGCGTTACCGCAGTACCGCCCATGGGCGACTCGCAGCTTAGCCAAGCGGAGACATGATCATCCGAGAGCGTGATGGAGAACTTACCGTCGACCGCTTTGGCTACAACAATGTCGAAGGCGATACCGGAATTGTATTTGCTGGTCGCATTTTCAAGAGCCAAATCATCGGGACGATAGGCATCGAATCCCGCCGCAGTGACGGCCTGTTTGAAGTCGGCGGAGGTGATGGGCGCCAACCCCGCTTCCGCATCCGGTACAAAAGAAGCCATGACATTATTGCCGCTTTCGTCCAGATGGATGGACAGGCTCTTCGGTGATGCTGCATCCAGCATGGTTTACTCCCGGTGGGGTGTTGCCCGATACGCGGACTTCATGAAATTTAAAAGATGACCCGATGATAGGCGAGGATTAGGGTTTGCGGCAAATGCGATGAATGGGCGTTGACAGGTGCAAGCGCCCCGACTACATTACTGACCCGTCGGTCAGTAATTCGTATCCTGTGATGAACAAACCCGTTGTCCCCTCTGTACGTCAGCGACGTAAACAGGCGCGTCCGGCCGAACTGCTCGCCGCGGCGCTGGATCATTTTGTGGAGCGCGGATTTGCCGCGACCCGGCTGGATGATGTCGCGGCCCAGGCCGGAGTATCCAAGGGTACGCTGTATCTTTATTTCGGCAGCAAGGAAGAACTGTTCAAGGCGGTGATCCAGCAGGGCATCCTGCCAGTACTGGATGAGGGTGAAGCCATGCTGGCGCAGCAAGAGGGTGATGCGTGCTCGCTGTTGCGGAGCATGGTGTTGCGCTGGTGGCAACTGGTTGGCGAGACGCGGCTGGCGGGTATTCCGAAACTGATGATATCCGAGGCGGGTAACTTTCCCGAGGTTGCCCGGTATTACTACGAGAACGTCATCCTGCGCGGACGCGAGCTGATGCGAAAAGTTCTGGAACGCGGTATCGCGGCGGGAGAGTTTCGTGCCGTGGAAATCGAATCGGCCATAGACGTGATCTATGCACCGATGCTGATGTTGGCAGTTTGGCGGCACTCGCTGGGCCCTTGCGCCTGCGGTCAGCAAGACCCGCAAATTTATTTGAACACTCATCTTGACCTGCTGCTGAACGGATTGGAAAACACATGAAACAGATACTTCTGCTCGCGACTATTGCGTTCGCACTCACAGCATGCGGTGGTAAAGAAGCTCCTCCTGTCGATAAAGTAGAACGCCCCGCCCTGACCCATGTGGTTGGTGCGCTGGCGGGTGAGGGGGGCAATGTCTACAGCGGCGAGATACACGCACGCAACGAGGCACAGCTGGCTTTTCGTCTTGGCGGCAAGCTGATTGAGCGCAGGGTGGATGCGGGTGCCGCGGTCAAGGCCGGGCAGGTGCTGGCACGACTCGATCCGGCGGATACCGGCTTACAGGCGGGGGCGGCCGAGGCGCAATACCGGCAGGCCGAAGCCGATACCCGGCGTTATCGCGAACTGCATGCCAGCGGCTTTATCAGTCCAGCTGCGCTGGAGGCCAAAGAGGCATCACTCAAAAGTATCGCAGCACAGGCCGGACTGGCGCGTAACCAGGCCGATTACACCGAGCTGCGCGCCGATCGCAACGGCGTGATCGCGGCCACGATGGCGGAAGTGGGGCAGGTGGTGGGGGCCGGGCAGCCGGTGTTGAGTCTGGCGCAGGATGGCGGGCGCGAGGTCGCCATCTCGATACCGGAATCGCAATTGGCCGGACTGAGGGTCGGCGCAACCGCCGACGTCACGCTGTGGGCGGGTGATGCGACGCGCTATCGCGGTCGTCTGCGCGAGTTGGCACCTGCCCCCGATCCGGTCAGCCGCACGTATCCCGCGCGTGTCGCATTGGGCAACGAGGCGGCACAACTGGCACTGGGCATGACGGCACGGGTGCAGTTCGGCCCTGCGATCAAGTCCGCGACGGGCGGCAGATTCCTCGTGCCGCTGTCGGCGCTGTTCCAGCAGGGCGATCAGGCGGCGGTATGGGTGGTCGCGGCGGACCGTAGCGTCAGTCTGCGCAAGGTGCGTGTTGCGGCATACCGTGACGATGGCGCGGAGATTGCCGACGGTCTGGTGGCGGGCGAGCGCATCGTCAGCGCCGGGGTGCACAAACTTGCGTCCGGCGAGAAGATACGTATCGTCGAAAGCGCGCAATGAAAAACCTCCCCAATCTTTCCGCGTGGGCGCTGAAGCATCAGCAGATGGTGCTGTATCTGATGATCGTGTTGATGGCGGCGGGCGTGATTTCATACTTCAAGCTGGGGCGCGCGGAAGACCCGGATTTCACTTTCAAGGTGATGGTGGTGCGCACCATGTGGCCGGGTGCGACTGCGCTGGAGGTCGAGCACGAACTGTCTGAACGTATTGAAAAGAAATTACAGGAAACACCCTGGGTGGATGTGGTGCGCTCCGCCTCCAAACCGGGGGAGTCGCTGGTGTTCGTGGTGCTCAAGGATTTTACGCCCAAGGCAGAAGTCCCTGAAGCCTGGCGGCAGGTGCGCAAGAAGCTGGACGATATTCGTCACACCTTGCCCGCGGGTGTGCAGGGGCCGTTCCCCAACGACGAATTCGGCGATGTGCAGATCAACGTGTTTGCGCTGACGGGTGACGGATTCGATCTGGGTGAGTTGCGTCACTATGCTGACCGCGTCGCGCTGGAACTGCGCGCGGTGCCGGATGTGAAACGTGTCGAGCTGATCGGGGTGCAGCCCGAGCGCATCTACCTTGATGTTTCGCCCAATCGGCTGGCGAGTCTGGGCCTCACGGTGCAGCAGGTCGCCGTTGCCTTGCAGAAGCAGAATGCGGTGAGTTCCGCCGGATTCATCGAGACCGACAGCGACCGTATCAGGCTGCGTATTAGCGGTTCATTCGACAGCGTGGAGCGGGTGCGCGATACCGATCTGCTGGTGAACGGTCAGCACTTGCGACTGGGCGATATCGCCAAAGTAAATCGCGGTCTAGCCGATCCGCCCGTGCCGCAGATGCGCGTCGCGGGCCAGCCTGCTATCGGCATCGGCATTGTGATGGCGAAGGGCGGCAACGTGATTGATCTGGGCGAGAACCTGAAGCAGGCCATGCAGCGGCTCTCGGACGAATTGCCAGTCGGTGTGGATGTGCACATTGTTGCCAATCAGCCCGAGGTGGTCAAAGACTCGATCAGCCTGTTTGAAAATTCACTCACCGAGGCTGTCCTGATCGTGCTGGCGGTGTCTTTTCTGAGCTTGGGCTGGCGTACAGGCATGGTGGTCGCGTTGTCGATTCCGCTGGTGTTGGCGATCACTTTTTTCATGATGAAAATACTCGGCATAGACCTGCAGCGAATTTCGCTGGGTGCGCTGGTGATTGCACTCGGCTTGCTGGTGGATGATGCCATTATCGCGGTGGAAATGATGGTGGTGAAAATGGAGCAGGGCTGGGATCGTTTCAAAGCGGCCACCTTCGC
This sequence comes from Burkholderiales bacterium, assembly GCA_038210095.1. Classification (GTDB taxonomy): domain Bacteria; phylum Pseudomonadota; class Gammaproteobacteria; order Burkholderiales; family Gallionellaceae; genus Gallionella. The sequence goes on from JBBQXA010000048.1 coordinate 10,718, forward strand.
CTACACTTCCACTGCATTCCCCATGTTAACCGGCACATTAATTACCGCCGCCGCCTTCACTCCGGTGGGATTCTCAAAATCGGCGGCGAGTGAATACACCATCTCCATCTTTCAGGTGGTCACCATCGCACTGGTCACCTCGTGGATCGTCGCCGTGGTGTTCACGCCCTATCTGGGCTACAAGTTGCTCGACCCCAAAAAGCTGATCGCCCAGGCGCAGAAACACGGCGAAGATATTTATGACACACCATTCTATCGCCGTTTTCGCGCGCTGATCACCTGGTGTTTGTGTAACCGCTGGAAGGTGATACTCGCGACGGTGCTGATTTTCGTGTTGTCGATGGTTGCATTCGGCAAGTTTGTGCAGAAGCAGTTCTTTCCTTCCGCCAGCCGACTGGAACTGATGGTGGATGTGTGGCTGCCGCAGGGCGCATCGCTTAAGGCTACAGGACATGAGGTCGAGCGCATCGAGCAATTGCTCAAGAATGACCCGGATGTGAACTATTACTCGTCCTATGTCGGTAACGGCGCGCCACGTTTCTTCCTGTCGCTGGATCAGCAACTATTCGCGGATAATTTCGGCCAGTTCGTCATCGTCACCAAGGGGCTGGATGAACGTGAAGCGCTGCTACACAAATTGCAGCAACGCTTTTCCGCCGACGACTTTTCCCACTTGCGTGTGCGTGTGGTGAGGCTGGAGAACGGCCCGCCCATCGGCTATCCGGTGCAGTTCCGAGTGCTGGGCGAGGATGTCACGCAGATACGCGGCATCGCCGAACAGGTCGCGACCCTGATGCGCGCCAACGGGCATTTGCACAACGTCAACTTCGACTGGAACGAGAAGATAAAGAGCGTGCGCGTCGAGGTTGATCAGAGCAAAGCGAAAAAGATCGGCACCTCAAGTCAGGAAGTCGCGCAGGCCTTGCAGGCATGGCTGAACGGTGTCGCTCTCACGCAATACCGCGAGGGTGACCAGTTGATTGATGTGGTCTGGAGAGGGGGCGCCGATATCGATACGCGTTCGCTGGATCGCCTGCCCGACATCGACATCCCGCTCGCCAACGGTCGTCATGTGCCGTTGGCGCAGATTGCCAAGCTGGTGCCGGTGCAGGAAGAAGGCATCATCTGGCGGCGCAACCGCCTGCCTTCATTGATCGTGCGTGCCGATATGGCAGGCAAGGTGCAACCGGCGACGGTATCCGTCGCACTCAACCTGCAACTGGATGAGTTGCGTGCAAAACTGCCTGCCGGCTACCGCATCGAAATGGGCGGCAGCATCGAAGAATCCGGCAAGAGCGAAAAGGCGATCATGGCGGTGATGCCGCTGATGCTGGTTGGCGTGTTCACCCTGCTGATGATGCAGTTGCAGAGCATCAGCCGCAGCGTCATCGTGCTGCTGACCGCGCCGCTCGGACTGATAGGTGTTGCGCTTGCGTTGCTGGTGTTTCAAGTGCCGTTCGGTTTCGTTGCCAACCTGGGTTTTATCGCTCTGGCCGGGATGATTATGCGCAACTCGGTGATTTTGGTGGACCAGATTCGTCAGGATGAAGAAGCGGGCAAGAGCCAATGGGAAGCCATCATCGGCTCCACTGTGCGTCGCTTTCGCCCTATCATGCTCACCGCCGCCGCGGCCATCCTTGCGATGATACCGCTCACTCGTCAGGTGTTCTGGGGCCCGATGGCCGTGTCCATCATGGGTGGGCTGGTCATCGCGACATTACTGACCTGCTTGTTTTTACCGGCGCTGTATGCGGCCTGGTATCGGGTAAAGGAGTAGGTTGGGGAACGTAAGCAGAGGCATGCTTGGTGCTTGCTAAGTTGTGGGTGAGGGCATCGGAAACCGGTTTGACATTCGGGCATTTATGGCCGAATGTTGCGGCCATGACTGACTGCAAAGTCCCAACACCGGAAAAATGTAAAGGTATAGAAAAATGATATTGATATTGAGTCCCAATGCAGGCGAGCAATCGCCGGAATATCGCCAGTTGCTGGCGCACCTTGCAACGCTGGAGGGAATTCAGACTCGCGTGCATGTCGAGCGGGGAATTGAGCAGAGCCTGACCGAGATTTATCTGATCGGCAACACCAAACCACTGGACATGGCGGACATGCAAAATCTGCCCTGTGTGGAGCGCGTGGTGCGGGTGTCGGAGGAGTATCGCATTCTGGGGCGGCACAAGGATGAGCAGCGGCCTACCCATTTCGATTACAACGGGGTGCGTTTCGGGCAGGACACCCTGCATGTGTTTGCGGGATTGTGCGCGGTGGACAATCGCGAGCATGTGGAGATCATGATGAAGGCGGTGGCTGACGCCGGTCAGGTTTGTACCCGCATGGGGGCCTACAAGCCGCGTACCAGCCCTTATGCGTTTCAGGGGCACGGCAAGAATTGCCTGCCCTATGTGTTCGAGCTGGCGGGCAAGTATGGCATCAAGGTGATTGCGATGGAGATTACCCACGAGTCACACCTTGATGAAATCAGCGAGTGCCTGCATCAGACCGGAAATCCGACCGGAGTGATGCTGCAAATCGGCACGCGCAACACGCAGAATTTCGAGTTGCTCAAGATCGTGGGCCGTCAGGCCGAGATGCCGGTTTTGCTCAAGCGTGGTTTCGGAATCACTTTGGATGAGTCGCTGAATGCGGCCGAGTATCTGGCTTCCGAGGGCAATCGCAAGGTGGTGTTCGGGCTGCGCGGGATGAAGACCAACATGGGCGACCCGCATCGCAACTTTGTCGATTTTGCCCATGTGCCCGTGGTCAAGCGATTGACCCGTATGCCGGTGTGCATAGATCCGTCGCATTCGGTCGGCTCACGCGCGGCTTCGCCGGATGGCATTCTGGACATGATGCATGTCACCGCGCAGGGAATTCTGGCCGGGGCGAATATGGTGTTGGTGGATTTTCATCCGGCACCGCCCAAGGCTTTGGTGGATGGCCCGCAGGCGATGCTGTTGAAGGAGTTGCCGTACTTTCTGGAGGATGTGCAGATCGCGCGCGAGGCTTATCTCAAACGCGTCGCACTGCGGCAGCGGCAACGTTAGGGAGGGAGTTCAGTTCGGGGGGCGGACTTGCTCAGGACGGATTTCAGTTTGTGTATGCTGACAGGCTTGTGGAGCGCAGGCCATTCGCAGTTTTCCGCCGCGCGGATAAATTCGCTCGACGTGTCGCCGGTCATCAGCACCGCATTGATGGGTTTTCCTAGCTTTTTTCGAACCTGCTGCAGGAACTGGATGCCATTGAATGAGCCGCCCAGCATGTAGTCGACGATAAAGTAATCGGCCTGTGCGATGCTGTTGTGGTGCAAGGCCTCTTCCGCACTGTGGAAGCTAGTTACTTCTCCGCCCATTCCCCGCAGCAAGAAAACCATGGCCTGCGCGATCAGCATGTCATCGTCCACTACAACAAAGCGCCTGTTCTTTGCGAACAATTGATCGCTCAGAGCTTCTTGCGGAGCCGCTTGGACAGTCCGCTGAGTCGCCCTGTTTGGCGAGTGCTCCAGCGGCAGGGTGAATTCGAACACGGAGCCGCGTCCGATTTTTGATCGGCAGCTGATAGAGCTACTCAATAGTGCCAATGCGCGTTTGACGATGGACAGTCCCAGTCCCAGACCCTTGCTTCGATCGCGTTGATGATTGCCGACCTGATAGAACTCGTCGAAGATTTTGGCGATATTTTCTTTCGGAATACCTATGCCGGCATCCCAAACCTGAAATAAGGCCATCCCATTGCGTCGTCTCGCGCTGACCAGAATCGTGCTGTTCGAGGAAAATTTTATTGCATTGGAAACCAGATTGAGTAATACCGAGTTGACCAAGCCGATATCGCTGTGAATGAAAAGCTTATCTTTCGTGGGTAAAAACAACCGCAGTTCAATTTGTTTTTCCGCACAGATGGCCGAGAAATTCTGTTCCAGCCAATTGAATATTTTGCCCACATCAATCGAACTGTATTCCGGCTTGATCACGCCAGAATCCAGCTTGGACACATGCAGCAGGCTATCAAGCAGGCCATTGAATGTGGACATCGCAAGGTCCAGCTTCTGAATAATCGAGCTTTGCTGGGGCGAGGTTGCGGTCAGTTTGAGTGTGTCGATGAATAGATTGGCAGCGGCCAGCGGTTGACGCAAGTCGTGGCTTGCCGCCGCGAGGAAGCGGGATTTGGCCAGTTCCTTTTCTTCCAGCAGGTGCATGGACGCGTTGAGCGCATCCTCAGCCTGTTTGCGTTCGGTGATGTCGTTCCCCACGCTCAGTATTTCGATCATCTTGCCGCTATCGTCGAATATCGGGCGGTTGGTCCACATGATCCATCGACGCTCGCCATTCTTCTTGATGTTCTCATTGATGTTCAACTGATACTTTTCCGGATGCGCGAGAATGTCGGCCATTAATTGTGACAGATCGCGTGAGGTGCTTTCCGATTCCGGTACGATGCTGCCAACGATATGCTGGCCTATCAATTCATCCGATCGGTATCCGAACAGGCTCTCGGCATACGGGTTGATGTATACGATGTGCCCCAGAGTGTCCCAGCGCAGGATGATGCTGAGTGCACTTTCTACCAGGGTGCGGTATTTCTCCTCACTTTTTTGCATCACCTCTTCGCGTTCGTTCTGCACTTTCATCATGTCGTTGAAGGCATAGGCCATGGCGGCAATGTCCCGCGGCCCACCCGGTTTGGCACGTACATGTAACTCCCCCATCTGGGCGCGCGTCATACTCTCGGACAGTTCATTGAGCGGCCTCGTCATATTGCGAGAGAGGAAGCGAATCAGCAGTAGGAACAGCATCGCAAAGAATAGCGATGTGTAGAGGTTGGTGAGGAAAATGTCGGATGTCAGTTTGCGCGCCGTTGTCTTGCTGATAACGACGACAGCCCACCCGAGTAATTCCGGCACAGCCGCTTCGCCCAGGGGAGTTTCCGCGAAGGGGCGGGAGTAGACCGGGGCAGAGAAGCTCCATACATCAGCGTTTTCGGCCGTCAACTTGGCAGCGTCCAGACCCTTGCCATTATCAACCGGCAACATGGCTGGAGGGGAGTCGTCGCCGCGAGTGAGTAACAGTCGGCCGTCCGTATGGAAAAGTGATAGGCCAACAACTTCATGGAAGGCTAACGTGTTATTCGCGGCCTCGTTTGCATTCTCGGGTGAATCCAATACCAGTGCCAGCGCGCTTTGGCGTGCTAGATTTTCGGCAATGTGCCGTCCGTGCTCTATAGTCTCGCGACTTACACGTTCCTTGCTTTGCCATGAACTTGCGAGAGAGGAAAGTAATGCCAGTGAAAGAATGCCGAGTGCAACAGTGATTCCAAGCTGTCGCTGAAATGTGAGTTGCTGGAGGCGCGTGGCGATGGCTCTCTTCATCGTTGGTTCGCCATGGTGTAACAGCTACCTATGGGCTGGGCGAAAGTGATTTCGAGTTTCTGCTGTGGGTAAAACGGTATCGGTCCAGAGGTATAGCTAACGTGGGAGGCAGGAAGTCCGAGTGGGAGCTCCGAGAGTGGGTGGCCTAAATCGGTAATGGTGCGATTGTCTGATATCCGGGCAGTATTTTGATCCGAGCATTCGCAGGCTATGGCTCGCGGGATGAGCCATCTGGTGCGCAGGTGTGGGTTTTTTCTGTCTTTAACAATATGTTTAAACATTGCTTTTTAAAAAAGTTTCCCAGTAGTTGGCCGCCTGTTTTTTACTTGAGTCAAATCCCACGATTCAGCCCAGTAGTATCTTGCAAAATTCATTCCGCTTATATTCCCTTTCCTTGGGCGCGGGTATTTATAGCTATCTTAACCAGCCGTGTATATAGGCTGAATTGCCTATATACATTGGCCTAGATTAATCCCATTGCCACCAATGCGATAAATGTCGCGAATAGTACGAAGTGGCTGATGCCTTCGATGGCGTTGGTTTCGCCATCATGCAGGTTGTTCATAACCGCGAGGAAGGTCAGCAACAGCATGCCGCCCTGTACCGGGGTGAGTGCCATTTCGATGCGGTCACCGCTGAACAGGGCGATGGCTTCGATCACCGGAAGTGTCAGTAGTACGGTGGCGAGTGATGCACCCAGCGCGATGTTCACCGTGGTCTGCATACGATTCTGCTGCGCCGCCTTGAGGGCGGTGAGTATTTCAGGGCTGGCTGAAATCAGCGCGACCAGCACGGCTGGAATGCTCTTGGGGAGGCGGCTGCCCGACAAGCCCGCATCAAGCAGTACCGATAACACTTCCGATAGCAGGCCGACCAGCACAATTGCGCCGAGCATCACGCCTACGTGTAGCGCATTCGGGCTGTGCGCGAGATCATGTGCCTCTTCTACTGTATCGGCGTTGTACTCGAAGAAGTTGCGGTGTTCTACCGTTTGCAGGCGCAGAAAGGCCATATACATCACGGCCATCACACATACCGAGAAAACCGAGTAGATTTTCCATTGCGTATCCGGCACGAAGTCGGGAATGAACATACCGACGCCGATGGCGACCAGCAACATGGCAATAAAGGAGTTTGCCGAGTCCACGTTGTATTTGCTGCTGCCGTGTTTAAGGCCCCCGACGATGGCGGCCAATCCGAGGATGCCGTTCAGGTCGAACATCACTGCCGAGAAAACGGTATCGCGGGCCAGCGTGGGATTCGATTCGCCAGTCAGTAGTACCACCAGTATCACGACCTCTACAGAAACGGCGGCAAGTGTGAGAATCAGCGTGCCATAGGGTTCGCCAAAGCGGAGTGCCAATACCTCGGCATGGTGGGCAATGCGGAATGCCACACCAATCACAGC
>JBBQXA010000049.1:0-17018 GCA_038210095.1 Burkholderiales bacterium
CGTCCTCGCCCGCCTCCTTCAATTTATGTTTCAGTGTGGCAACCGCCTGCGTCTTGTAGTCCAGCACGCGCGACTGCTCGCCGTTTCGATCTATACGATCTATGCGTCCGCGCAGGGTCAGGTTATCGGCCACGTCAATCTCGAATCCTTTTTCCGCCTCGGCATAGCGCCAGCCTGCGCGCTCATTATCCAATTGCCAGTCGATGTAAGCCGGCATCTGCGCCTGCCAACGCAACAACCAAGCTCGCGCCAAATAGTCGTGCGCCAGCGCATCGGCAAAAACTTCATCGCTGATGCGCTGCAATGTTGCAACGCAATGCTCGTGCGTGTGCTCGGACAGCAACGGCAGTTCGCCGTGGAAACGCTGCAAAGCGGCATGCACCCAAGTGCCATAGTCGCGTTTATCCAGTTCTTCGCGCACCTCATCCAGTTCGTTCAGGCGCAGCAAATGGCGCGCGTAATACTGATAGGGACAAGCGACCAGACTGTTGTAGCCGGACGGCGAGATATGCGACGGAATCAGTGCCGACTGTGCCGACGGATGCGGCATCGCGCTCGCGCGCGGCAGTTCAAATTCCGCTGGCTGAACCTGTGCGGATACCAGCATCTCACCCAGTTCGTTCGCGGCGAGATCATCGCCATAGGCCAGCAGATGCAGCGCGCGCAACAGTTCCAGATGCGGACTGAGCAAATTGGGTTCGCCGTTCTTACTCGCCTGCCAGCTCGCCAGCACAGTGTCATTCAGCATCAGCAGCGCCAACAGATCGTCGCGCACCTGTGCCTGCTGTACGCTACTCGTCGGCAAGCCCAGCGAGGCGCGTACTGCATCGTTGAACCACTGCCCGGCATTCGCCGGTGCGGGCAGATGCTGGGCATCGCAACCGATCAGCAGCACGGCATCGAAACGACGCCAGCGTGTCGCAGCCAGATGGGTGAACAGCACCGGACTTTCCACGCCGAGATCGCGGAAGGTGTTCAGGTCTAGCTGCTGCGCCAGCCAGCGCCGCCATTCACTGAAGCTGCAGCGGGTCGCATCGCCCTGCAATTCCTCCGTCCATTGTTTAAACAACTGTACCAGTTGTTGTCCGGCAGCATCCTGAGCCCAGCCATGAATCACACCCAGTATTTCCATGCTGTCATGCATGGCCCGCAGCCATTCTTCCAACGTCGCCGTCTTCCGTGGCAATGCCTGCGATGCCTGACGCAAACGCACCAGCGGCTGCACCAACACAGGTTCCTCGCGTTCGGCCAAAGCAATGAAGCTATCCAGTTGCGCGATCACGCCATGCTTGCGCACCAATTGTTCAAACAGAAAAGCGGCCTGCTTGCGCTCGGCGTGTGTACCGTCGGCGAACAGAAAAGGTGACTTGAGCAAATCCAGCACATCCTGATAATAGAAATCGCCCTGCAATACTTCCAGCCAGCCCATCAACACCGTGCTGATAGACAACGTCGCCATAGTCCAGCCGCTCTCATCGCCCACCATCACTCCGGCGCGCTCCAGCAGCGCGCGGGTGCGACGTGCGACCAGCCTATCCTGCACCACCACCGCGATAGATTGTTTACCTTCCAGCAACCAGCGACGAATTTGCACATCAGCGGCCTGTGCCTCCTGCTCCAGTCCATGTGCGCCAAACAGTTGCAGGCGCGCACTCAAGCGCTCTTCCGGCAATTGCTGCAACTGCGTAGCATCACTGCGCAGGTCGTTCGTACCGCGCTGCAATGCCCGCGACAACACACTATCCCGGCTCACCATAGTCCGCAGATCGAACACCTCGATACGCTCGCCGCAGGCCGCGATAAAACGCTGCTCAGGCGCACTCAGCTCGCAGGTCTGCAACAGATATAGAGGGCCAGTCACCGTCTGTGCAAGCCGAGCCAAGCGCTGCTGATACGCGCTCACCGCATCCAGTTCACCGCCTAAGGACATCGCAAACCAAAGTTCATGCACCACCCGCGCCTCGAACTGCAAGGCCTCGCCGCTACGTGCGTTGTAAGCCTCCGTTAATTGTGCGGCAAACTCCTCCGCGCTCTCGGGCAACGCGACATGGTGTCGAGTCAGCTCGTCCATCAGCGCCAAAAGTTCGCGTGAAAGACTCCACAAATCGGCATCGCCAAACCAGTCGCGTTCGCGCAAGGACTGGTACAACACAGCGATACGCCGAGTGTCGGGCTGAACGGCAGCGTCGAGCGGGAGGGTCTGCGCCCAGTCGGACAGGGGCAGCATCTGCGGCAGCAACACCGGGCGACCCGCGACCACCGCCAGCGCCTGCGTCAATGCCTGTGCGACATGCTTGCTGGGCAGCAACACCGTCGCCGCGCGCAGGTCTACGCCATTCGGCGCAGCGGACAGGATGCTGCGGGCTACATGATTGTAGAGGGGCAAGATTAACGTTCCAGCAGATGCAGCTTGTCTTTAACTTCGCGCCACTGGTCGGCATCGGGTGGAGCGGTTTTTTTCTGGGTGATGGGTTTCCACAACTTGGCGAGTTCGGCATTCAGCGTGAGGAAGTGCTGCTGCGTCTCCGGCAAGTCATCCTCGGCATAGATCGCCTCGACGGGACACTCGGCCACACACAGCGTGCAGTCTATGCACTCATCCGGATCGATCACCAGAAAATTTGGGCCCTCGCGAAAGCAATCCACCGGGCACACATCCACACAATCGGTGTACTTGCATTTGATACAACTCTCGGCAACCACGTAGGTCATAAATTTCTCCAATGCATGCATTTCTATAAGCGCTGCATTCTAACAAAGCCGCTTCCTCTTGACGCATCATCCACGATACCACTACTCTGAACGCCAATTGATCATGATTACATCCGGAAATAACATGCAGAAATTCGAGTTTTCAGTGCGGACCCGCAACGGCCAACTGGTCGAGCACATCCGTATTTTGGGGAGAGACAGGGAGGAAGCCGAGCGCAAGTTACGCCAGATGTATATGCATTGCGAAATCGTGCAAGAGGGCGCTATCGATTCCGAGAAAGCCATTCCCCAATCTGCTGATATCGAGGATGTGCTGTCACTGATCGTCAAACACAGTTAAGCGACAGCCTGACAAATCAAATAAATCCGTCCGCCATTAATTCGCTTAACAGCGCTTCATAATCCTTTGCGCCACGGCTATTGGGGGCGTGCTCGAATACCGTTTTATTCAGAATTGGACTCTCGGCAAGACTGACGTTCTCAGAAATGCAGGTCTGACAAACGTCTGCGCCGAACTCATTTTTGGCGCGCTGCAGAATGTCCCGTGCCATGCGCCGCCGCGAGTCATAGCGCGTAATCAGATAACGGCGATTGACGCGGCGCTTGAGCACCAGCTCCAACGCTTTGAGCGTTTTCTGTATCTGCAATGCCCCCTTGATAGAGAGATAATCCGCCGACATCGGAATGATGATGCCATCGCTGGCAAAGATCGCATTCAGGGAAAGCACACCAATCACCGGACAGCAATCCAGCACCCAGTGTTCGCTCGTGTCCTTCTCCCCCTGCAAGTTGAGATTCAGCTTGTTGATCGCGTTATAACCCTTGCCAAACAGCGCATCCACCTTGGCCATCTCGGGGTGCGAAGGAATCATGCCGACCCCGCAACCCGACATCTGTACCAGTTCGCGCAGCGGACGATTGCGCTGAAACAGCCCGTAAATACTGTCGTCGCCGGAACCGGCGGAAATACCAATGGAAGAACCAAACTGTGCCTGCGGATCGAGGTCAATGCCGGTAGTTTTATGCCCGCGCCGCGCCAAGGCGGCGGCCAGGTTGAGCGATGTCGTGGTCTTACCCACCCCGCCCTTCTGATTGAATACAGCGACAACAGTCATGTTTAAGAAACTCGGCGGCAGTTAATGCAGTGTGGGCATTCTACCCGACGACGGGTCTGCATGGTCATGCTCGCAAGTGCCGTCAGGTTTTTATTGAACTGATTCGGCCAAACCCCGAGTGCAATTAGCAGATCAAGAATGCTTGGGCCTCCACATGCACCACCATGGACTCAAGGAATAACCCGCCACACGAGAAAATTCGCGGGTCTATTTGTTGCCCATCAGAATTCGGTACTGTGCCGGCCAATGCGCCAACGGGTCGCGGGTGAAGCCGCTCTTGCCAAATTGTTGCCAGCGACCAATTACGTAGCACAGCAACAGGTTGGCATGCGCCCCCACCTCTACCGCATCGCCCATCTCGCCCTGGGTGGCAGCCATGCGCAGCGATTGCTTGAGCGTGGCTTCAACACGATCCAGCAACTGGTTGATGCGCTGCTGCAGACGCTCATCCTCGTTCACCAACGCATCACCAATCAGCACCCGCGTCATACCGCGATTCTTCTGCGCGAAGCCGAGTAGTAGCGAAACGATGGACTCGACCTGTTGCAGCCCGCTCTTCTCGTCCTGGGTAATACGGTTAATCAGCCCGAACACCGTTTGCTCGATGAACTCGATCAGCCCTTCAAACATTTGCGCCTTGCTGGCGAAGTGCCGGTACAGCGCCGCTTCGGAAATCTCCAGCCGCGCAGCCAAGGCCGCCGTGGTAATTTTCTCGCCCTTGGGCTGCTCCAGCATGTGCGCCACAGTTTGCAGTATCTGCAATTTTCTTTCGCCCGGTTTTGCGGCCATGATTCCCTCGCTCTAAAGCCCTCTCCCCCAACCCCTCTCCCGCGGGCGGGAAAGGGTGACCAATGGCCAGGAGAGGGATTGTTATTTAATTCGCCCCATTACTCTGGGCAATTCCATTACATTGCGTACTTTCACATCCACACAGGGCGAGCCTCTGCTACCCGCATTCACCCAAACAGTACGCATCCCCAACCGTTTGGCCGCCTGCAAATTTTCCAGGCTGTCCTCAACCATTACGCACTGCGTCGCGTTCAGGCGATGGCGTCGCAGCAAACGCATAAAACCAAAATTATCCGGCTTGGGGCGATAGCGCGTCTGCTCTACCGCCATCACATCATCGAACAGATCATCCACCCGCAACAGCCTCAACACGGCATGTGCGTAGTGGGATGGCGCATTGGAAAACACCACTTTCTTGCCCGGCAATGTTTGCAGCACATGACGCAAACGCGGCTCGAACACTACCATCTTGGGCAATTCCGGGAACTGGTGGGTATGCCACAAAAAATGATCCGGATCCGTGCCATGGTGGCGCATCAGACCACTCAAGGTCGCGCCGTAACGCTGCCAGTAATGCATACGCAACGCGTTTGCGGCCTCCTCATCCATCTGCAGGTGCTGCCGCAAGTAAGCCGTCATGCTGCGATTGATGTGCGGAAAGATATGCGGCGACGCATCGTGCAGCGTGTTATCCAGATCGAAAATCCACACCCTGTTATTCATGCACAAAAGACCTCTTCACAACGTAGCGAGCGCAGTAGTTGCACAGGAGGCTTTTTACTTGCTTTTAATCAGCGTGCCCACACCCTCGTCAGTCAGGATCTCCAGCAACAGCGCATGCTCCACACGCCCATCGATAATGTGCACCGACTTCACGCCGCTACGTGCCGCCTCAAGCGCAGAATCAATCTTGGGCAGCATGCCGCCGGACAAGGTGCCTTCCGCCACCAGCTGATCGATACTCTTGGGCGTCAAACCGGAGAGCAGATTGCCGTCCTTGTCCAGCACACCCGGCGTATTGGTGAGTAGCACCAGCTTTTCCGCCTTCAGCACTTCCGCAAGTTTGCCTGCAACCAGATCGGCATTAATGTTGAGTGTCTCACCGTCTGGCGCCACGCCTATCGGCGCGATCACCGGGATAAAATCGCCGGAATCAAGGAAGGTAATGATGGACGGATCGATATGTGTAATCACGCCAACCTGACCGATGTCCAGCATTTTGCCCGGCTCTTCTAGGCTTTTCAGCATCATCTTGTCGGCGCGAATGAACGCGCCATCCTGCCCGGTCAAGCCCACCGCCTTGCCGCCGTGCTTGTTAATCAGATTAACAATGTCTTTATTGACTTTGCCCAGCACCATTTCAACCACATCCATCGTCTCTTCGTCAGTGACGCGCATGCCCTGAATAAAAGTACCCTGCTTGCCCACACGATTGAGCAGATCATTAATCTGCGGTCCGCCGCCGTGCACCACCACCGGATTCATTCCCACCAGCTTGAGCAACACCACATCACGGGCAAAACTGTCCTGCAACTGGGGGTCCGTCATCGCGTTGCCACCGTACTTGACCACGATAGTCTTGTCGTAAAAGCGCTGGATATAAGGCATCGCCTCGGACAGCGTGCGTGCTTTTTTGTCGGCGGCTGAAGGAGTAAGGGACATGATTTTTCCTTTGAGATAGGGGTAAGCAGGCAATTGCCAAGCAGGCAAAGGCTCGCAAATTTGGCGCGAATTCTACACCAGAAAGCAAACAGGCGGCACGCGCCGCCTGTTTGCCAGACCAAGCAAATACTCACTGCACTTGCCAGCGCTATTAATTACTCAGTGATGATGCATGTGTCCGCCATCTTGCGGAGCGCTAGACACCAGCGGGCGAACTTCAGCCGCGACCTCTACTTTTTCGGTGTGTTTGTCTGCGAACTGGATATTCAGCGTCAATGGCACCGTATTCCCGGCTTCCAGCGGTGCCTTCAGGCCGATCAACATCAGGTGATAGCCACTCTTGCCAAGGTTGATGCTTTGGCCTGCGGACAGCGTGAGACTGTCAACTTCCCGCATTTTCATCATGCCACCTTCATGCGACATGCTATGCAGCTCGATGCTCTTGCAGGCCGTACTGGACATGCCGACCAATTTCGCCGCCTGCTTGCTGGTGATATCCAGATCAACCATCGCCGTATCCTGCCCGGGAGCGGTGGCCCGCGCCCAGACGCCTTCCACCAGCACCTCACCCGCACAGACATTGAGACTCAGCGACAATCCCGCCAACAGTCCACAAAAACGATAAAGAGCCTTCATGATGATTTCTTCCGTAGATAAATATAATGGAGCTGCGGATTATACGCGCGACAAGCTATGCTACTTAGCAAATGCCGAGAGGTTATTGCACGATTTTTTACATGCTTTCATCTCTTGGGAGGAGATACTGCTGATAAAACCATGGTAGCGACACCCGACTCGACAGGTGACCGCGTGCAACTCTCTCGGCAAGTTAATTATTAAGCAGGAAGGCCGTCGCGTGAATGCGGCATTTTGTCGCACCCCCGCACTGCCGACACTCCGGTAAAATTGCACACCATGAATTCTGTCCTGTTCGCCTCCCAGACCGGCCACAGCCATCTGCGCCGCCTCGTGTGGCTACGCGCCATTACGGTAGCCGCGCAATGCACCGCACTTGTGCTGGTGTATCGCTTCCTCAAACTTGAGTTGCAATGGTTGCCGATGATCGCCACTATCGTGTCGCTCTCCGCACTCTCACTCTTCACTTGGCGACGGCTGAGCAGCAACCGGCCGGTGTCCAGCACGGAATTATTCATGCAGCTCTGCGCCGATGTATTTGCGCTATCGGTACTGCTTTACTATAGCGGCGGCTCAACCAACCCTTTCATTTCCCTGTTCCTGCTGCCCCTGGTCATCGCCGCCGCCACGCTTCCGCATGGTTACACCTGGGCGATGACCGCCATTACCACCGGCAGCTACACCCTGCTGATGAAATTCTACGTTCCGCTCCCGATGCCTCACACCATGACGTCCATGGGACATGACATGAACGCGATGACTCACGACATGAGCGGCATGAACATGGACGCGTTACCGCAAGACAATATTTTCAATCTGCATGTGTTCGGCATGTGGCTGGGTTTCGTCATCAGCGCGGTGGTCGTTGCCTGGTTCGTGGTAAAAATGGCCCACGCGGTGCGTGAGCGCGATGCGGCACTGGCCAAAGCGCGCGAAGAAACCCTGCGCAACGAACGTATCGTCGCGCTCGGTACTCAGGCGGCAGGGGCTGCCCATGAGCTGGGCACACCACTGTCCACACTGGCGGTAGTGATTGGCGAGTTGAAACATGAACCCGCCATGCGTCCGGAATGGCGCGACGATCTGGACATCCTTGAAGGTCAGGTACAGGTTTGCAAACGCATACTCGACAAGCTGCTCGCCCATGCACAGGAAGACGAAACACACGCGCAATCACTGGAACAATTCCTGGCCATCACTCTGGACGAATGGCAATTGCTGCGCCCCACCGTACATTACCGTTACCACACATCGCATTCGCTACCCGCTCCCCAGTTGCGCATCGATCCGGCCTTGCGTGCGGCGCTGCTAAATCTGCTCAACAACGCTGCCGATGCCTCGCCGGATGAAATCAGTATCGAAGCCCAGTGGGATGCTGATAATTTTATCCTCAGCATTCACGATCATGGTCAGGGACTCACGCCGGAAGCTATTGCCCGTGCGGGCTCCGCATTTTTCACCACCAAGGAGGAAGGTCGCGGGCTGGGACTCTTTCTTGCCAATGCTACCGTTGAGCGCATGCACGGCAAGGTACGGCTGTTTAACCGAGAGGGTGGCGGAGCCACCACCGAAATCATCCTGCCCTTACGCACCCCATGAATACGCTTCCAAACGAACACGCCTCGCTGCTGCTGGTGGATGACGACGCTACTTTTTGCAAGGTGCTGAGCACCGCGCTTCAGAAGCGCGGCTACAACGTATGCGTGGCTCACAGCGTAGAGCAGGCCATCCCCATGGCACAGGCCAATCCGCCGGAATATGCCGTGGTGGACCTGAAGATGAGTGGACTGCCGGGACTGACGCTGGTCAAGGTATTGCACGAACTCGACCCCAACACCCGCATTGTGATGCTGACCGGCTATGCCAGCATCACCACGGCAGTCGAGGCCATCAAGCTCGGCGCCACCCAGTATCTATCCAAACCGGCCAACGCAGATGAAATCGTCGCCGCATTCAGCCATCTTCCCGGCGATAGCGCACCGCTCAAAATCCAGCCTACGCTGATCGGAAATCTGGAGTGGGAACACATCCAGCGGGTACTGAACGAACACGATGGCAACATTTCGGCCACCGCCCGCGCACTCAACATGCATCGCCGTACACTGCAACGCAAACTGGGAAAGCCGCCGCTCAATCCGGGCAATTAGACCTCGCGATTTTCAATATTTTCTCGTATAGTTAGCGCCCTGTGGCGAGCTACCACCGATTCAGATCAATAGCATTTCGAGAAATACCCCATGACCGACGTAGACACCCGCGAAAAACTCAAACGATCTCTTGCCAATCTGGAATCGCTGCCTGCAATGCCCGTCATTGCACAGAAGTTGCTCTCCCTCCCTCTGGATACAGAAGAGGGTGAAGCGGAGTTGCTCCGCCTGATTGAACAGGATCCGCAGATTTCAGCCAAGCTGATTGGTCTGGCCAACTCTCCCATCATGGGTGTAATGCGCAAAGTAACAACCGTACATGATGCCGCCATGCTACTGGGGCTGAGCCGGATCAAGTCAGTCTCGATCGGCATCGCCACCATGTCCGACTTCTCCAAACTCCCGGCAGGCAGACATTTCAAACCGCAAGATCTGTGGCTGCACTGCATGATCACCGCCGTGGTGATGCGCACGATAGCCGCTGCGATGCCCGTCCGCATCCGTCCGCCCGAAGACCAGATCTATCTGGCCGGTTTACTGCACGATATCGGCTTCATGGCGTTGCATCATCTGGACCATGAGTTGAGCAACGAGTTGCACCATCAACTGCACTTGCAGCCCCAGCGCCCGGTACTGGAAATCGAACTCGAAACGCTGGGAATCACCCATTGTTACATCGGCCTGCAAATTGCGCGTCACTGGAATCTGCCGGAAGAAATCGGCTCGGTGTTGGGCTATCATCACCCGCCCTATGTGGATGAAACACCCGAGCCTAACCTGTTGGCCCGACTGGTCTGCATAGCCGAAAAACTCCAGCCAGACTTCGGCATTGCCGAACATACCGGGGACGAAGTTTTCGACTACGAATGGGCCGAACTGGGCATTGATCTATCGGCAGTAGAGGATATTGCCGTTCAGGCCAACGAACTAGCGATTCAGGCCGCCCAAATAGCCATTTAGGCGGCCTGAATTTCCGTCAGCAGAAGACACTAACGATTCATTTGCATGTGCCTGTTAATTCCGGTTAGCGCCTGAATAACGGCATGCAATGCCTGATTGTATTCATTCCTGAATATTTCGCGCGCGTCGCCACGCTCGCCAGACTTTATTTTCTCGACAATCAGCCCACCCAAATGATGAAATAAGCGGTGCGCCTCTTTTAGCTGTGCATATTCCGGCATCTCTCGAAACGGCTTCAGTTCCGGCCCATCAATCCAATAGCCAAGCTGACAAAATCCCCCCTGCCCCACCAACATCATCTCCAGTGGCTCGCGGAGATGCCCCTCGATATGGTGCCCCAAGCGGGCCTTCCACAGGATATGTGCCTCGGCAGCGGCAAGCAAATTCAATTCGTCATACGACGCGGGGTTTACATTCAGCCCCATAAAACTCTTCACCTCCGCCATTAGTGCCATTTCAATCTCCATCCATTTACACTTGGAACTGGTTATAACCGCCCCGTACTACAGTAACAATATGCCGAATTGCCTATATATTTCGGCCTAACCTTATGTCGCTCGGTGAAATACACGGCGAATTCTGCCGGCGGCTATCACCGCGTGACTTACGCAGACTATAATCACCGCTCCAAGGAAAAGAACGACCATGAGATCCATTCTGCTATTTACCAGCCTGCTGTTTTCTTCAGCCACATTCGCCGCTCCGGTGCAAATGCCCGAACCTCCGGTGCTGGCTGCCAGGGCCTATCTCCTTTATGACTACACCAGCAAGCAGACCTTGGTTAGTCAGAATGGCGATGCGCGCATGGAACCTGCCTCGTTAACCAAGCTGATGACGGCCTATCTGGCTTTCGATGCGCTCAAGCATGGCACGCTCTCGCAGGATCAAATCCTGACCGTACCCGCCAGCGCGGTACGCACCAAGGGCGGCGAATCGCGCATGCTGCTCAAGGCCGGACAAGAGGTCTCAATTGCCGAACTGTTGCGCGGACTAATCGTCCAGTCCGGCAATGACGCGGCGATAACTCTGGCGCTGAATATCGCCGGCAGCGAAGCGGGATTTGTCGACATGATGAACAAAGAGGCCAAGCGTATGGGGATGAACAACACCCATTTCACCAACGCGATTGGTCTGCCGGATGCCATGCATTACAGCAGCGCGGCCGATCTTGCGCTGCTGACGGCAGCAGTCGTGCGCGACTATCCCCAGCACCAGAATCTGTTCGCCCTGCGCGAATACACCTTCAACGATATCACCCAGGCAAACCGTAACCGCCTGCTATGGCTGGATCCCTATGCGGATGGCATGAAAACCGGGCATACCGAAACGGCCGGATATTGTCTGATCGGGACTGCCAAACGCAATGACAGACGCCTGATTTCCGTGCTGCTCGGAGCCGACTCGGATAATCGGCGTGCCATCGAGAGTCAAAAACTGCTTAATTACGGCTTTCAACAGTTCGACACGGTGCTGCTGTACAAGAAAGATCAGCCTGTCACCCAATTGCGCCTGTGGAAGGGCAGCGAGCGCTTAATCGGCGTGGGCTTTCGCAATGATCTGTTCCTGACGCTCCCCAAGGGACAGCTCGCCGGACTCAAGGCTACGGTAGAAACACATCAGCCTCTCCTCGCACCGATCACCGGCGGTCAACAGCTAGGCGTACTCAAGCTTGCATTTGCGGGAAAACCCTATGCCGCGTATCCCTTGGTCGCGCTGGAAAGCGTCCCGCTGGCCAACGTACTGTCCCGTGGCTGGGATAGTATCCGCCTGTTCTTCCAATAGGCTTGCCCAACAGGAGAGCGACATGACAATCTATCTAAACGGCTCTTTCATGCCGCTAGAGGAAGCTAAAATATCCGTACTGGATCGCGGCTTCATGTTTGGCGACGGCGTATACGAAGTGATCCCAGTTTATTCGCTCAAACCGTTCCGCCTGCACGATCATCTGCGCCGGTTGCAACACAGCCTAGACGGCATCAAGCTCGCCAACCCGTACAGCGAGGATGAGTGGACGGGCATCATCGAACAACTCATCGAACGCAATGAAGTTGAGGATCAATATCTCTATCTGCACATCACCCGCGGCGTAGCCAAGCGCGACCATCCCTTCCCTGTTCCACCAGTCACACCGACGGTATTTGTAATGAGCAGCCCGTTGCCCACGCCGCCAGCAGAATTACTGAATAACGGTGTGAGCTGTATCACCGCGCAGGACAACCGCTGGCTGCGTTGCGATATCAAATCCATCTCGCTACTGCCCAACGTACTGCTGCGGCAGATGGCGGTAGACGCGGGCGGCACCGAAACCATATTGATACGCGACGACAGCTTCATGACCGAGGGCTCGGCCAGCAACATCTTCCTAGTCAAAAATGGCACCCTGATCGCGCCCCCAAAAGATCATCTGATGCTACCCGGCATCACTTACGACGTGATCTTCGAACTCGCCAGTGCCAGCGCCATACCCTGCGAGGTACGGCGCGTGATGAAGGAAGAGCTATTCAATGCCGATGAACTTTTCCTCACCTCCTCCACCAAAGAGGTGCTTGCCATCACTGTAGTCGATGGAAAAATCATCGGCAGCGGAAAACCGGGGCCGGTGTTCAGTCGAATGAACCGCCTTTATCAAGACTTCAAACATAACGTAATGCGCAAATGAATCAGTCATGCAAAATTGATCCGGCCCAGAGCCTGATCGAATACCCCAGCGACTTTCCGCTGAAAATATTCGGCAAACAACAAGCAGGATTTGCCCAGGCCGTGTTGGAAGTGGTCACCAAACATGATCCGGGCTTCGTCGCCGCCAGCATGGAGATGCGCGCCAGCAAAAATGCACGTTACGTCAGCCTGACCTGCACCATACGCGCCACCTCGCGCGTACAACTGGACGCGGTTTATCAGGAGCTGTGCGACCACCCTATGGTAACGATGGTGCTATGAGGGGCGAGGCGCAAGAATTGGGAGTCGAGAAAAAGGAGAACGCCCCTCTTTATCCTCAATCCGCCATCCTCAATCCTGTGATTCACACGCTGGGAATGGTCGAATATCAGCCGACCTGGGAGGCAATGCAGCGCTTCACGGCCGAACGCACAACGGATGGGAAAACATCGGGTACGCGCGACGAAATCTGGCTGGTACAACATCCGCCCACTTACACACAGGGACTGGCGGGCAAGCCGGAACATCTGCTCAACGCCAGCGAGATCCCGGTGATCAAGATCGATCGCGGCGGCCAGATCACCTATCACGGCCCCGGTCAGATCATCGTCTACCTGCTGCTCGATCTGCGCCGTTGGAAGATCAATGTGCGCGAACTGGTGCGACTGATGGAGCAAGCAGTGATAGACCTGCTAGGCGAATACGGCGTCGCGGCACACAGCCGCGAGGACGCCCCCGGCGTCTACGTCAACGGCGCAAAGATTGCCTCACTGGGGCTCAAGATCAAAAATGGCTGCTGCTACCACGGCCTGGCTTTGAATGTGGACATGGATCTGGCACCGTTCGCCAACATCAATCCCTGCGGTTACGCCGGATTGAGAGTCACTCAGGCCTGCGAGCTGGGCGTTGCTGCGCCGATCAATGAATTACAAGCCGAACTGGCGCAGAATCTGGTGCACGGACTACAGCAGCATCTCGCCCGCAAACGGCAACCCTAGTCCTTTACACCCCAACGCGGCAACAGTGCATTCGGCACTCCCACATGGTCAAGGATACGCGCCACGACAAAATCCACGATGTCCTGCACGCTCTGCGGATGATGGTAGAAGCCCGGGCTCGGCGGCAGGATGACCGCACCCGCATGAGACAGACGCAGCATATTTTCCAGATGGATAGACGAAAATGGCGTCTCGCGCGGCACCAGAACTAGGGGACGCTTTTCCTTGAGCATCACATCGGCAGCTCTGGCAATCAGATCGTCACCGATGCCGCAGGCGATCTTGCCCAGCGTGGCCATGGTACAGGGGCAGACCACCATCGCATCACCCGGATTGGAGCCTGAAGCCATAGGCGCATACCAGTCATCACGACCATACACCCGAAGCTCGCCGCTGAATTCGCCCATGCGTTCCGCCAGCGCCTTCTCTGCATCCTGCGGACGACTGGGCAGCACGAAGTCCATTTCCTGCTTGGTCACAATCTGTGCGGCCTGCGAATACAACAATTGCACGCGCACGCCATTCTTCAGCAGGCATTCCAGCAGACGCATGCCATAGGGCATGCCGGAGGCTCCGGTAAAGGCAAGTGTCACAGTCTTCATGAGGTATGTTCCGATAATCGTCCGCCGGCATTATCCATGAAATGCGCTGCGATCAGTCCGTTCACCGCGCCAAATACCAGCGCGGCGCTAGCAAAGATGGGAATCAGGTAAGCAATGCCGCTGTGCGGAATCAACCACAGGTAGACCACCGCCATCTGTCCGGCAACATGTGCAAAAGCAGCATAGATACTATGAGTGACGACCCCGAACCAGCGCGCGGGGAAATGTTGTGCTCCGGCCAGCACCAGCAGACTGCACAGCGCACCGGACAGGCTGAGAAAAAAACCGGGCGCCAGGAAATTGCCAAACAGCAGACTCCCTCCCACCACACGCAGCAGCGATACCCACACAGCAGCACGCCAACCGTAACGCGCCAATACGATCAGTGTGACTATATTCGCCAGCCCCGGCTTTACACCGGGAAGCGGTGAGGGAATCGCATTCTCCAGCACCGTCAACCCCAGCGCCACTGCCGCCATGCGTGCGATGTGATGATCTTCTGCATCAGGGTGCAAGAGGATAGAGGATGGCGGATTGGGGATCGGGGATCGAGCTGAACCCTTACCCTCGTCAATTTTCTGCATGTAAATATCGGATTCAGGACATGTCTCGCTAGCGTTAGCAGGACTCGACAGTTGATTTGATTGATCAACATCCACCGAATTGCTTGGCGTAACCAAACTCGCCGCTATCCTCAATCCTTGATCCTCTATCCTAGTAATTGAGGCTGTCATATTTTTTCCCACTTCCGGTTAGCTCCACGCTCACTTCATTGGGCAGGCAGATGGCAACCTCACCAGCCTGTTGCAACCAGCCCTGACGCACACAGTATTGACGCGGACTGGGATCGGAAACAATGCGCGCTCGGTGCTGTTTTATGCTGATCAGACTTATTCCCAGCGGGCCGGGTACGGCAATCTGCTGGTCACGCGACAGCGACACCTCCCGAAACACCTTGCCGCCGCTACGGATAATTGCCTTGTCAGCAAGCCCTCCACTCCACAACATTTGTGTCAGCGCAGCGATGCCGACGATACCAAGTGTCAGCGTTAACCAATCCCCGATTTTCAGATACCGCAACATGGGTGGACTCAGAACCTACAAACCGTAGCGAGCGACTTGAGTGCAAGGCGCACGGAACACGGCGACTGAGACATTCCCGCAGGTGAGGCCCCGAGCCGCGCGCAACGCTGTAATCGTGTCGCGCAGTAGCTTGGCCTCATGCAAGTTCACGGTGGCGTATCAATACCTGCTGTTGCCGCTCAAAATGGTGCGCAAGCTTTTCCGCGAGATAGACTGAACGATGCTGCCCGCCGGTACAACCGATCGCCACGGTAAGATAACTGCGGCTGTCTTCGATGTAGCTGGGTAACCAGTTACTGACAAAGTTGCGAACATCGGAATACATTTTCTGCGCCAGCACACTCTCTTCCAGAAATCCGGCTACTGCAGCATCTCGCCCAGTCAAGGGACGCAGATTTTCATCATAATGGGGATTGGGCAGGCAGCGCACATCGAAGACCAGATCGGCATCCAGTGGGATGCCGTGCTTGAATCCAAACGACTGAAACAACAGCGTCAGACGTGCACGATCCAGCTGGATAAACTGCTTGATCCATTCGCGGAGCGCACTGGCCTTAAGATCCGAGGTGTCGATATGATGTCCGATACTGCTTACCCCCGAGAGCAGTTCACGTTCATAGGCCACGCATTCGGGCAACGTTTTAATGCCATCGTTCAATGGATGCAGACGGCGTGTCTCGGAAAATCGTTTTACCAGCGTATCGGTTTGCGCATCCAGATACAGCAGGTGTACCGCAAGCGATTTTTCCATGAGCCGCAACATCAACGAAGGCAGCACCTGCACGCTATGAGCATTACGCACGTCAATACTCACCGCGATATTTTCATATCCGGCCGGCAACAGTTGATCGACCAAATCCACCAGCAGTTCGGCCGGCAAATTATCCACGCAATAGAAACCGGCATCCTCCAGCGTCTTGAGCGCGATACTTTTTCCGGAGCCGGATAAACCGCTGATCAGGATAAGCTGCTCAGCCACGATTATTCGTCCTGCATCATCTGGTCATGCCTAAGCAGGAACTCCTGCATGCTGTCGATGCCGCGCTGCTGCAATACAAAATTGCGCGCGGCAGCCTCAACCAGTACCGCCAGATTGCGTCCGGCAACCACCGGGATATTAACCGTACTGACATTCACGCCGAGTATCTCTTGAAAGGTCGCGTTGATCGGCAGACGCTCTACCTGTGACAGGTCACCACCGGGCGGGCGATGCAGATTCACAATCAGCTTCAGGCTTTTCTTGCGGCGCACTGCGGTCTCGCCAAACATGGTGCGTATATTCAGCACACCCAGTCCGCGCACCTCAAGAAAATCGCGCAACAGTTCGGGGCAACGTCCCTCTAGCGTGTCGGGTGCAATACGGTGCAACTCAACGATATCATCGGCGACTAGGCCGTTGCCGCGCGTGATCAGCTCCAGCCCCAGCTCGCTCTTGCCTACCGCACTCTCGCCGGTAATCATCACCCCGACACCGAGCACATCAAGAAATACTCCGTGGCGAGTGGTGGCCTGGGCAAGCTCCTTGGCAAGATAGTGCCGTATTAGCCACATCAGATGCACACTGGGCTTGGGCGAGCGAAATAACGGGATATGCGTACGATCAGAAAATTCGATCAGCTCGGCGGGAATGTCGTAGGGGCCCGCGACGATCAGGCA
>JBBQXA010000050.1:0-16918 GCA_038210095.1 Burkholderiales bacterium
AATAGGTCACTCACCCTCCATCCATAATCGATAACCTGCCCCCCCAAGCATGGGGTTGGGGTAGCTTTGTCCGGCGCTTTGTTGCAGGGGTAATTTCCCCAGACTTTGATATTCAACAGAGTTTATGAAACATTCAGGCTAGGTTTTTGACATTTACAGTAAAAAACCGCGATTTGCGCCGTTTTATCAAGTGTGAGGGTGGCGGTTAGTTCGCCCCGTCGCGGGGCTGGCTGATGTGTAGCGCGGGAGCGGTGCCGTCCTTGTTCTGGCCCGGATAGAGTGTCAGGTGCGGGTAGGGGATTTCGATGCCGCGCGCATCGAACGCTATCTTCATGCGGCGCAGGAACTCACGCCGCACTCCCCATTGTTCCAGCGTCACCGTTTTGAAGCGGCAGCGCAATATCACGGCCGAGTCGCCCCAGTCCTGAACGCCGGCAATGTCGAGATCATCGAGTATCTTGTCGCCGATGACTTCATCTGCACGCATTTGTACGGATACGTCGCGCATCGCCTCGAAGGCTTCATCCACGCTCTCGCGATAGGCAATGCCGACATCAATAACCGCATAGGCGTAGCCGCGCGATTTGTTGGTGACCGTGGTGATCAGGCCGTTAGGCACATAGTGAACACTGCCTTCGTAATCGCGCAGGCACACATAGCGCAAGGTGATGTCCTCTACCAGGCCACTCTTGCCGGCAACCTCAATAACATCACCTTGTCGGATCTGGTTTTCCAGCAGCAAAAAGATGCCGTTGAAATAATCCTTGATCAGGCTCTGTGCGCCGAAGCCTACTGCGATGCCGACTACGCCGGCCGCACCGAGGATGGGGGCAATGGAGATGCCCAACTCGGACAGTGCCAGCATGCCGGCGACCATCGAGATCACTACCGTCGCGCTGTAGCGAAAGACTCGAGCCAGTGTTTCAATGCGGCGCGTTTCTTCGGCCGAGCCGGAGTGGTTGTTCATGTAACTGCGGAACAGGCGGATCAGCCTGCGACTTAACCGAAGCAGAAGCCAGGCCATGATTAGGATGATGATCACATGCAACAGCTCAACAGGCAGGTTTAGGGTTTCGGACAGTTTGATCATCATTGTTCCATTCGGGTGCGGGCTTCTACTGTGTTTACTGAAGGTTGCTCAGGTCATGTATTTCGAGTGCAACACGTTTTGGCTAGTGTTTGTATTGGGTGGAAGCTATGCCGTCAAGCCGTATTGCAGGTCGGGCTAATAACGAACACTACGCGTGCAGCTCCCGTCTGAAATTCAATCCGTCAGCCAGTAGAAGGACAATGCCGGAATGATGATGTTATCGTTTTCAATCTCGAAGCGGGTTCCGCAGCAGAGGTTCTTCATGCTCCCCTGCTGGAAGTAGCCATGCACTTGCATGGCACTGACGGGCAGTAGTTGCTGCTCAGTGTTGAAGTTGGCCAGCACCAGCACCCTGTTGCGGCTGTTGTGTGGGTCGGTGCGGGCGAAGGCCAGCAGATTGGGATTGGCAAGCTGCAGCATGTGGCGATTGTCGAAGTCGGCGAAGGCGGGAATCTCCTTGCGTAGCGCGATCAACTTTTTCAGGCCATTGAATATGCGGTATTCGATGGTGCCGCTTTGATGGCGATTTTCGGCTTTTGTCCAGTTGAAGCGCGAGCGATGGGCCCAGCGGTTGTCGTCGCGCTGTGAGGGTTCGGCCAGATATTCCAAGCTGTTAAGCATGCCGATTGCGTCACCGTAATAAAGCAGGGGAAGTCCGCCGAAAGACAGGATCATGCTGTGCAACAGCAGGATACTTTTGATGGCTTCGTCGATGGCGCTTTCGTCCTGATTCTCAAGGGCGGATTCGAGTCCGATCAGTGAAGCGAGCGAGCCCGAGATGCGGGCATCGCCGGTCTTGAGATTTTCGCCGAAGGGCAAGCCCCGCGCCGGTGAGCCGGGAAAACGTCCGGTGAAGTAGTCGATCAAGAAGCGCCGGTGCTGGGCCGGATCGTAGCCCGCGAGTCTGGCATCATTGTCGTCGAAGCCCAGGCCGATGTCATCGTGGCAGCGCACATAGTTGAGCCAGCTCGCGCGCTCCAGTTTATCCGGCAGGCTCTTGATGCCGAGCTTGAGCAGGGCTGCATTCTTGGTGGCAACCGCATCCCACAGCAGCGACATAAAGGTGGCGTTGTAGGCGATCTCGCATTCCTTGGCATTGATTGCATCTTCGCCGAAATACTTGGTTATTTCGCTGGGAGAAACGATCGCCTCGGCGATGAACAGCACGCCCGGGGCGGTGACCTGACAGCAGTCCTTCATCAGTTGCAACAGCAGGTGCGCCTCGCGTTCGTTCTGGCACGCGCTGCCGATCTTTTTCCACAGAAAGGCGACTGCATCGAGGCGCAAGATGTCCGCGCCCTTGTTTGCCCAGAACAGGATGATGTCTACCATTTCGATCAGCACGGCGGGGTTGTGATAATTTAAATCCCACTGGTAGCGGTTGAATATCGTCATCACCCATTTGCCCATCTCCTCGTCCCAAGTGAAGTTGCCGGGCGAGGTTTCCGGGAAGATTTCCGGCATGGTTTCTTCGTAAATATCCGGGGTGTCGCGGTTTTCGAAGGTGTAGTAATAATCCTGATATTTCTTGTCGCCCTGACTCGCGAGCTGTGCCCATTTGTGTTCGTCCGAGGTGTGGTTAACCACCACATCAAGCACCAGCAGCATGTCGCGCTTCTTGAGGCTGTCGGCAAGCTCGGCAACTTCTGCCGTTGTGCCGAAACGGGCGTCCACTTTGGTGAAATCGCGCACCGCATAGCCGCCGTCGCTGGCATCTTGCGGGCAATCGAGTATCGGCATGATGTGCACCATATTGACCCCGAGTTCCTGCAAATAGGGCAGCTTGCCACGCAGGCCGCTCAAGTTGTCGGAAAAGCGGTCGCAATACAGCGCCATGCCCACCCATTTCTGGCTGAGGAACCAGTTGTAGTCGCGTTCGCGTGCCAGGTCGGATTTTCGCAGCGTGGGCGAACGTTCGATGTAACGGGCTGCCAGCGTTTCAACTAGGCGGACCATTTGTTCCTTGAAGTCGGGGCGTTTGCCGTACAACAGATTGAACAGGGAATAGATCGCGTAAAAATTCGCGCCCAAACGGGTATAAAAATGCCGCAGCCTATGGTTGCCGATTTCAGGTTTCAGTTCCAGCAGAATTTCATTCAGTAGTGCGTGGGAAGCTTGTTCGTACATCGTTAGCCTTTGTTCGGGTTGTGCAGCCAGGCTGCAATTTCGGGCCAATAGTGCGCGGCTCCTTCGAGGATGCCGGCGCTGTAATTGCCGTTCATGCCGAGGAAGCTTCCTTCAGCGATATAGAGTGTAGCCGGATCAGCCTTGGCCGCCCGCGTCCGCACTTCCGTATCGGCGTTGGCGACCAATACGGATTGGATATCGCTCAGCAATACATCCAGATCATTGCCGCTGTCGCCGGCAAACATCGCGTCTTCGTGGCGATAGCCTTCCTGTTGCATCAGGAAGTGAATGGCATGCAGCTTGTTGGCGCTGGCAGGCAACACATCCAGCAGACCGACATTGGCCGCTTCATCAATGCTCCAGATCAGATTGGCCTTGATGCTGGCTTGCTTCAGCCGTATATCCATGTCGTAAAGCAGAGCCTGCGTATCTGTTTCGGGATCGGCGTAGAAGCTGAGTTTATGCCGTCCCTGCTTTTCCTGTTCCTGTAAACGCAATAGCGGAAATACGCTCAACATGGCGTAAAGCTTGTCGTGCGTCAGGTCGTGCCAGTCCGGCGCGATGCTCGCGTCCCATGCTGCCCAGTGTTCCCATCCGCCAGAGCCAGAGCGATAAATAGTTGAGCCCACATCGGCAATAGCAAAGTCGGGTTGGGGCAGATCGTATTCGGCGATGGCCTGTTCGATCAGAGCGCGATGCCGCCCACTGACGTAAGCCAGCGCAACATCCTCGCGCTGAGCCAGTTGGCGGAAGAGCTCGCGGGCGGAGGAAGATTCCGGCTGAGCGCCATTCGGAATCAGGGTGCGATCGAGATCGGTGCAGAGCAAGTAGCGGTTCATGGGGTAGCTTTCCTTTCTTCTCTGGAAAAGAACTGGTAATGATCCATCGCTTCCAGTATTCCGGCGGCATTCGGCTCGGTGGCAAAGTAGATATTTTCAATATCGGTCAGGTCGGATAACTCGTCGCGATGGGGACTGACCAGCACCGTTCCCAGCGTATTGCCGCTCAGCATGTCGGTGTCGGCGCCGGTTGCGCCTGCAACCAGTGTGTTTTCCAGCGCAAAGCCGAGCTGCTCGGCGCACCAGCGCAGCGCCAGTCCCTTGGATGCGCGCACGGGAATAACGTCGAGAAATTGTCCAAACGAAAATACGGTATTTACCGCCTGCTCGTTGCGCAGTAATGCCTGGCGAATTTCTTTGATAGTTGTCAGCGTATGGTCGACGTAGTAGCTGATCTTGAATGTGTTCTGGTAAAGCTTGGGCTGCATGATCAAGCCCGGGATTTCGGCGAGGGTGGCCCGAATCGCCTGCGGGTTCCATAGATGATTGATGTGGCGTTCCCATGTGGCGGAGCGGGTCAGATTGGGCGCGTAGTAAATCTCGGTACCCTGTCCGGTGATCAATACATCGGGCTTGGGAATATTGTATTGGCGCAGCTTGGATAGTGCATCGTCCAGGCGGCGACCGGTGGCGATGCCAAAAATGGTCGTTTTGCGGTGCGCTTGCATGGTCTCCAAAAGTGCTGACAGCGACTTTTGCTCGCCGATCAGGTTCAGGTCAATGCTGGTGAAAACGGCGCGATTGCGGAACACACCGGAGCGACGGTTCAACTTTGCCTTGGGTAATGGCTCAGACTTTTCGACCAGCGGGCGGATGACGTCCAGATATTTTTCAACATGGGCAGGCCATGAATAATGGCGACGCACACCTTGGATGCCGTTTTTGGACAGGCGACGCCATTGGTTCTTGTCAGTCAGGGTGCGCAGCAGCGACTCGGCCATGGCTTCCTGATCCAGCGGATTGATCAGATACCCGTTCTGGCAATTTCTGATGATATCGGTAGGCCCGCCGTCTTCGGTCGCGACAATAGGCAACCCGCAGGCGGCCGCCTCGATCAGGGTCAGTCCGAAGGGTTCGGTCAGTGCCGGATTGATGAACACGCCGCGAGAACTGGCGGCCAGACGGTAAAGTATCGCGACATCATCCGGTTGGTGATGTTTGGGGTAGGCAACCTTGCCGTACAGATCGTACTTGTCTATGGTTAGCAGAATGTCGCTCAGCACCTGGCTGGAAGTCTCTTCCATATCTTTGATGTCGTTGCGATTGCCGGCCACGATGACCAGATTGGCCTCCTGCTGCAACAGCGGTGAAGCGCCATAGGCTTCAACCAGCGCCACGATGTTCTTTCTGGGATCGGGGCGTGACAATGCCAGAATGATGGGCTTGTTGGGTTTTTTAAGAAAACGCTTGAGCTCCTGCGCAATATCACTATCCTTCTCATCACCGGTAGGCGGAAAGAATTTCTTCAGATCGGTGCCGGGCGGGATTACTCGCATGCGCTCGGGTTGGTAGAAATCGTACAGGCCGTATTGTTGTTCGATTTCCTGCTGAGTGCTGGTAATGACGCGTTCGGCGACGCCGAGTGTTGTTTCTTCCGCCTCAATCCGGCGAGAGATGTTGTAGGTGGTTTCGATCTCGCCGCGCTTGACGCCGCTGGCGAGCAATTGCTTGCGCTTGTTGCGGCCCAGCGAATGGCCGGTATGTGCCAATGGAACCCCAAGCTGGTGCGAGAGCCGTGAGCCGACATAGCCTGCGTCCGCATAGTGACTGTGAATGATGTCGGGGATGCGGCCCTGGCTTTTTAGCCAAGCCAGAGCGTTGTCGGAAAAACTTTCCAGCGAGCCCCACAGCATCTCTTTGCGCAGGTACTTGGGTTCGCCGCATTCGATGCGCACGATGCTAGCCTTCTTGGACAGCGGCTCGACCGGCAGCGCGTAATCGGTGCTGATCTGATCGTCCGTGACACTACGGGTCAGCAGCACCACCCGTTCAACATCCGGGCGCTCGCCCAGAGCCTTGGCCAGTTCCACCACATACTTGGTTTGGCCGCCGGTATCGGCATCACGCCCCAGTTCGAGTTCGTGGCCGCGAATCAAACCGTGCACGCTGATCAGCACGATATACAAAGGTTTCTTCGCTTCCTCGCTACGCTTTTTCATAAGTTCCACTCCTTGGTGTAGGGCTGGTAAAAGTCGACATCATCGGGAATGGCTCCGCGAATCTGACAGATTGCAGCGGCAAAATTATTGGCGCGCTCCAGCGTAACGGGCACGGGCCATTCTCGCAATGTCCCCAGAATGGTGACGGCGGCAAAGCCATCGCCCGCCCCTACCGTATCGACCGGACTGATGACCCGATTCTTTATGCCGACATTGGTCAGGCTGCCGTCGCGTTCCATCAGCCATGCACCTGCCTCTCCGCAGGTTACGACGACCTGGTCCAGCTCGAACTTGGTCATCAAGTCGCGCACCTGCCCCTGCTCGCTATCACCCTCAAGCTCAAACATGGCGGCCAACTCAATCAGCTCATCGTCATTCAGCTTGACCATATTTGCCTGTTGCAGAGAATTCTCCAGCGTTTCCTTGTTATACCAAGGGGTGCGCAGGTTAATGTCCAGAAATCTTGCCGCATCGGTGCCGCGCAACAGGGCTTTCAGGGCCCGTCTGGACGTGTCGTTGCGTTGTGCCAGCGTGCCGAAATAAACCAGTTCGGGATGAACCGAGAGCGTCGTCATGCGTACCACGGCCGGATGGATGAAGTCGTAGGCCTGCATCGGGAGTATCTCGAAACGATGGCCCCCATTCTCGATATGAACCTGCACTTGTCCGGTCGGATAGGTGTTGTCACTTTGAATGCCCAAGGTACTCATGTTGTTTTTCGACATCACATCCAGCACCTCGTCGCGCAAGGCATCGCAGCCGAGCCGGGAAATCAGCACAGGATTCAACCCAAAGGCCTTGAGGTGTCGG
This sequence comes from Burkholderiales bacterium, assembly GCA_038210095.1. Taxonomy (GTDB): domain Bacteria; phylum Pseudomonadota; class Gammaproteobacteria; order Burkholderiales; family Gallionellaceae; genus Gallionella. The sequence continues at coordinate 7,026 of JBBQXA010000050.1, forward strand.
GCCACATTAAAGGGAGCGCCGCCCAGCACGGTGCGATCCGGAAAAACATCCGCCAGCACCTCGCCAAATAACAGTACGGTTCCTTTATGGACGGTGACAGCGGGTGGGTGTTGTGCGGCTGATGATTCGGGAGTATTCATTGGCAATGGCACTTTCGTGAATTCACATCCGGTGTACGCATGAATTCTGCGACCAAGCTACGGACGATGTGTGGACGGATTGGGCGGAAGTATTCAACCACCACGCAAATATATTTATATCAATATAGTTTATGGTGGCTTAGAATGCAAGCCTTGAAATTCAACCAGATAGCTGTGCAAGGCATTAACGCAGGGGAGACGAATTGAACTCGGACGACAAGCATTCACTTCAGGTTCTGAAAAAATTCCGCATTATTTACGGTTCGGTGCGCCAGCATTTTCGCGAGGTTGAGCAAACCTGTGGCGTGAGCGGCTCGCAATTGTGGATCATGCAGGAAGTGGCACATAAGCCGGGAATCGGAGTCTCCGAACTGGCGGAGCGCTTGTCTATACATCAATCGACATGTAGCCTGCTGGTCGAAAAGTTAGTGGTGCGCGAGTTGCTGGTGAAGTTAAAGGGCGAGCAGGACAAGCGCCGTGTAGGCTTGCATGTCACAAAAGTCGCAGCACGGTTGATAAAAAATGCCCCGGGACCGGCAGAAGGGATATTGCCCAAGGCGCTAGCGAGTTTGTCTGGCGAAGAGTTGCAGAGTCTGGATCAGGCGCTGGAACAGGTGATTAAAAGTTTGCAAGTCGATGGCGAAACGCTGGCGGAACGGTTGTTGTCTGATCTGTGAACGCCAGCTCGGCGCAGATGTACTAATAGTTGGCCAGCTAAGGGTGAATTGGATGTACTGACGGGTGGCGTAACGGGGCAAATTTCAGTCATGAGAACGCGGTCTCACGTCAGTTATAATCAGCGCCGTTCAACGGGGAGACTTCAAAAATGTCAGTAACAATACTAGTCATAGGAATGTCGGTCTTTTTCGCCCACTTTCTGTCCCTGCAATTCAGGAAAACCAATATTCCGGACGTGCTGATACTCATGCTGCTGGGCATCCTGCTCGGCCCGTTACTCGGTGTGGTTACCCCTTATGATTTTGGCAAGGTCGGTTCCCTGCTCGCCACCATCGCGTTGGTAGTGATTCTGTTCGAGAGCGGCACCTCATTGGATTTAAATGTGCTGGGGAAATCGCTGGCGACCACAGGCGTACTGAGTTTCGCGTGTTTCGCGCTGACGCTTACTATTGTGGCGGTAATGGGCTATGTGGTGTTGGATCTGGAGCTGTTCCCCTCGATTCTGCTGGGTGCCACGCTGGGCGGGACATCATCTGCCGTGGTTATTCCCATGGTGAATGCACTGCGGCTGTCTGAAAAAACGTCCACGGTACTGGTGCTGGAGTCGGCGCTGACCGACGTGCTGTGCATCGTCGGGGTATTTGCGCTACTGCAGTTTTATGCCCAGGGCGGTATGGCGCCGGGCAAGCTGATTGGCAGCGTGATGGCTTCCTTGATTTTTGCTGCGGTCATCGGATTGATGGGAGGCATCGGCTGGTTGCTGGTGTTGGGCAAGGTGAGAGACTTCCCCAATACGATCTCATCCACACTTGCCTATGTGTTTATTGTTTACGGGGTAACCGAAATCCTCGGATTCTCCGGCGCGATTGCCGCACTGTCGCTGGGCGTGACGCTGACCAATTTCGAAAAGCTGGGGCTGACGCGCATCAAGAGCCTGGACAAGAATATTGTGCCGCTCAACGAAATCGACCTGACCTTTTATCGGGAGGCCGTGTTCCTGCTCAAGACCTACTTCTTCATCTACCTCGGCATCTCCATTCACTTCGGTGCGGCACAAAACGCACTGGTGGCAATGGCGATGGTCTTGCTGATTTATGCGGTGCGGATGTTGCTGGTGCGCTATGTGTTCCGTGATCCGGAGTTCAGCCTGCGCGATTCGGCGGTTACCGCGATGCTCGCCCCCAAGGGCTTGGCCGCAGCAGTATTGGCCGCCTTACCGATGCAATACGGCGTGAGCGGCGGGGAAGTAGTGCGCGATGTGACATACATGGTGGTGCTGATGAGCATTACATTGAGCGCGCTGATGGTGATGAGCTATCCGAGCGCAAGGGCGCAACGGTACTATGCACGTGCAGTCGGCAAGCCGTTGATCGCGGCAAAACCTCCCGAAAGCTAATAATTGAGGATTTGGGAAGGCGAAACGAGGAGTCGGGGATTTAGAGTCGTCGCCAGAATAGCGGCGAATCGGTCGCATAACGGCTTGGAGCAAGCTGAGTGAAGAGAAAAAAGCCGCAGAAACTCTGCGGCTTTTTTGCTTAAGATGATTCATCCTGAAATAAGTTGACACTTTTTGCAATGACGAAAGGAGTGTCACATGGAAACAAGGGAAAGAAGGAGTCAGCGCGACTACACGCTCGCTTTTAAATTGAGCGTAGTCGATCAAGTAGAAAAAGGCGAGATGACCTACAAACAGGCTCAACATCGCTATGGGTACAGGGTCGGTCGACCGTATTGATCTGGTTGCGCAAGCATGGTCGGTTAGACTGGCATCATCACTCCACCATCCTTCGCAAGGATAGCCAGATGAATAATCCAACGTTACCGCAGACGCCAGATCAGCGAATCAAGGAACTGGAAGTTCAACACAATGACGCCCATCAGAAGGCACGCTTGTTCGAAGCCATGCTCGATGTGATCAAGAACGAGTATGGGATCAGCATTCCAAAAAAGCCTTTAGGCAGGTCATCGGGCAAGCTCAAGTCGAAGGCTTGAGCATCTCGGCAGCCTGCCGCCATTACGGCATTAACCGACAAGCGTATTACAAGCAACTAAGCCGTGCGCAGCAACAACTTGAGCCAGAAGATAGGGTGGTTGGACTTGTACGGCAAAAGCGGTTACAGCAGCCAAGGATTGGGCCCCGAAAACTGCATTACCTCTTGCGCGGCTCATTTGCAGACCATGGCATCAAACTAGTACCATGTAACATTATTTATTTCGTATTTTAGAGGCATGTGACATACTGGCGAAGCCCTTAACAAAAGGAGGTCGCCATGTCACCGAGATACCGGGTAACACTTACCGAAGAAGAGCGCAACGAACTTGATGTTTTGACGAAACAAGGGAAGACCAGTGCAAGAAAATTTGTTTACGCCCGCATACTGTTATTGTGCGATGCCGGAGTTGGAGGCCTTGGATGGAAGGTCGCGGACGCAGCCGAAGCGCTCGGAATATCGAGCCGGACTATCGAACATATCAAGCGGAAATTTGTAGAGGAGGGTTTCGAGGCGGCGCTTGACCGGAAGCCACTGGAAAAGCCGCCGCGCGAGATCACGTTTGATGGGGCATTCGAGGCGAGACTGATCGCTTTGGCTTGCTCTGACGCGCCGGAGGGGCGCGCCAGATGGACAGTCAGGTTGCTTGCCGACAAGGTCGTCGAACTTGAAATAGCCGAATCCGTATCGCACATGACCATACAGAGGGCTTTAAAAAAAACGAACTTAAACCTCACCTCAGCAAGTACTGGAAAATCCCGCCGGAAGGGAGCGCCGCATTTGTAGCCAATATGGAGGACGTGCTGGAGGTTTACCACCTGCCCTACGATCCAGACTACCCCGTGGTTTGCATGGATGAATCGAGCAAGCAACTGATCGGTGAAATCAGAGAACCTGTCCCGTGCGCACCGGGTCGAGTTGCACGCATGGACGACGAATATGTCAGAAATGGCGTGGCAGAAATCTTCATGGAAGTGGAGCCTTTATCCGGCAAAAGACATGTTGCCATCACGGAACGTCGAACAAGAAAGGATTGGGCGGCGCAGATAAAGGAAATGCTCGATGAACGGTATCCGGATGCGGTCAAGGTGCGCCTGATCATGGACAACCTGAACACTCACAGCATTGTATCTCTATACGAAACATTCGAGCCCAAGGAGGCCAGACGCCTGGCGGAACGCCTTGATATCCATCACACACCCAAACACGGAAGTTGGTTGAATATGGCGGAGATTGAACTCAGTGTACTGAAGGGACAATGTCTTGGTCGCCGAATCGACAATATGGGGAGCATGAAGACTGAAGTGGCTGCATGGGAGAAGGATCGAAACAACAGCACGAAGAAAATTAACTGGCAGTTTACAACTCCAGATGCGCGGATAAAATTGAAGCGTCTTTATCCGCAATTATAAATGTTACATGGTACTAGTAGAAGTACTAGGTTTTGCACTTTTTAATAAAAAAATTGAGGTGTGCCGTGGCGGGGATTGTTATCAGTTGCCCGCAACTAACTACAGGCTAGAATAAAGCATGGGGGCGAATGATGATTAATTGGGAAGGCGTGGGTGGGTTGCTCGGGGGCATCGGCTTGTTCCTGCTGGGAATGGGGTTGATGACGGACGGGCTAAAGTTGGCGGCGGGTTCGGCGCTGGAGCGCATCTTGGCTAGTTCGACCAAGACGCGGTTGCGGGGCTTGGCTTCCGGGGCGTTGGTTACCGCGTTGGTGCAGTCATCCAGTGCGGTGACCGTGGCCGCCATCGGCTTTGTTAATGCGGGGCTGCTCACGTTGGGGCAATCGTTGTGGGTGTTGTTTGGTTCCAATATTGGCACGACTATGACCGGTTGGCTGGTCGCGTTGGTCGGGCTCAAGTTTAAGGTGGATGCGTTGGCCTTGCCGTTGATCGGTATTGGGATGGCGCTGCGTTTGTCCGGGGGCACTACCCGGCGCGGCTCATTGGGGTTGGCGCTGGCCGGTTTTGGTGTGCTGTTTTTGGGGATAGATCTGTTGCGGGTGTCGTTCTCCGGTTTTACCACCGACTTTTCGTTGAACGAGATCCATGGGGCGCTCGGTATCCTGGTGATGGTGCTCACCGGCATTATGATGACGGTGTTGATGCAGTCGTCCAGCGCTTCGCTCACCATTGTGCTGACCGCAGCGCAAGGCGGGTTGATTTCGATAGAGAGTGCGGCGGCGGCGGTGATCGGCGCAAATATCGGCACCACGATTACCGCGCTGATTGCCGCCATCGGTGCGACGCCCAATGCCAAACGCGCCGCCAGCGCGCATGTGCTGTTCAACGTGCTGACCGGAGTTGTCGCGCTGCTGTTGTTGCCGCTGCTGATCTCGCTGCTTGGGGTGTTGCGCGAGCTGCTCGATTTGGATGGAGCGCCGGCCGCCTTCCTGGCTTTGTTCCATACGGTGTTCAATTTGCTGGGAGTGGTGTTGATGTGGCCGCTGGTCGATCATCTGAGTAATTTCCTGCAGCACCGATTTCATACCGCAGAGGAAGATGAGGCGAAGCCGCTTTATTTGGATGCCAACGTGGTCGAGGTGCCGTATTTGGCAATAGATGCGTTGCAGCGCGAGGTGCAGCGCATGGGTGGCATTGCTTTGCGGATTTTGCACGAGGCGATGGACGGCACGGCGAGTAGTAAGCTGGCACGCGATCAGCAGATCGTAGCCGGCCTTAATGTCGCAATCGCCGAATTCATCACAAGATTGAATCGCGGCGGGATGTCAGCCGAGGGAGCGCAGCGCCTGCCTGACATCATGCGCATCGCACGCTATTACGAGTCGGTTGCAGAATTGGCTCAGGAAGCGGCAGCCGCCACGCGGGAAACGATGGCGCGTCCCTCCGCAGCATCGTCCAACTTTACCGCAGCAATTGCGGCGCTGTGCCAGTCTGTCGATCCGGGCAAGCTGGCAGGTGAGCATGCCCATGTTGAATCTGCCCTGCAAGAAATGGAGGCGGGCTATCAGGCGCTGAAATCGGCGCTGTTAGAGGCGGGGACGCAAGGGCAGCTGCCGGTAGCGGAAATGGATGCCAGTCTGCGTTCGGCCAGCGCGATCCGCCGCGCGATGCAGCAGGCAGTCAAGGCAATGCGTCTGCAATGGGAGGCTGCGGCGAGTCGTAGCGGGGCGGTATAAGTAATTCCGCCGAAGACATGACGCAGTGCCGTTTCGGTACGTCGGGGCAGGAGGGCAAGCTGTTATAATGCCCGCCTTTCTTATTCACCTGAGACCGATACTATGAACGCGCTCATCTGTGGCTCCATGGCTTACGACACCATTATGGTGTTCCCCGATCACTTCAAGAAGCACATCCTGCCCGAGCAGTTGCACATTCTGAATGTAGCGTTTCTGGTGCCGACGATGCGTCGCGAATATGGCGGTTGCGCGGGCAATATTGCTTACAACTTGGGTCTGCTGGGCGGTAAGCCGCTGATTATGGCGACCGTGGGCGATGACTTTGGTCCCTACGCGAAGCGGCTGGAGAAGCTGGGCATCAACCAAAAACATATCCGCCATGTGCCGGACAGTTTTACCGGTCAGGCTTTCATCACTACCGATCTGGACGATAACCAGATCACCGCCTTCCATCCCGGTGCGATGGGCGAGTCTCATCTGAATAAGGTCGGTGATGCGAGCGATGTCAGCATCGGTATCGTATCGCCGGACGGCCGCGACGGCATGATGGAGCATGCGGAGCAGTTCGTTGAGGCGGGCATTCCTTTCGTGTTTGATCCCGGTCAGGGCATGCCGATGTTCTCGGGTGCCGACTTGCTGCGTTTTATCGACCAGGCCACCTATATCACCGTCAATGATTATGAAGCCAAGCTGTTGCAGGACAAGACTGGCAAGACATTGAAGCAGTTGGCCGAGTCGGTCGAGGCGCTGATTGTTACCCTGGGTGGCGACGGTTCGATGATCTATGCCAACGGCAAGGAGATTGCGATTCCTACGCCCAAGCCCGCTTCGGTGATAGATCCAACCGGTTGCGGCGATGCGTATCGCGCCGGTCTGCTGTACGGCATCCAAAGCGGCTGGGACTGGGAGATGACGGGTCGTCTGGCTTCGCTGATGGGCTCGATCAAGATCGCCAGCCGTGGTGGTCAGAACCATGCGCCTACGCGTGCCGAGATCAAGGCGCAGTACGAGCAACACTTCGGGTCAGCCTTGCCGCTGTAATCTATGCGTCGCATCCTGCTTGTCATTGCATTATTGGCCGGTTGTGCCGGGAATCCGCAGCAGGGGAGCACGGAGGTCGTTTTGCTCGGCGTGGTCGAATCTGTCACGCCGATCAAGCTGGATAACAGTTCGAATGTCGGCACCAACGTCGGCGGCATTTTCGGGCAAGTTGGCGGCGGCAATAGCGGCGGCGGCACGGGCTCTGCGGTCGGTTCGATTTTCGGTGCCGTGCTTGGCAGTACGCTGGGTCGGCAGGCGGGCGTCTCGACCAAGCCGGGGCTGGAGCTATGGATCAAGCTGAACGAGGATGGTAAAAGCACCTATGTGATGCAAGCCGGAGAGCCGGATGCCTTCAAGGTGGGCGATCCGGTGCGGGTGCTGCGCAAGGGTGGCGCGTCGCGCGTGGAGCACATGCCCGCCGAGCCGATACCGAAGTCATCACCACTGCCGGAATCCGCGCACGACAACCCCGCATCCCGATGATCGACTGGTCCGGGATTTCCACCGCCATTAGCACGGCGACCGGACAGCCCTTTCAATACGCCAGCCACTATTCGATAGGCGGAGGCTGCATCAATCAGGCCCTGGGTTTGTGCGGAAAAGATGGCCGCGAATTCTTCCTCAAACTCAATGTTGCCGACACGCTGGAAATGTTTGTTGCGGAGTCTGTCGGGCTCCAGGCAATGTCGGCCACGCTCAGCGTGCGCGTGCCGCGACCAATCGTTAGTGGAGTATCAGGCGCGCACGCATTTCTCGTTTTGGAATATCTGACATTGAGCAGTCGGGGCAATGCCGCCCAACTGGGCAAGCAACTTGCCGCGATGCATCGTTGCACGGAGGAGCAATTCGGCTTTGCGCAGGATAACTATTTGGGTACTACGCCGCAGCCGAATGGATGGACGGCTGACTGGATCTCCTTTTGGCGTGAACGGCGGCTGGGCTATCAACTCGAACTCGCCGCTCGCAGTGGCTACCCGCTGCACACGCTGGGCGCGCAGCTGCTGGATACGCTGCCCGCATTCTTTGAGGGCTACGCGCCGCAACCTTCGTTGTTGCACGGCGACCTGTGGAGTGGAAATCACGGCTATCTCGCCGATGGCACGCCGCTCATATTCGATCCCGCCGCATATTACGGTGATCGCGAATGCGACCTTGCAATGACCGAGCTATTTGGCGGCTATCCGGCGGAATTTTATGCGGCCTACCAGGCTGACTACCCGTTGGACGCGGGTTATGCGGTGCGCAAGGATCTCTACAATCTTTACCACATCCTTAATCATGCCAATTTGTTCGGCGGCAGTTATGTTCGACAGGCGAAAGAGATGGCGCGCCGTCTGCTCGCCGGGGTGATGTAAATAATTTATTTGCTATTGTTGCGGATACGGGGCATAGTGCGGGCCGCGATTTTCAAGCACTCTCGTTACTGTCTGGTTCACTGCTCGCTCTGCGGCGGTTATTCACCTTCATCTCATTGTCGTCTTGATCTTCGTTCCGGGCATTTTATAAATGCCCTCTTTAGATGTTTTTCAGGAGATTCAAGAATATGGCAACAGGTACAGTAAAGTGGTTCAACGATGCTAAGGGCTTCGGTTTTATTACTCCAGAAAATGGCGGCGAAGATCTTTTCGCGCATTTTTCCGCGATCAATAGCGAAGGCTTCAAGACTTTGACAGAAGGTCAGCGCGTTAGTTTTGATATCACTACTGGCCCTAAAGGTCAGCAGGCATCGAATATTTGCGGCGCCGAATAAATGGCGAAGGAAGAACTGCTTGAAATGGAGGGCGTGGTGGATGAGGTCCTGCCGGATTCTCGCTACCGCGTCACGCTGGAAAATGGCCATTGTCTGATTGCCTACAGCGCGGGCAAGATGCGTAAGAATCATATTCGCATTATTGCCGGTGATAAGGTTTCCCTTGAGCTATCCCCTTATGATTTGAGCAAGGGACGTATCACGTTCCGTCATATCGAAGGGCGCACCCCCGGCGCATTCCAGCGACGCAAGCGTTTTTGATTCGTTCTGGTGATTGCGCGCACTTTGTGCAATCACCAGTGTCTCGCCACCGGACTGTTGCAGGCCACCTGAAATAGTCGGCGATCCTCCAGTCGAATCGCACTCATCGGACCGCCCCACAGGCAGCCCGTGTCTAGTGCTACTACATCTTTTCTGACAATTAATCCCAGTGCCGACCAGTGGCCGAAGATTACGGTCGCCTTGCGACTAGCCCGTTTTGGCATATCAAACCACGGTTTGTAGCCTGCCGGAATGTCCTGAATTTCCCCTTTGAATTTGAATTCCATCTCGCCGTTATCGGAGCAGATGCGCATCCGTGTCAGCGCGTTGGTGATTACGCGCAGTCGTTTATATCCGCCGAGTTCGTCTTCCCATCCATGCGGATTGTTGCCGTACATGCGGGCGAGAAAAGTCGCGTAATCGTCGCCGCGCAATGCGACTTCAACCTCATGTGCCAGCGCCATTGCCTGCTTCACGCTCCAGTCCGGCAGCAGCCCGGCATGCACCAGCACCGTATCCCCTTCCGCATGCAGCATGCGCTGGTGACGTAGCCAGTGCATCAATTCATCCCGGTCCGGCGCGGCAAGTATTTCGTCCAGCGTGTCGCTGCGATGCAGTTCGGCCACGCCTGCGGCGACGGCCAGCAGATGCAGGTCATGATTACCCAGCACGGTAATCGCACTGTCGCCCAGCGACTTCACCAGTCGCAATACCTCCAGCGAATCCGGCCCCCGGTTCACCAGGTCGCCGACTAGCCAGAGTGTGTCCTGAGTAGGATCGAAGCTAACTTTAGCCAGTAAGTCCTGGAGTTCGCTGTTGCATCCTTGTATGTCTCCCACTACATAGATGGCCATTGCTACATACCTGTTAAAATACCGCAAAAA
>JBBQXA010000051.1:0-16734 GCA_038210095.1 Burkholderiales bacterium
GTGGGGGCATAGGCCGCGCCGCAGGCCTCGCAATTATCACCATACTGATCCTTGGCATGGCACTTCGGGCACTCGCCCTTGATAAAACGATCCGGCAGGAACATATTTTTTACCGGATCGTAGAACTGCTCTATCGAGCGCGTCTCTATCAGCTTCGCCTCATCCCGCAGCTTGCGGTAAATGCCCTGCGCACATTGCTTATTTTCCTCCGAGTTGGTAGAACCAAAGTTATCGAACTGAACATGAAATGCGGAAAAATCGTCGTAATGTTCCTGCCAAACGCGCGCAATCAGCTGCTCCGGAGTGATACCTTCTTTCTCGGCGCGCAGCATGATGGGCGTGCCATGCGTGTCGTCGGCGCATACGTAGTGACACTCATGGCCGCGCACTTTCTGAAAGCGCACCCAGATATCGGTCTGGATGTATTCGACCAGATGACCGAGGTGGATACTGCCGTTGGCATAGGGCAGCGCGGAGGTAACGAGTATTTTGCGCGTAGTCATGGGTTAGTGCCGGAAGCTATATATAAGGTGTGAATTTTAGCAAATCGCGCGCCCTGTCTGCGAATTGTTTACATTAGTAGTCTCCAAATGGGGGATTGTTAAATACGCGCTACTCCTGCACGATTGCGGCCATGACATCCAGTTCCAAAATTTCCACGCACTCGCCTCCCGTCGCTGACGCGCTGGAAAGACCGTTGCGGGACCTGCGCATTTCGGTCACTGATCGCTGCAATCTGCGTTGCACCTATTGCATGCCGCGCGCCGTCTTCGATGCAAATCACAGCTTTTTGCCCCGCGCCGAATTGCTCAGCTTTGAAGAAATTGAGCGGCTGGTCAAGTTATTCATCCAGCGCGGGGTACAGAAAATTCGCCTGACTGGTGGCGAACCCCTGCTGCGACGCGGGATTGAACAGCTGATTGAGAAGCTTGCGCGCTTGCAAACCCCGGCGGGCCTGCCGGTCGAAGTCGCACTGACCACCAATGGCGTACTGCTAAGCCGCAAGGCGCAATCGCTCAAGGATGCCGGACTGGCGCGCATTACGGTGAGTCTGGATGGGCTGAGTGAGGCCACCTTCCGGCGCATGAGCGATTCCGACGTGCAGGTACAGACGGTGCTGGACGGCATTGCCGAAGCACAACGGGTTGGATTGAATCCGGTCAAGGTCAATATGGTAGTCAGACGCGGGGTGAACGATCACGAGATGATCGACATGGCAGACCATTTTCGCAACACCGGCATAGTGCTGCGCTTTATTGAATACATGGACGTGGGTAGCTGCAACGGCTGGCGCATGGACGAAGTCATACCGGCTAAAGAGATGCTCGCACGCATTTCAGCACACTATCCGCTCATCTCCGCCGACCCCAACTATGTCGGCGAAGTTGCTGAACGCTGGCACTTCCGCGACGGCAGCGGCGAGATCGGCGTGATTGCCTCCGTCACTCAGGCCTTCTGCCACGAATGTACCCGCGCCCGACTTTCCACCGACGGCCATCTCTATACTTGCTTGTTTGCGGTTCAAGGTCTGGATTTGCGCACCCCGTTGCGGGGAAACACTATCGACAGCGAGTTGACCAATCTGATCGTAGGCTGCTGGCGGGATCGCCGCGATCGCTACTCCGAGCTGCGCCATGTACAGCAAACCGTAACCCTAAAGAAGGTTGAAATGTCCTATATCGGCGGATAGGGCTTATCGTCCCGCGAAGATCACTATTTCTAAGTCGCTGTATAAAGTAATATTTATTTATCCAAATACTGGACTGTTGTATAAAAACAACAGTTTGTGAATTTTTTATTAAACCTAGCTTCACTGCCTTGCATAGATTTTTGCTATCAGGATAATCCGGTTCCAGAAGTTCTCTACACCGAACTCTAACCGGCGGCATCATGTTCGTCGGTGTAAATAACTTAAATCAAGGAGCTTTAAATGCAAAAGAAACTGATCGCGCTGGCTGTTGCCGCCGCATTCTCCGCACCGGCTTTCGCTGACAACAGCAACGTGACCGTTTACGGCAAGATCAACATGGACTTCGAAAGCATCAATAACAACAAGTCGAACCCTAGCAGCGTCAGCCGCGTGGCATCCAACGCCTCCCGTTTCGGCCTGAAGGGCAAGGAAGATCTGGGCGACAGCCTGTCCGCTATCTGGCAGCTGGAAGTTCAAGTTGACGCTAACGGCGCAGCGGGCAATGGCTTGGGCAATGGCACTCGCAATAGCCAACTGGGCCTGAAAGGTGACTTTGGCACCGTGTTTTTCGGCACCTGGGATACTCCTTACAAAACAACTCACAACAAGGTTGAGCTGTTTGACAACGCTGGTGCGTTTACCTCTACTCATCTGGTTGGTCATGGCACCGCATCCGGTGTGACTAACTACGTTACTCGCCAAGCCAGCGATATTCAATATTGGACTCCGAATCTAAGCGGCTTCCAAGGCAAGGTTTCCTTTGCCTCTGATACCACGCAAACTGCAACGACAGCCAAGAAAAATCGGTTGTCTATGTCAGGCGAATACGAAAACGACATGTTCTACGCTGCGCTTGGCTATGAAAATCGCCCTGCCCAAACGCAGACTACTGTGACAGATACCGCCACCCGTCTGGTTGGCGCTTACAAAATTGATGGCAGCCAAATTGGCTTGACCTATGAGCGCCTGTCTATCGGTACGGCAGCCAACACCGCCAGCACTCAGAACAACTGGGAATTGTCGGGCAATTATAAATTTGGTAACAGCAACTTGGGCGCTTTCTACGCACAGAATGGTAAAATTGGCGCTATTGCTAACACCGGCGCAAAAATGACTACTCTGCGTTACGGCTACAACTTCTCCAAGCGCACCGAAATGTATGCTGCACTCACCTCGCTTAAGAATGATGTCGCAGCAAGCTACAGCATCTACGGCGGCACGGCTGGATCAACCCAGAACGGCATGGGCTTGGGCATGATCCACTCCTTCTAATCCGACTCGGTTAACCCCGATTTAGTTAGAAATAGCAGCAAATAAAAGCGGGCACCTTCGGGTGCCCGTTTTTATTTGTGCGCATACAGGCTATTCTTCGGGCTGAACCCTAGCTCGGAATCTCCGCCACTTCAATCATGAACGACCAACAATTACTGCGCTACAGCCGCCACATCCTGCTGGACGAGATCGGCATTGAAGGCCAGCAAAAACTGCTGGATGCGAAAGTACTCATCATCGGACTGGGCGGCCTAGGCTCGCCCGCCGCACTGTATCTCGCTTCCAGCGGTGTTGGCCGGCTGACCCTGTGCGACCACGACACCGTGGATTTCAGCAATTTGCAGCGCCAAATCATTCACCGCACTTCGACGGTTGGCCAGCCCAAGGTTGAATCGGCCAAGGCGCTGTTACAAGACATCAACCCGGAGATAGATTGCGTCGCGCTTGCTAGCCGAGCTGACGAGGCTCAATTGCGTGAACTGGTCGCCAAAGCCGATGTGGTGCTGGATTGCAGTGACAACTTCACCACGCGCTACGCGGTCAATCGCGCTTGCCTGGCGCAACGCAAGCCTTTGGTATCAGGTGCGGCTATCCAGTTCTCCGGACAAATATCAGTATTTGATTATCGTGCCACGGGTACTGCCTGCTACAATTGTCTCTTTCCCGAAGACAGTCAGTCCGCCGAGCTGCGCTGTGCGACTACTGGGGTGTTCGCACCACTGGTCGGCATGATAGGGAGCATACAGGCTGGCGAAGCACTCAAGTTGCTGATGGGTCTGGGGCATGGACTGAGCGGCAAACTGCTGACGATAAACGCGCTGGACATGCGTGTTATGCGCAGCAACCTAAGTCGCGATCCGACCTGCAGTGTTTGCGGGGAAGCCAGTTAAAACGAGAAACCCATGAGCGAATTGAATCATTTTTCCGAAACCGGACGCGCGCGCATGGTAGATGTGGCTGCAAAAGCCCACACCCAACGCGTCGCCATCGCCAGCGGCATCCTGCGCATGCAGCCTGAAACACTGGAGCGCATTCGGTCAGGCAAGATCGCCAAAGGCGATGTGCTCACTGTGGCCGATGTTGGAGCCGTGATGGCGGCCAAGCGCACACCCGACATCATTCCCATGTGCCACTCCATTGCGCTGACTGGCGTCGAAGTCGAATTCAGCGAAATCTCCGAGCCCGATGTCAGCGGCTGTGTCGCCATCAAAGTGCTTGCAACCGCTGGCTGCGTAGGCCAAACCGGCGTCGAGATGGAGGCGCTATGCGCCGCCAATGTCGCACTGCTGACCATCTACGACATGTGCAAGGCAATAGACCGGGGCATGCGCATCGAGTGTGTGCAACTGGAAGAGAAGCGCGGCGGCAAAAGCGGTGTTTGGCTGCGCGGAGAAACAAAATGATCTCGGTATTGTTGTTTGGGCCGGTTGCCGAGCTGGCCGGAATATCCTCGTTGCAAATCAAACATCGTCCCGAACTGACCTTACAAATGCTGCGCATCGAGCTGGCTGCCAACTATCCACAGGCCTTTGAACTGGTCTGCTTCACCGCCGTGAACGGTGAGCATGTACGCGACCTGAACCTGCCCGTAGCAGATGGCAGCGAAGTTGTGTTCATGTCGAAGTTTTCCGGGGGCTGACATGACTGAATTTAAGGATGCGGTACGCATACAACTTGAAGATTTCTCACAGGATGAGGAAATCCTCGCGCTGCGTGCCAGCTCCAAACGCATTGGTGGCATTGCCACCTTTCTTGGTTGTGCACGCGACTTTGCCGAGGACTGCGAAGTCACCCAACTGATTTTTGAGGCTTACGGCAGCATGGCACTGGCAGAAATGAACCGCTTGCGCGACCAAGCCATCACACGCTTCGCCCTACTGGATGCCCGCATCGTTCATCGCGTCGGCAGCATAGAGGCAGGTGGACAGATCGTTTTCATTGCCACGGGAGCTGAACATCGTGCCGCGGCTTTCGATGCCTGCCGCTGGTTGATAGACGAGCTGAAACAACATGTACCTATCTGGAAAAAAGAAGAGACGAGCAAGGGGGACTCATGGGTAACCCCACATCCATGATGCCACCCGTCTTCATCTTCGTCGGCCACTCAGGTTGCGGCAAAACTACGCTCGTAGAAAAGCTGATACCCGAGCTGAGCCGCCGTGGGCTTAGGGTTGCGACCATCAAGCACGCCCATCACAAGGTGGTGCTGGACACCCCCGGCAAGGATAGTTGGCGCTACAAACAAGCGGGAGCGGCCATGAGCATGCTGGTCACTTCCAACGAGCTGCAACTGGTGGCCGAGGCCGTGGACAGACGCGAACCGTCCGAGCTGGCGCAACGCTTTCTGGGTGAGGCCGATATAGTGCTGGCCGAGGGATTCTCACACGCCAGTGGCAAAAAAATCGAAGTTCTGCGTCGCGAATGTGCGAACGAACCGCGCTGCAAGGTCGAGGATGGCTTGATCGCGATGGTGAGTGATGTGAGCGAGGCCTATCCCCTGCTGCCGCATTTCGCTCTAAATGACGCGGCAGGCATAGCCGATTTCCTGCTAAATCGCACTGGCACATGATAGACGATTGCACCGCCGTTATTCTGGCCGGGGGAGATTCCCGTCGCATGGGTCGGGATAAGTCTGCACTAATGCTAGGCGACAAAACGTTGCTGCAGCATGTTGAAAACTCCGTCGCACAGGTGTTTCCACACGTAATGGTGAGCGTCCGTCAAGCGCGCGCCGATTTGACCCTACCGCAAGTTTTTGACGAACAGTCCGACGGCGGACCGTTGGCTGGCTTGGCCGCCGCCCTGGAACAAATGGAATTCGGATGGGTGTTTGCAGTGGCTTGCGACATGCCGTTCATCGCCCCCGCCCTGCTGGAGTTTCTGGCAGAGCATCGTGCAGGACACCAGGCTGTAGTCCCAGTAGTCCAAGGCCACCCCCAACCGCTGGCGGCCTTTTACTCGCGCGACTGCCTGCCCGTAATACGCGACATGCTGGTAGGCTCGGGCAGGCATAGCCTGCGCGCTCTGCTGGAGCGCTTGGACGTTTGCTATATCAATGAGGCACAGCTGCGGGAACATGATGCGCAGTTGCGAAGTTTTTTTGATCTGGATACGCCCGCAGATTTTGCCGTGGCATCGAATGGAGTGAATTAATGGAATACCTTTCAGTCAGCTCCGCACAAAGAATAGTGCTTGATTCAGTCATCACGCTGGGTAGTGAAACGATCCGACTGGAGCATTCTCTGGGACGGGTGCTGGCGCAGCACATAAGTGCCAATCGTGACTTGCCGCCCTATGACGTTTCAGCGATGGATGGCTATGCGGTGCGCAGCGCCGATCTTGCAAGTGGTGCAGTCAATCTAAAAATCATCGAGGACATTAAGGCTGGCGATATACCAACTATGACGGTGCAAGCCGGTCAGTGCTCCCGCATCATGACTGGAGCACCCGTGCCTCAAGGAGCCGATGCGGTTATCCGAGTCGAAGATACTGAAATCCAGCCTGACGAATGCGTACGCTTTGCCAAGGCGGCACCTGTCGGCCACGACATACGCCTGCGCGGCGAAAGCATGCGTAACGGCGATGTGGTGCTGGCAGCGGGCACATCCATTACCCCTGGTGTCGCCGGAGTATTGGCGACGGTGAAATGCGCCGAGTTTCAGGTTTATCGCCGCCCCCGCGTTGCCATTTTATCCACAGGCAACGAACTGGAGGCGATGGATGAACCCATCGATCCGAACAAGATACCGGATGCGAACGGCTATGCGCTGATGGCACAGGTACAGGCGCTGGGCATAGAACCGGTGCTTCTGGGCATCGCCCGCGATGATCCCGTTGAGCTGGAACGCCATCTGCGACAGGGTTTGGACTATGACGTACTACTGGTTTCTGGCGGAACGTCAGTCGGGGTGCATGACTATGTGCGACCTACCGTCGAGAAGTTGGGTGTGCAGATGAAATTCTGGCGCGTCTCGATGAAGCCCGGCCACCCCTTGGCCTTCGGCCTACTGGTACGTCCGAACAACACGCAGGCTGCGGTATTCGGTTTACCGGGAAATCCGGTTTCCAGTATGGTCTGCTTCGAAGAATTCGTACTGCTCGCCCTGCGTGCCATGATGGGGCAATCACAATTACACCGTCGCACCGTCAGCGCTCGACTGGCTCATGCCATCAAAATAAAGCCCGGGCGCACCGAGTTCGTCCGTGTTGTGCTGAGTCGCGATGCTGACGGCTATATAGCAACGTCGACCGGCACACAAAGCAGCGGAGCACTATTGTCGATGGCGAGGGCTGACGGCCTGCTAATTGCCCCGTCTGACAGCACTGGGCTCGCGGCCGGCGAGATCGTTACCGTGCAATTTCTGGACGGCGCAGCCTTTCAGAATCAAGCTGATTACAGGGAGTAAACATGAGCATCGCACGTATAGGTCTGCTGACCATCTCAGACCGAGCCAGCCGGGGGGACTACGAAGACAAGGGCGGACCGGCGATGCGCGCATGGTTTGAGCGCGTACTGACTACGCCGTGGGAGCCGGTGGCGCGGGTGATTCCGGACGAGCAAACGCTGATAGAGGCCACGCTGCGCGAGATGAGCGACATCGCGGGTTGCTGCCTGATCGTCACGACCGGAGGCACGGGTCCCGCGGCCAGAGACGTGACACCGGAGGCAACCGAAGCGGTATGCGAAAAGATAATGCCGGGCTTCGGTGAGCTGATGCGTACCGCATCGCTGAAGTTTGTGCCCACCGCCATTCTGTCTCGCCAGACCGCCGGAATTCGTGGCAAGAGCCTGATCGTCAACCTGCCGGGCAAGCCCTCGGCGATAGATGATTGCCTTAACGCGGTTTTTCCGGCAATACCTTATTGCATAGATTTGATTGAGGGCGCGCATCTGGAATCCAACCCTGAGCAGTGCAAAGTATTTCGCCCCGCCCACGCCAAGCTGAAATAGAACTCAAGCCTCGCTCAATTCCCGCAACTGGGCGTCTTCGACCTTGATGTGGTGTATCAGCCAGTCGCGCAGATAGGTCAACACGTCAAATTGCGCGACCAGCGGGTTGATGTGCATCTCTTCGTAGAATTCGCTAATTTTGGCTTCAAACGCATGATGTTGGTGCAGTTGGCGCTCAAGTCCGCCATAGTCGCAATGGGTCATCATCTGCTCCTCGGCGCGGAAATGCACCTTGGCGTAGGAATCCAACGACTTGATTAGGCGCGCCACCTGGCGGGATCCGCGCTTGTTGCCGACCACGTCGAACAGGTCATTTATCAAGTCAAACAGGTAGCGATGATGCTCGTCGATGATGTCTATACCCACGCTGAGGCTGTCATCCCAAACTGCCCAAGCACCTTCCCTCGGCGGGATAGCTGGCAGTGTTAATACCTGTTTCGGATCGATAATATCGTCACGATACAATTCGCGTATGCGCAGAATTTCGGGCATCGCCGCATCGAAAGCACAAACTACGGCAGGATCGAAATATTTTCCCGATTCAGACATCACCATGTCGTACGCGTCCTCAACCGTCCACGCCTGCTTGTAAGGGCGCACCGATGTCAGTGCATCGAATACATCGGCCACAGCACAGACCCTTGCCAATATCGGTATTGCCTCGCCCGCCAGTCCCGCCGGATAACCGGTGCCATCCCAGCGCTCATGATGTGAACCGGCGATGTCCCGTGCCGCCGCAATCAGAGAATCATGCCCACTTAAAATCGTGGCGCCAATTTGGGCGTGCGTCTTCATGATTTCAAATTCTTCCGGCGTCAACTTGCCCGGCTTTAAAAGCACCGCATCCGAAATGCCGATTTTTCCAACATCATGCATAGGAGCCGCAACATACAACAACTCTCGCAATTCCGATGACATGCCCATTGCCTTGGCGATAGCCTGGGCAAAGTTGGTCATGCGCATAATGTGAAAGCCGGTATCGTTATCGCGATATTCAGATGCGACCCCCAGGCTGCGTAACGCGTCGGCTCGAGCCTCCTCGAGTTCGAGCTCTCGTATTAGCAGGGTCTCACCAATCAGCGCACGTTGAACTAAGCCGGACAACACCCTTGCCAGGTCACTCATAAATTCCAGATGTACGGGCTTGGGCTGGTAGTCCGCTTGGGCGAACAAAACGGCATAACCCACACCGTGGTTCTCTATGTGCAGAGGTAACAGCAATACGCGATGCAGAGCCTCTTTCGTATCGACATCATTACCGGGAGGAAATGGAATCGAATCAGCTATGCAATCTGCCGCGATATCGGTGGTGGCGAATGCACCAGTCTTCCAGCGGTAATCCGATTTCCAGCCGGGTTCTATGCCGAACTGGGCGACCTGAAAGTAGCGTCCGCGTGGATTAAGCAGAACGATAGCCCCGCGTGGTTGCAACGAAAACTCTTGATGCTTGCATAGTATTTCGAACAGTCGCATTAGCAACACGTCCAAGTCGGCCGTGCTGCTGGTCGCCACCGTCAATTCAAACACTAACTGACTGATCGCACGCATCTTTTCGTCTTTGTTCACAGCCCCTCCTCTTAAACTTCACCCCTGTTAACGCAACATAACAGGGGGAAAGGAAAATAAACACACTAAATTAAAGGTTCCCAGATTGTCGACATCATCCATGTACCACTACCACGCTGTCAAATTCGTCCGTATCCAATGACTGAGCCGTTTCAATCTGACGCAGCAAAACCTTCATGTCCGCCTCTGAAGCATTCCCTCCCAGCACTGAACGCTCGGCGACGCGCGCACGAAGTGTGGCGAAATCGGTCTGAACATCATAAATTCTGAAATCTACTTGCTGCTGTTGCGCGAGATCGCGGAACAGGTCGCGCTGCCAGCGTTCCAGACATGCGGCATCGACGATTACGGGCCAACCCGCATTGAGCAAAACACCCGCCAACTTGGCCAAGTACTGGTAAGTGCGCAGACTGAACTGGGGTGCATACAGCCCGCCGCCCGCCGGACTGCCGCTGTGCGCCGCCACATCAAGGCCGGCCAGCCGCTTGCGCTCAACATCTGAGCGCAAGCGGATCATAGCTTGCCGCTGCAATAACAACTGGGTCTGCGTCGTCTTGCCGGATCCGGACAATCCATGTGTAATTCCCAACTGCGGTTGGCTATATTGGGCTAGCCGTTCGGCCAACGCCAGACAGGACTCAAGTTCGATGACATTGGCGATCCGACCAGGCCCCTCCGTCAACTGATCCAAGCGCAATGCCGCCACTTTGGCGCGCACCATCGCGCGATAAACCGCGTAATAGCGCAACAATGCCACACCTTCATAATCACCACTGGCCTCAAGCCAGGCATTAAGAAAACGCATCGCCAACTCACGTTGCTGGCGATGCAGCAAGTCCATATAGCAGAATGCAACCTCCGAAATGATGTCGATCCAGCGCAAGGCGGGACTGAATTCGATCCCATCAAAAATTAGTAACTCGCCTTTTACCCAGGCCAGATTTCCCAGATGAAGATCGCCGTGACATTCGCGCACCCAACCATCACGTTTCCGTTCCCGCATCAGCGGTATCAGGCGATCATGTTCGGCGCTACTCCAGTCTTGCAAAAAGGATAGTCTGTTTCGTTGCGGAGCATCCAGCCGCTCAAGCAATAACTGAAAATTCTCCGTAACTGATTGAGCAATCACATCCGGCTCGCCCCACGAACTATCACAGGATGCGCGGGCACATTCATCAAGATGGAACTGAGCCAGCCGCGCAGCGAGACTATCCATCTGCTTATTAGTGAGTTCGCCGCGCTCGGCACAATGATCAAGAGTAGCTTCCGGCGGAAACTGGCGCATCTTCACCGCATATTCGAAGGGATCGCCACCCACATTGATACGCGGATTTTCTACCGTGCCTGAGATGTCCATTACGCCCAGATAAAAATCTGGCGCCAACCTTCGGTTCAGGCGAATCTCATCCTCACAGGCCTGCTGTCGTAGCGCCAGCGTACTGAAATCGAGAAAACCAAGGTTCACTGGCTTCTTGATCTTGTAGGCATACTCGCCAGTGAGTAACACCCAGGAGATGTGAGTTTCGATCAACCGCAACTGTGACACGAGGTGATCGTAGCAATCTGGATTAGTCAGCAGCGCCTGTATCAAGGGCACGTCCGACTCGGTCATCATTCCGCCTAGGCCTTCATCTGCAAGGCCAGCTGATACAGCTCGCTACGGTTGGCCCCGCTGATTTTTGCAGCTAGCTGCACCGCCTGCTTGAGCGGTAACTCCGCGAGCAGCATGGTCAAAGTTGATAGCGCTTCCGCCGACAAACCGGTTTGTGGTTCTGCGGCGGAAACCAACACCACGAACTCGCCACGCTGCTGATTGCTATCGGACAGCAGCCAGGATTCGGCATCCTCCAGACGACAGCTATGTATAGTCTCGAACAACTTGGTGACCTCACGCGCCAACACGATCTGTCGCTCGCCCCCCAGCACCACCTTCAAGTCGGCAACACATTCGACAATGCGATGCGGCGCCTCGTAAAACACCAGTGTATACGGGTGCTCAACCAATACCTTCAAGGCACTACAACGCGCGGCAGACTTGTTGGGCAGAAAGCCGTAAAACAGAAAATGCGGCGCCGACAGTCCGGAAGCCGACAGTGCCGCGACCACCGCACTCGCCCCCGGAACCGGAATAACCCGCAATCCGGCAGCCAATACCGCATGCACCAGCAATGCACCGGGATCGCTAACCGCGGGAGTGCCTGCATCGCTGATGAAAGCCACACTCTTTCCGTCTTGCAGCAAGGCGACGATTTTATCTGCCGCCCCGCGCTCATTATGTTGGTGCACGGCCATCAGGCGCTGGTTGGCAATGCCGTGATGAGACAATAGATGCGCACTATTGCGCGTATCCTCTGCGGCAACCACATCTGCCGCCCCCAATACATCCAACGCGCGCAGGGTGATATCGCGCAGGTTTCCAATCGGGGTGGCAACTACATATAATGCGGCTTCCAGTTTTTGCGGATGTAAATGATGCAACGCTTATTCCTCTGCTTTTTTACTTTGATCGCACTATACGTGAGCGGTTTTGCTTGCGCCACCGAAGAACCAATACTCAGCCAGTCGTTCTCCCCCGCTGGAGAAAGGCCGACGACGCATATCGCCCTGATGCTGCCACTCAACGCAGAACTGTTTGCACCTGCAGCCGAGATCGTGCGTCAGGGTTTCCTTGCGGCGGCACGAACTCAACCCCATGTATTACCAATACGAATTTATTCCAGCGTTGATGAAAGTCAGGAAGTTGTATCACTTTACCGTCAGGCCATCGCCAACGGTGCGCTTGCCGTTGTTGGACCGTTAACACGCAACGGCGTTTCCACACTGGCATTGGAAAAAAACATTCCCGTTCCTACGCTCGCGCTGAACCTGATTGAAGAACAATCCGCCGGACCACTCTACTTCTTTGGCATGGGCGCCGAAGCCGAAGCCCGACAAGCGGCGCAACAAGCCTGGCAACGTGGATTTCAGCATGCCATGTGCATTTCCAGCTCTGCGCAATTATCCCAGCGCCTGCTGTTTGCATTCGAGGATGAGTGGCTCAAACTGAGCGGGGGATCGCTTAGTGAAGTAGAGTTCAACGGCGATCCTGCCCCGCTGCTCGACCTGAAAGCCAACGAGAATTCCATGGTTTTTCTCGCCGTGGATGCAACTAAAGCCCAGTTGATTCGCCCTTACCTGCCCAGCAAACTGCCGGTCTATGCGACGTCGCAGGTCTTCTTCGGCGACAATGAAACCCTGATTAATTATGAGCTTGATGGAATTAATTTTGTCGACATGCCTTGGCTGTTGCAGGCCGATCATCCGGCCGTGATGATTTATCCGCGGATGGATCCGCCGCTGGCTCCCGATCAAGAGCGCCTCTATGCACTGGGTATAGATGCCTTCCGCCTGATTCAACTTATGCTGAATGATCAGGTACATAATGCCATGCCGCTGGATGGTGTTACCGGACGTATCAACCTTTACGGCTACACCTTTGAGCGCAAGTCGATACCAGCCATTTTTGAACAGGGGCGGGCATCCCTCCCGGGCAGGTCAGTGACGCCATCCCCTCGCGCCTTCCCTTCACTGTCCTCCGCCCCGGCTAAGATCAGCAACCCATGAACGAACGCGGCCAACTGGCTGAACGCTGGGCCGCACAGTACTTGCAGCGACAGGGGCTGCAATTGATTTCTCAAAATTACCGGGGAAGATATGGCGAAATCGACCTGATTATGCAGGATGGCGCAACACTGGTATTCATCGAGGTGCGTCTGCGCAGCAATGAAAATTTCGGCGGGGCGGCGGCCAGCATTGACACTCGCAAACAGCAACGCATTATCCGCACCGCCCAGCAGTACCTCGCCACCCTAAACCGCATTCCTCCCTGCCGTTTTGATGCGCTGCTGCTTAATGACACACCGGAACGCGGCGTACAGTGGCTCAGAAATGCGTTTACCGCCTGATTCGGTTAATATTCGCACTGATCTAACGAACGGTCCATCATGAACATCAACAATCGCATCATCAAACATTTCGAAGATAGCGCCGAGCTCAAGCTGAAGGTCAAAGATACGCTGGCCGAGCCTATCGCCCATGGCGCCCAACTTTTGTTCGATTGCATCACCCATGACGGCAAGATTCTCTGCTGCGGCAATGGTGGCTCCGCCGCCGACGCACAGCACTTCTCGGCCGAGCTGATAAACCGCTTTGAGAAAGAGCGGCCCGGCCTCGCTGCTATCGCATTGACCACCGATAGTTCGGTGCTGACTTCCATCGGCAATGATTACGATTTTAACCAGATTTTCTCAAAGCAGGTACGCGCACTGGGCCTGCCCAACGACAGCCTGCTGGCAATTTCAACCAGCGGAAATTCAACCAACGTGGTTGCTGCTATAAAAGCGGCCCATGAACGCAACATGCGCGTGGTCGCACTGACCGGCCGCGACGGCGGAGAAATGGCGGCTATGCTGCGCCCGACCGACGTACTGATTTGTATTGATGCCGAGAGCACGGCACGAATACAGGAAGTTCACCTGCTCGCCCTGCACTGCCTGTGCGATGTAATCGATTATTTGTTGTTGGGAGAATAAGTATGCGTATCGTTTCTATTTTGTTACTGGCATTGCTCGCCGGTTCATTGCAAGGCTGCTTCCCTGTGGTTGCCGCCGGGATTGGGACCGGCGTACTGATGGCCCAGGACAGACGCACCAACGGCGCCTACATTGAGGACCAGGGCATAGAAAACAAATCCGGCAGCCTGGTCGGCAAGCGCTACGGGGACAATGTTCATATCAACCTGACCAGCTACAACCGTAACGTGCTCATTACCGGCGAGGCTCCCGACGAAGCGACCAAGGCCGAGATCAGCAAACATGTTTCCGGCATTGAGAATGTTCGCAGCGTGCAGAACGAACTGGTGATTTCCGGCGTCAGCTCTCTGGCCTCTCGCAGCAGCGACGCTCTGGTTACTTCAAACGTGAAGTTGCGTTTCCTGCAAAATAAGGTTTTTAATTCCGACCACGTCAAAGTGGTCACCGAAAATGGCACGGTTTACCTGCTAGGGCTGGCCTACCGTGCCGAAGCCGATGCGGCTACCGAGATCGCCAGCAACACACGCGGCGTTATGCGCGTGGTGCGCATGTTCGAATATCTCGACTAATGATGTACCCGACACCAGACTTCGAACGCAAACTTTGCCCACCCGATGAGTTTGCCGCACGTGCAGCGGCATTGCCTCGCCCACTGGTATTCACCAACGGCTGTTTTGATGTGTTGCACCGCGGTCATGTTACTTATCTGGCGCAAGCCCGCGCCCTTGGTGCATCACTGATTCTTGGCGTGAACAGTGATACCTCGGTCAAACGATTGGGCAAGGGTGATGATCGCCCGATAAACAACCAAGATGACCGCATGACTGTTCTTGCGGCACTGGAAGCCATCAGTCTGGCTGTTCTTTTTGACGAAGACACGCCATTGAATCTGATTCTTGCCTGCCGTCCCGACGTGCTGGTCAAGGGCGGCGACTGGCAACCCGAGAACATCGTCGGCGGCGAAGAAGTACAGGGCTGGGGTGGAGTCGTTCACAGCATCCCCTTCTTGCATGAACGTTCCACCACCACCCTATTAAAAAAGATACGCTCACTATGACTCCGACTGAAATCACGCTGCACCAGAAATCAAAATTACTGGAAATTGCCTTTGACGATGGCGCACGCTACCAACTTCCCTGTGAATTTCTGCGCGTCTATTCGCCCTCCGCCGAAGTGCGCGGCCATGGTGAGGGACAGGAAGTTCTTCAAGTCGGCAAGCGCGATGTTGGCATTACCGGTATTGAGCCCTCGGGCAGCTACGCGATTAAAATTGTGTTTGACGACGGTCACGACAGCGGACTGTATACTTGGGACTACCTTTACGGGCTTGGTAAAGATAAGGAAATACTTTGGCATAACTACCTGCACCGGCTTGACGCTGCGGGAGCAAGCCGTGACACAGCATAATGGTCGTTACCAACCACAGTCACCTTTTGACTGACTGCCCGCTAATTGCAGCAGCGTTTTTTGAATGAACAGGAAGACAGAATGGCGGATACACATTTCGGCTTTGAAACCGTAGCAGAAGAAGAAAAGGCCAAGCGCGTGGCTGGCGTATTCACCTCGGTTGCCGGCAAATACGACGTCATGAATGACCTGATGTCCGCCGGACTTCATCGTATATGGAAACGATTCGCTATCGGCGTCAGCGGCGTGCAGAAAGGACAGCGCGTGCTTGACGTGGCAGGCGGCTCGGCCGATCTGTCGCGCCTGTTCCTTAAGCAGGTCGGTGAAACCGGCCAAGTCGTACTTACCGACATCAACAACGCCATGCTGCGTGTAGGTCGCGACCGCCTGCTCGATGAAGGTATCGCCACCCCCGTGACCCAGTGCGACGCGGAACACCTGCCCTTCCCCGACAATTACTTTGACTGTGTCAGCATTGCCTTCGGCCTGCGCAATGTCACCCACAAGGATGCCGCCCTGCGCGAAATGAATCGCGTCATCAAGCCCGGTGGGCGCGTGATCGTGCTGGAGTTCTCCAAAGTCGCCAAACCGCTGGAAAAAGCATACGACTTTTATTCGTTCAAGCTACTGCCCAAAATGGGGCAACTCATTGCCAACGATGCTGATAGCTACCGCTATCTCGCCGAATCCATCCGCATGCATCCCGGACAGGACGAGCTTAAGGCCATGATGGAAGAGGCCGGACTGGAACGGGTCGAGTACTTCAATCTGACTGGCGGCGTGGTAGCGGTACATAGAGGTTACAAGCTTTAAACCGGCAGGGAGAATCGCATGAGCGACTGGGGTTGCCCGCACGAAGTTAAGGGGTTGTGCCAGAAACTAAACAACCATCGGCTAAAGCCGGTGGGTTTGAATTACGGACTGAAAGTCCGGATACGCGTCGCCTGAACGACGCGTCCTAGTCAGGTTCCATTTTGAAATCATCATTCGGCTTAGTCTCAATGTGATGCTCCATATACAATACTTACTGCTCATTTCTTCCGTCATCTGGCCTACCCTAGCTCAGAAGGAGCTCTTGCCCAAAAATGCCTGCCCCAATACTGTACCTATATTCCATGCCGCACATCCCTTCTTGCAGCATATTGTCGCAGCTAAAGCTGACCGGCTAAAGCCGGTGGTTTAAACCTTGGGATGGAAAATTAAACAACTTTAGACAATAAGGTTATCAATATTGACGAAGTAGCGTCGCGGGTCGCCTAACCTGCGTGTCTCCAGAT
>JBBQXA010000052.1:0-16380 GCA_038210095.1 Burkholderiales bacterium
GCTGAACTTTCAATGATGGGATTTAAATTTATTAATGGAGCGGGTAAACACCCTGATGCAGATTGGCCCGCCGAATCCAGCTTTATGGTACTTGGGATTTCTTCAGTAACAGCCAGATCGCTAGGTGAAAAGTATGAACAAAATGCAATTGTCTGGTGCGGGCCGGATGCCATCCCCCAATTGATACTGCTCAGGTGAAATTGAGCTGGCATCCTGCCGCTTGAGCGACTCATGCGGCAGGAAATAAAAAGTCGCCGCTCAATGTAAAGTACTGCCCTAATTTGCCAGCGTGACAAATGACAGCTTGGCGACGCCTGCGTGCTGCGCCAGTGCCATCAATTCGGCAATACGGCCGTAAGGAACGGCATTGTCGGCTTCAATCTGCAATTCAAATTTCGGCTCATTCGCCCGACTGCGCAGCAACTCGGCCAAGCCTTCGTCGCTGAGGTGCATGTTGTCCAGTTCGAGGTTGCCACGCGCATCGACGATCAGGCTGACTTTTTGCAGCGTATCATTTTGTTGCACCGACTCTGTTTTCGGCAGATTGATTTTGAGCGACTGGGGTGCGAGCAGGGGCGCGGTGATAATGAATACCACCAGCAGTACCAGCATCACATCCACCAACGGCGTGACGTTGATCTCGCTCATCATGTCGCCATCCGTATTGCTATTGAAAGCCATATTCCGGTATTCCTATCTATTTAACCAACGCCATTCCCGCACGGACTGGAATAACAAAAAATAAATCAGCCCTTGAAATTTTTCTTGAGAGCGAGGCGCAGAAAGTCGTGCGCAAAATTATCCAGTTCGGTGATGCGCACACGCAAATTACGCAGAAAATAATTGTAGGCCAGCACAGCAGGTAATGCGGTGGCGATACCGATCGCCGTCGCCACCAGTGCCTCGCCGATGGGGCCAGCCACCACGTCCAGCGAAGCGGAACCGCTACTGCCAATATTCTGCAAAGCGTGCATGATGCCCCACACCGTACCAAACAGCCCGACAAAGGGCGCGGTCGAACCTATGGTGGCGAGTTCCGACTGACCTCGCTCGTGATAACGCTGAATGTTTTGCACCTGCTGACGCAATTGCCGCTCAAGTACTTCTTGCGGCGCACCGGTATGCATCAAATCCTGACGCTCGGCACCAAGTTCCTTGAGTTCAGCAAAGCCCGCTTGAGCCAGCCGTGCCACATCACCTTCGCCACCACCTGCCAGTTGCGCTGCTGTATTCCAGTCACGCGCGGCCCAAAACGTATTCAGAAACTCACGATTGCGGCTGCGATCCTGAAACTGACGCCGTAGCTTGAGCAAGGCGATGGACCAAGTTGCAACCGACATCAGCATCAGCACCAGCAAGGTAGCGGAAACGATAGGCGAATCGATCGAAAACAGATAGGTCATACTTCATTTTCCTTCAGGGCAAATTGGATCGGCACCTTAAACCATTGCGTGACAGGATAGCCCGCCCTGCTTGCCGGAGTGAAATGCCAGCCGCGTACGGTGCGTAGTGCCGCATTGTCCAGCACCTCATGGCCGCTGCTTGTGAATACATTGACACCACCACAGCCACCCTCCGCCAACACCTCGACATTGAGTACTACTCGCCCCTCCCACCCCATGCGGCGAGCCACCATCGGATAAGCCGGACGCGGATTATTCAGATAGCCGG
Source organism: Burkholderiales bacterium (assembly GCA_038210095.1). Lineage (GTDB taxonomy): Bacteria > Pseudomonadota > Gammaproteobacteria > Burkholderiales > Gallionellaceae > Gallionella. The sequence continues at coordinate 1,672 of JBBQXA010000052.1, forward strand.
CACGGTAGTCCGGCATCGTATCGACGACCGGGGCGGCAGCCACGACGGGTTGCGCGGTAACAATTTGATTGGGTAGCATTTCAGCTATAGGCCGCGGCGCAAGCTCTGCCACTTCCTGCACGACCGGCTTTGGGTCCGCAGTGGTGGAACGCATCAAACCGGGTGCGGGCTTGGGCGGCGGCGAGGTTACGGATAGTGTCTCTGGTTCGGCCTGCGCCACTGCCGCCGGTCGAATTGCGACCGACACCGACATCTCGCTTAATACTATGGCCGGTTGCTCCGGTTGCATCATCCACGCCAATCCGATTCCCAAATGCACCGCTAACACGCACGCGACAATTACCACCCGCTCTCCCGATGGGGAAAAAAATGACTTGTCGGTAGGTGACGCGGCAGCAAGTGTCATGCAGAATTTATGGAAGCATATGGAATATGCTTGGAATGTTACCGAATAAGCATGCTCTTGGGGGTGTGACAAAATGCCGCAGTGCAAAAATATCACCCCAAGCAAACAGGCTAATTTCTTCAGGGACATGATCGCCGTTATGGTTATAGAATATCAACTCGATATGGCATTGCCGGATAAGCTTTCAATATGACACGCAAATTCGCACTTGCAGCCAGTTTGACCCTCCTCTATTTTGTGAGCAGCTTTGCTGCGCTTGCCGCCGCGAGCGACCCACTCAGTAGCGTGTCTGCACTTCCCACTCCGGCCCATCGCCTCGGTGGAACGATCAATTCACCCTGTGAAGCAACCATTCCGGATCACGCGTTGAACTTGACGGAGGTAGTCAATCTGGCGCTATGCAGCAACCCGCAGACACGCGAGGTATGGGCCAATGCGCGGGGGGTTGCGGCACAGTACGGCATAAGCAAGGGAAGCTATCTGCCAAACTTGAGTATGGGAATTACGCGCATCCAGACCCTGCCCGGACAAAAACAGCGTAGCGTAGGACTGACACTGTCCTACCTGCTGTACGACTTCGGAACGCGAGCCGCCAATCTGGAAAATGCGCGTCAACTTTTGCAAGCCGCAAGTGCTACTCAGGACAGCACGGTACAAGCCATGTTCTTAGCCGCAGTGCAGGCATTCTATCAAGCACATGCTACGCGGGCGGCGCTTGATGCCGCCGTGGAGTCGGAGCGTAGCGCGCAGCGAAGTCTGGATGCAGCACAGGCTCGTTATCTAGCCGGCAGTGCAACCCCGGCCGACCAACTACAAGCACAAACCGCCTACTCCCAAAGTAAACTGAATCGCATTACCGCAGAAGGAAACCTTAAGAAGGCTCAGGGCGGTCTGGCAAATATTCTCGGTCTAAATGCCAGTCGCCACGTTGCACTTATCCCTGCCAATACGGCGGCCATCCCTGATCACTTTGAACGTGACATAGATCAACTTATAGAGGAAGCCAAGCATCATCGGCCAGATCTGATTGCCGCTGAAGCGCAGATCAAGGCCGCCGAAGCACTCGCAGATGCCGCACGTGCGGCCGGAAAACCATCTCTCGCTCTCTCTGCCTCAACCTCAGTGGTTAATGCTGGCGGAGGTAACACGAACGGGTCTTCGCTAAGCCTCAGCCTCAGCGTTCCGCTGTTCGAGGGCTACGGCCCCACCTATCGCTTGCGTGCCGCTGAAGCTCAGGTGGAAACACGACAAGCACAGATGGAACGCTTATCACTGCAAGTGGCACTGGATGTATGGAATGCCTATCAGAATCTGGTGACCGCCACGCAATCGTTGCGCACCACCGCCGACCTGCTGCGCAGTGCGGAACAATCCGAGCGCGTTGCGCTGGGACGGTATCAGGCCGGTGTCGGCAACATGCTGGATGTGCTGAATGCGCAAAGCGCACTCGCCGCGGCCCAACAGCAACGCGTCCAATCCACACTGGACTGGAACGTCAGTCGAACCACGCTAGCACAGGCCATGGGAAATCTGGATGAGAACCTATTGCAAACGCTTGCATCAAACAGTACCAACCCCGACCCCTCAAGCAACCAAAAATAACAATCTGCCATGAAAAACCTGCTGCGCTCCCCTGTCGCCCTTTTGTTTCTAGGGCTAGCCGCCACCGGCACCGCAGTTGTTTCCTATCAACAAGTTAAAAGCGACAAGACGGAACAGCAATATCGCCTCGAAACTATTACACAAGGCGACCTCAGCCAGACTGTCGCAGCCAACGGCACGCTCAATCCGGTATCGCTGGTGAATATCGGCACTCAAGTTTCCGGCACCGTCAAAAAACTGCATGTCGATTTCAACAGCAAGGTTGAAAAAGGACAGGTTCTACTCGAACTTGACGATGCCCTACTCGCCGCACAGCTGAAACAGAGCCTGGCCAGCCAGGCTAGCGCTGCCGCCTCCCTTGATCTTGCCGACAGTAACGAAGCTCGTATGCGCAATCTGTATGCCCAGGAATACGTATCGCGTCAGGAGCTTGAAACGGCGATACAGGTAAAAAAATCTGCCGAGGCACAATTGCAGTTGGCACGTGCATCCGTAGAAAAAGACCGTGCCAATCTATCCTATTCAGTCATTCGCTCACCGGTTTCCGGCGTGGTAGTAGATCGCACCGTCGATGTAGGTCAGACCGTCGCTGCCAGCCTGCAAACACCGACCTTGTTCAGGATTGCGCAGGATCTTGCCCGCATGCAGATCGATGCAAACTTTGCCGAGGCAGATGTTGGCAGCATCCGCGTAGGACAGCCGGCGCATTTCAGTGTGGATGCATTCCCGAATCGAAGCTTTCAGGGCAAGGTGCGCCAGATACGCCTGAATCCAACCACGCAGCAGAATGTCGTTACCTACGATGTCGTCATCGACGTGAGCAACCCCGAGCAAATTCTACTACCCGGCATGACTGCCTACGTCAGCATCACCGTGGCGGAACGCAAGAATGTCATGCTGATACCCAATGCCGCGTTGCGTTTCAAACCGGCTGCCGCAGAACGGAGCGAGAACAAGGTGTCGGGCAAAGGCGGCAAAACTGAACGTAGCGCCTTCTCCGCCAAAGTATATATCTTGAAATCCGGCAAACTGATACCGGTCAACATAACACTGGGAATCAGCGACAATCGTTACACCGAAGTGATCGCCGGAGAACTCAAGATCGGCGATCAGACTGTCGTCGGCACCACCCAGGAAGCCGCCTCCAGCAGCAGCGCAGCGCGGATGAGAATGTTTTGATGGGCGACAGCATCATCCGCATCGAAGGACTGCATAAGTCTTACGAAACTTCCGCCGGTCAGTTTCCGGTGCTGAAAGACGTTAGCCTGAAAATTTCCGAGGGCGAGTTCGTCGCCATCATGGGGCCGTCCGGATCGGGCAAATCCACCTTCATGAATATTCTGGGGTGCCTTGATGCCACCAGCGCTGGACGCTATCTATTGAACGGGCGCGATGTCGCCGGATTGAGCCGGGATGAACTGGCCATCCTGCGCAATCGCACCATCGGCTTCGTGTTTCAGGGATTCAATCTGCTGCCGCGCATGTCCTTGCAGGACAACGTCGCCCTCCCCCTGATCTACAGCGGTGTGGAGCACGAAGAACGACAGCAGCGCGCACGCGAATTACTAAGCAAGGTTGGCTTGCAGGATTATTTTACGTCCCTGCCCAATAAAATTTCCGGTGGCCAGCAACAGCGCGTCGCCATCGCCAGAGCGCTGATTAATCGCCCGCGCCTGATTCTCGCCGACGAACCCACCGGCAATCTGGATAGCCGCACCGGAGAAGAAATCATGGGGCTGTTTGACCTGCTCAACCGCGAAGGCATCACCATCGTACTGGTCACCCACGAAACCGACATCGCACAACATGCCCAGCGTCAAATACACTTTCTTGATGGACGCCTTGTCAGCGACCACGTCACGGAGGTGGCGACATGATATTGGCGATGCTCGGTGAAGCTTGGCGCGCAATGGGGGCGAACCGGCTGCGCACACTGCTGACCATGCTGGGCATGGTGATAGGAGTAGCGGCGGTGGTTCTGATGATGTCTATCGGCCAGGGGGCACAATACGCGGTCAAGCAAAGTATTGAAGCTATGGGCAGCAACCTGTTCATCCTGCTGTCCGGCCACACTACCAGCGGCGGCGCACGCTCGGGTAGCGGCGGCGCACACACCCTGACTATCAGCGATGCCGAAGCCATCTCAGAGCTACCTGGCGTACAGGCCGTAGCACCCATCCATCCCGGCAGCGCGCAAATCATCTATGGCCCGAACAACTGGAACAGCGCCGTGATCGGCACCACACCTGGCTATCTCGATGCGCGCTCATGGCCTGTCATCGCGGGTTCCGCATTCACCGATTCGGATGTGCGTTCCGCCACCCGTGCCGCCTTGATCGGACAGACCGCGGCACAAAACTTGTTTGGCGATGAAGACCCGGTCGGCAAGACAATACGCATACGCCAGAGCCCGTTTGTGATACTCGGCGTGCTTGGCCTAAAGGGTCAGGGTATGGACGGTCGAGATCAGGACGATACACTGCTGATTCCAATTAGCACCGCTCAGCGCCAAGTCTACGGCAGCCAGTTTCCGGGCTCGGTGCGCATGGTGATGGTGCAAACCGCCACTCAGGAGATCATGCCTGCCGTAGAAAAATCCATGAACGCACTATTACGTCAACGCCATCGCATACGCGAAGGAATGGACAACGATTTCTCCGTTCGCAACCTCACCGCCGTCGCCGATTCCGCGGCGGAAAGTACACGCATCATGTCGCTACTGCTGGGTGCCATCGCCTCGGTTTCCCTGCTGGTAGGAGGCATAGGCATCATGAACATCATGCTGGTGTCGGTCACCGAACGCACACGCGAAATCGGTATTCGTATGGCCATCGGCGCGCGCGCGCGCGACATCCTTGCGCAATTTCTGCTGGAGGCCATCATCATCTCGGTGGCCGGTTGTTTCATCGGTTTGCTGCTGGGCATCGGTGGCGCGCTACTGACCGAAGCGCTGACTGCCACCCCCGTGATTATTTCCCTCAGTTCGGTGATTGTCGCGTTCAGCGTCGCGGCAACCGTGGGTATATTTTTCGGCTACTACCCGGCACACAAAGCCGCGCAGCTGAACCCCATTGAAGCCCTACGATACCAATAAGAATTGGTAATTTTTACGATGCATAATATTCACGTTCAGTTTACTCTATGCACCCGCACTTAATTGCGTGCCTCGAACGAGATATGAATAACATAGACTCTCTCACCGGTTTTCTAGACAGGTTTGGCTGTTTGCAGGCCGCTGCAAATTTCGTCTCCGAGGCCACGAAACACGACACCCCCTTAACGGTCATCTGGATTGACTTGGACAGGTTCAAACAGGTTAACGAATCCTTCGGCCATATGGGCGGCGACGAAGTCATCAAGGATATGGCCTTGCGCTTCCGCACCCGGGTCAGTGGTCGCGCCGAAATATCCCGTATGGGCGGTGACGAGTTTGTTTTATTGGCCCCCAACTGTGATATCAAACAGGCACAGCAATTGGCGCAGGAACTGTCCAGCACGGTCGAAGAACCACTCACCATCGGCAACCTGACGCTACGCCCTACCGCCAGCATCGGCATCGCCCTGCTCGAAAATAACGAAGACTCACTGGTCTTGCTCGAACGCGCGGATCGCGCAATGTTTGCCGCCAAGAGCAAGGGCGGCAACAGCATCGTCTGGTCAGGCGAGGAGCCCATCCCCGGCCGCCTCGGCATCACGCTGGCACGGGAAGAGTTATCGATTGAAAGCAGCCTGCATACCGCGCTGGAAAATGGCGGCTTCAGATTGCATTACCAACCCATCATACGTGGCGATGGCAGCATAGAAGCGGTCGAGGCGCTGCAACGTTGATGGCGAGAATATTCCACCCGGCAAGTTCATCCCCGTCGCAGAAAAAACCGGACTGGTCACGCGTTTGGGCGAATGGAGTCTGTTACAGGGCGCTATGCATGCCCGCATGCTCCAGGATGCGGGGCACCAGACCAAGGTGGCGATCAATGTGTCGCGCGCCCAGCTCATTTCTCCTAAGTTTGCACAAGCATTGTACGCCGCGCTGATTTGCTCCAACGTCAAACCGGAATTGATAGAGCTTGAGTTGACCGAATCCCTGTTCATGGACATTTCAGATACCGTGCAAAAAAATCTGAAAGACTCCATTGCCGCCGGAGTGAGTCTGGCCATTGATGATTTTGGTACAGGCTATTCCTGTCTGGCGAACCTGAAGGATATACCGGCCAAAAAACTCAAGCTGGACCGGGCATTCGTCGTCGTGCTGCCCGAAGACAAGCGCGCACTTGCCGTGGTCAGGGCCATGACCCAACTCGGCCACGAGCTCGGGATGACTATCGTGGCTGAAGGCTGCGAAACCAAAGAACAGATTGAGGCCTTGCTTGATGCTGGCGTCGATGCCATCCAGGGTTTTTACTATGCACGCCCCATGCCAGAGGAAACCTTGCTCCCCTGGCTGCAATCAAGGAATACGCAATGAGCAATACTGACAACTCCAAACCGACAGAAGTAGATAGTCTGTTCGAACGTTCCATCATTGATGTCGGCATTCCGCCCTGCCCGCTCATTTTGGATCGTTTCATGTCCGAAATCGGTAAGGATGAACCTAACAGCCTGCGCCTTGCCAACATCATCGGCGCCGATGTGAGCATTGCTGCGGGCCTGATCAAGACTGCAAATTCTCCCTTCTTTGGCATACGCCAGCGGGCTCGCTCGGTCAACGAGGCGCTTACGATACTCGGACTGAAGGCCTCCAGCCGCGCTGTCGCGGGCATCATCCTGCGCAACTCATTTCCCAATATTCCCAATCTGGAACGCTTCTGGGATGCCTCGGCGCGCATCGCATACCTGTCAGGCTGGCTGGCTCAACAACTGGAAATTCGCGGCCTGCGCGCCGAAGACGCCTACACCTTCGGGCTGTTTCGCGACTGTGGCATACCGGTACTGCTGGGACATTTTCCTCATTATGCAGACGTACTATCCGAGGCCAATCGCGATGCAGAACGCAGCTTTACCAAAGTCGAAGAGACGGTGCTACCGACCAACCATGCGATGGTAGGCTGCATGCTGGCACAGAGCTGGTGGCTGCCGGAAGAAATCTGTCTGGCCATCCGCAATCACCATGACCTGAGAATACTGGAGTCCGTCGGTTCAGAGCTCCCGATGCTGAGCCGCAGACTGATTGCTATAGCGCAACTAGCCGAACACATCGTACAAGAACAACTGGGGCTAAGCCTGACTCAGGAGTGGCCCAAGCTGGGGGATGCCTGCCTGCGACTGCTGGATATTTCAGAGCCGCAACTCGAAAGTATTTTTGTTGACGCGGCGGCTGTCATAAACACGGCCGACTAAACTAAAAAAGGCACGTTACCGTGCCTTTTTTCTGTCATAAGGACTGCATCAGTCCTTTTTAGTCGTCTCTTCTATCATGGTCATCATCATCGCGCCCGCCCTTGCGATGTTTACGATGCTTGTCTTCATCGTGCCCACGTTTCCTGTAAACCGGCTGGGTCGTTGTTTCGGCGGGTTGCCGAGACTGACTTGCATTACTACCCACCCCGGCACCTGCCGCGCCACCAATCGCACCACCAATAATCGCGCCATCACGCCCGCCAACGCCATAGCCCACCGCAGCACCCGTCGCACCACCGGCCGCTCCGCCTATCATTGCCCCACCCTGAGGGTTATTGGCACATGCGGCCAACAATAAAGTCGAAACCAGAACTGATATTACTTTCATGAGACGCTCCTTAAGTATGTCAACCAACTATTAGTCATCATGACGATGCTTGTTATGCTTACCGTTCTCATCACCACGGTGCCGCCCATTGTCGTGACGACGGTATTCATCATCACGCTCAACTGACTTGACCGCTTGCACCTGTGCAGCTTGCACTGGCGCAACTTGCACGGCTTGAGCCGTGTTACTGCTACCTACTGCGGCCCCAGTTGCTCCACCTATCGCACCGCCGAGTATCGCGCCCCCCTGTCCGCCGACGTTATAACCTACGGCCGCACCTGCCGCACCGCCCAGTGCACCGCCAATAATTGCACCGGTATCCGCGGCATAAGCATTCACACTGGCACAAAGAAACAGCGCCATCGCTAAAGATTTTTGCATCTTGTTCTCCATCTGGAAATTTTGTAACGCATCGCAGCACCCGAAAATGCCGCTGCCGCGCGAGTTTAATTCCTAATCGTATTTGTCGGCAATCTAAATCACATGATATTCTCGGGCATTGTCAAAGTGACTTACCAGAAAATCCAATAGCAGACATGCCCGTTTCCATAAAAACCCCGCAAGAAATCGAAAAGATGCGCATCGCCGGTCGCCTGACCAGCGAAGTACTCGACTACATAACCCCCTTCGTCAAGGTCGGAATTACGACCAATGAACTGGACAAACTCTGTCACGACTACATTGTCGATATACAGCAGGCCATCCCGGCGCCGCTCAACTATGCGCCAGGTGGCCACACACCTTATCCCAAATCCATCTGCACTTCGATCAACCACCAGATCTGCCACGGTGTGCCCGGTGAGAAAGCGTTAAAAAACGGCGACATCATTAATCTTGATGTCACCGTCATCAAGGATGGCTACCACGGCGACAGCAGTCGGATGTTCATGGTCGGCGAACCCTCGATCCAGGCCAGACGTTTATGCGAGACCACCTGGCTGGCATTATGGCGCGGCATACGCATGGTCAAGCCGGGTGCACATCTTGGCGACATCGGTCACGCCATCCAGAGCTTCGTCGAACCACTGGGTTACAGCGTGGTGCGCGAGTTCTGCGGCCACGGCATCGGCAGCCGCTTTCATGAGGAGCCACAGGTGCTGCACTATGGGCGCCCCAAGACCGGCATCAAGCTGGAAGCCGGCATGACTTTCACCATCGAGCCCATGATTAACGCCGGCAAAAAGGACATCAAACAACTCAATGATGGCTGGACCGTCGTCACCAAGGATCACAGTCTGTCGGCCCAATACGAACACACCATCCTCGTCACCGAAACCGGTTTCGAAGTGCTGACTGTTTCCGATGGCTGCCCACCCCCTCCTGCCGCCTGAAGTAACGACGTTGTCGAATACTGCCGAATTGCGTACCTCGCTACGCGCTGATCGCGCAGCACTCGAACAGGAATTTCTGCAACACGGAAAATCCTCCCGCCTGCTGAGCCAGCATGCCAAGCTGATAGACGACTACCTGCGTCGCATCTGGCAGCAGATGCCCGCAAGCCCGGCACTGGTTGCCGTGGGTGGCTATGGTCGCGGCGAACTGTATCCCAGATCGGACATAGACCTGCTGATCCTGCTGGATGGCGAGCCGGATGAAATCCTGCAACAGCAATTGCAGACGCTGATAGGCATGCTGTGGGACATCGGCCTGGAGGTCGGCCACAGCATACGTACCATAGACCAGTGCCTCACCGAATCTGCCGACATCACGGTGCAGACCAATCTACTGGAGGCTCGCCTGCTATGCGGCAATACTCGGCTGTTCGAGAAATTGAATACGGCCGTGCAGCGCAATCTCGATCCGCGCGCATTCTTTCTCGCCAAGTTGCAGGAACAGCAGCAACGGCACACTCGCTACCTTGAGTCCGACTTCAATCTCGAACCCAATATCAAGGAGAGCCCGGGGGGCCTGCGCGACCTGCAAACCGTCACTTGGATCAGCCGTGCCGCAGGCCTGGGCACACGCTGGAGCGAATTAGCCAAGTCCGGCCTCATCACCCCCGCCGAAGCGCGACAGATAGCCCGTCACAGTGCATTGCTGAACTCGTTTCGCATACGCCTCCACTATCTTGCTAAACGCCGCGAAGATCGCCTGCTGTTCGACTTTCAGACCGAGCTGGCCGAACAGATGAGCATCACGGCTTCAGCCAACCGCCGAGCCAGCGAACACCTGATGCAGCGCTATTACCGCACCCGGCTCGCAGTGCGCCAGTTCAACACCATTCTGTTGCAGAATCTGCGCGACCATATCTTCCGTGACATGCCGCCGCAATACGCGCTGAACGAACGCTTCCGGGTCATCGGCACTCTGCTCGACATTCGGGATGAACAATTATTCGAACATAGCCCGCCCGCCATCTTCGAGGCCATGCTGCTGATGGAGCGACACAGCGAGCTGACCGATCTCAGCGCCAGAACCCTGCGTGCCTTATGGCGCGCGCAACATCAGATTGATGCGGCATTTCGCAGTGATCCACAGAACCGAAAGTCGTTCATGGGAATATTGCGTCAGCCGCGCGGCATCGTGCATGCACTACGCCGGATGAACCAATACGGCGTCCTCGGGCGCTACCTGCCTGCATTCGGCCGCATCGTCGGCCAGATGCAGCATGACCTATTCCATGTCTACACCGTGGACGAACACATCCTGATGGTGGTGCGCAATCTGCGCCGTTTTACCATGTCTGAACATGCGCATGAGGTCCCGCTGTGCAGCAGATTGATGGGCGAATTCGCGCGTCCCGAGGTACTGTACGTGGCGGGGCTGTTCCATGACATAGCCAAGGGGCGCGGCGGAGACCATTCACAACTGGGCAAGAAGGATGCACGCGCATTTTGCAAACATCACTATCTCAGCAACGACGACACCGATCTGGTGGTATGGCTGGTCGCACAACATCTCACGCTCTCTTCCACCGCCCAGCGACAGGACTTATCCGACCCCGAAGTGATTGCGGCTTTCTCCGCCAATATCCGTAACGACCGCTATCTGGTGGCACTCTATCTGTTGACCGTTGCAGATGTGCGCGGCACCAGCCCAAAAGTATGGAATGCATGGAAGGCCAAACTGATGGAGGACTTGTTCCAACTCGCTCGGCGCTATTTGAGCGATGGCATGGCTGCCGACCAGCTTGGCGAAATCCGTCGGGAAGCTGCCAATCAGCTAAACCTTTATGCGCTGTCGGCGGACAGCTACCAGTTGCTATGGGCCCAACTCGATGACAGTTACTTTCTTGATCATGAGGCTCAGGAGATAGCTTGGCACACACGGCAGCTGGCCTTCAAGGTGAACAGCACAGAACCGGTTGTCAAAACCCGCTTGAGCCGCGCCGGTGAGGGGCTACAGGTGATGGTCTACTGCCCCGACCAACGCCGACTATTTGCTCGCATCTGCGATTTCTTTGCCCGCCTGAACTTCAACATTGTTGAAGCCAAAATTCACACCACCCGCCACGGCTACGCACTGAACAGTTTCCAGATCATGGAAGCCAATATCGGCAACCATGCATACCGGGACATCATGAATTATGTCGAACACGAGCTGACGCAGCAGATTATCCAGGCCAATCCCCTTACGCTCTCAGCCAGTGGACGCATCAATCGCCAGCTCAAACACTTCCCGATACAAGGCGAGGTGAAAATTGAACAGGACAACAAGGGAATAGCGATTCTGTCATTAACAACAGGTGACCGGCCGGGGCTGCTGGCACACATTGCGCTGACACTGGATCAGCGCGGAATTCGCCTGCACCGGGCAAAAATCAACACGTTGGGTAGCCGAGCAGAAGACGTATTCTGGATCAGCGGCACAGCTCTCGACCAGCCGGAAAAAGTCGTGGCGCTGCGCGAAGCTTTACTGAAAAACTAAAGCATTGAAGAGTCGGGATATACGCTTTAGATAGCCAACAGTCATTTCTGTTGACCGAGATGCTCGCTCATTTTTAGCCCCTCAAAGGCAGGATATAGTATGGCCTGCCCATCCAAAGCTACCTGACCATCAGTCTCCGGCGTGGAAGTCGTCGAAATTGACGCGGCAACAACTTTCGCCGTATCAGCCTCATGCACAGACAGCGACCAGAAGGAAAATGCAATCGCAGAGGCAGCAGCAGCCAAACCGAGTTTTATCAGGCCCGACCGCCTATTCGGAGTCACCACGGGCCGGATCAAAGCCATCAGATTTTTTTCACGCGACACTATGACTTCCTGTTCGTCTGCTTCGGCTCGCTGTAAGGTTAACCTGCTTTCCTCGGCGAGCACTTTAGCCTTGTTTCTGGCAGCTTCACTCGCACGCTGTTCGGCTATTTCGCGTTCCTTCAATGCTGCGCTGGCTTGCGCCTCGGCAGCAACTCTCGCCTCGATCTCACTCAACACCTGCTGCTCTTCTTCCAGTCGAGCTCGCTGTTCATCCAGCAGTTTTTGCTCTTCTTGCGCACGACTAAAGGCACACTGCGCAGCCTCTTCCGCCAGCAGCGAACGCACATGCGTGCTCTCGAATGTCGCCTGCTCGGACAACAGCCGCTCATGCTCGGCCAATGCGAGGCGCTTCTCTTCAGCGACATTCAGTTCCGTCGCTTGCTGTACCGCCTCCTCGACTTCCTCACGCTGCTTTCTGGCCGACGCAATGCGCTGATCGGCAAGTTCCATGGCAGCACGTTCGGCCGCCTCGGTCTCATGTTCTGCCTGTACCGCCGTACGTTCCGTCTCTAAACGAGCTTGTAGCAGATTACCTGTTTCCTCTTCGAGTGCCTGTCGCCGCGAAATCTGCTCGAACAGTTCTCGCTCAAGCTCAAGGTGCTGTTGCTGCTGCTCAAGCAAGTCAGCCTCCACCCGTTCATGTCGCTCGGCAAACTGCCTCGCCTGCTGCGCTATTTCAATACGGTGACTTACTAGCGCCGAGGTGACGTCTTCCTGTTGTTGTTGCTCCTGTTCCGCAGCCAGCGCCTGCAGCTCCTCCGCGGCGCAACGCTCACGCGACTGACGAACCCACAATTCGCTTTCTTCCTGCCGCTTGCGGGCCGAATCGATGATAGCGTTAGCGCGCTCGGTAGCTTCCTGCTCGGCCGCAACGCGTTCCTGCTCGGCCTGTATCGCCAACTGCTCGGCTTCCAGACGAGCCTGCATCAACAGGTCAGCCTCTGCCGCAAAGGCCTGACGCTGTTCGATCTGTTCTAGTAATTCACGCTCGCGTTCAAACTGCTGCTGTTGCAACACCAGTAACTGTGACTCGCTCTGCTCGCGCTGTTCGGCAGCTAGTCTGGCCTGCTCCTCGGCTTCGCGCAGCTTGCGTGCACTAACGGTAGCCAGCGAATCGCAACGCAATCGCTCTTGCGCGGCCTCCTTCGCCTTACGCTCCTCCTCGATACGCATTCTGGCCATATTCTCCGCACGCGTGATGGCGGTTTGACTCGCCTGTTCAGCTGCAGCTATTTGCTTGCTGAAGGTCGCAACGGCTTTTGCCTCGGTACTTATTCTGTCTTGTTCGGATTCGAGTGCGCGCGTTTCTTTCTCCACACGCAACCTGATCATGTTATCTGCACGAGTCGCGGTCACCTCCAGTTCACGGGAAATTTTCAGTGCCTGTACATTCTGGCGTTCGGTCTCTTCAGCCAATACTTTTGCCCGCTGCTCGACTTCGAAACGCTCTTCACTCTGCTGAATAAGACGCTGCTCGGCAGCATTGCGTGCCTCAGCTTCAGCCAGCAAAGCGGCTTCCATCTCGACAGCCTGCTCAGCCAGACTCAGCGCTTGTTGCGCAGCTGCAGCAGCCAGCTCCTCGACGCGCTCTTTTTCTTGTGCGGCTTCAAGTGCTTTGGACTCTGCCTCCAGTCGTACCTTGCACAAGTTGTTCGCACACTCTTCTGCCTGCTCGCGCTCGCGAGCGGTCTCGACCGCCTGCGCATTCAAGCGTGCGCTCTCATCCGCCAACTTTCTGGCGCGCGCTTCAATTTCCAATGCCTCTTCATTTTTCTGTATGACGATCAATTCGGCGGCATTGCGCGCCTCGACTTCCGCCAGTAAGGCCGCATCGGTTTTAGCGGACTGCTCTGCAAAATTTCGGGATTTTTGGGCGGCTGCCGTGGCCAGTGCCTCGACTCGAACTCTCTCCTGCTCAGCCTTGAGTGCCTTGGCCTCTTCCTCTATTCGCACTCTGGCCATATTGTCTGCACGAATCGCAGCCTGCTCACGCTCTTGCATCGTCTCCAGAGCCTGCGCATTCATGCGTTCGGTTTCTTCGGCCAATGCTCTGCCGCGCGCCTCAACTTCCTGCGATTCCTCGGCCTTCCGAAGAGCGCTCTGCTCGGCCTCCATGCGCGCCTCGATAGTGGCAAGCAAGCTTGCTTCCTTCGCGGAATTTTTTTCAGCCAGCTGTTGCGCCCGCTGTGCTGCGGCAGCACGCTGATTGGCGGCTTCGATCGCATTGGCTTCGACCTGCAACTGAAGTTCGGCCTCACGCGTTGCCTGCAATTCCGCCTCGGCACGTTGTTGCGCCAGCACGATCAAGTCCTGCTCGGCCTGCAATTTGTAAGCCGCAGCCTGCGCGGCCTTGGTTTCGATATTGAGTCGCTCCTGCGCCTCCTGCTCGACCTGACGCAACAAGACATTCGCCTGTTCCTGTTGCATTAATGCCTGACGCTCGGCCTCTGCTTGAGCTCGAGCCAATTCGCCCGCATCCCGCTCGCTCTTGAGCTTGCGTTCGGCCTCGGCTCTGGCGATGCCTTCCACTTCGGCACGTGCTTTAGCGGCCTCATAGGTTAACCGCTCGGCTCTCTCGCGCGCTTCGGCATCCTGTTTTGCCTGGTCGTCCAATTGCTTATGCTGAATTGCCAAATCGGAGGCGGCGCGATCCGTCGCCGCCCTGTCCAGCGCGGCCTTCTCGGCATCACGGTGGGCGGAGATGCGAGCCTCGACTTCACTCAACGCCAGTGCTTCGGCCCGCGCTCTGGCATCTGCCGCCTCGGCGGCGGCCTGCTCCGCCT
>JBBQXA010000053.1:0-16352 GCA_038210095.1 Burkholderiales bacterium
GGTTGCAGATCGCGCAAAGAATCGCCCACCACCGGCACTCCCGCAAGACTGACGCCGTAACGCGCAGCAATCGCCTCCAGCATGCCACTCTTGGGCTTGCGGCAATTACACTGATTCTCGGCGGTATGCGGGCAATAGAACACCGCGTCGATACGCGCACCGACCAGAGCACAGGACTTGTGCATCTTGTCGTGTATCGCATTGAGCATCGCCATGTCGAACAGGCCGCGCCCTACGCCTGACTGGTTAGTCGCCACCACCACGCGATAGTCGGCCTGATTCAGCCGCGCAATCGCCTCCAGACTACCGGGGATGGGTTTCCACTCCTCCGGGTTCTTGATGAACTGATCGGAGTCGTTATTGATTACACCGTCGCGGTCTAAGATGAAGAGGTTAATAGAGTAGTAGCTAGTAGTTAGTAGTTAGTTGGGTCATGCGGCCAGTTTGGAGAGGTCGGCGACACGGTTCATCGCAGCGTGCAACTGCGCGAGCAAAGCAAGCCGGTTCGCGCGCAGTTTCTCGTCTTCGGCATTTACCATCACGCTATCGAAGAAGGCATCCACCGGTTCGCGCAAAGCGGCGAGCGCTTGCAGCGAGGCGGTGTAGTCGCCGGCGGCAAATGCTGCATCGGCCTTGGGTGCGATCACGCCCAGTGCGCCATGCAATGCCTGCTCGGCAGCTTCCTGCAACAGTGTCGCATCAACCTTGGTGCTGACTTCGCCCTCAACTTTTTTCAGGATATTACCGACTCGCTTGTTTGCGGCAGCCAGTGCGGCAGCTTCTGACAATGCGGCAAAGGCGCGCACCGCCTCGAGGCGCTTCTTCACATCAGGCAGTTGCTGAGGATGCAGCGCCTGCACAGCATCTACTTCCTGTGCGCTATAACCTTGTTCACGCAGATTTGCATTCAAGCGATCCCAAAAAAAAGCCTCAAGCGAGTAGCCAATATTAAAACCGAAATCTTCTTGGACTTGTTTTGAAAACGATTGCTGAAGCATTTTTTCAAATGCCTCTGACGTTTTCAAAAACAACATATCTAACCGAAGCGGCAGATCTTTTTCAATAAGAATGCGAATCACGCCCAGCGCATGGCGGCGCAGTGCGAACGGATCTTTGTCGCCAGTCGGGATTTGGCCGATGCCGAACATGCCGACCAAGGTCTCCAGCTTGTCAGCAAGCGCAACACAGACGCCCACCATGCTGCGCGGCAGTTCGTCGCCGGCGAAACGCGGTTTGTAATGATCTTCGACGGCGTAGGCGATGTCGTCGGACAGGCCATCATGCTGCGCGTAGTAGCGCCCCATGATGCCTTGCAGCTCGGGAAATTCACCGACCATGTCGGTGAGCAGATCCGCCTTGGCCAGCAGTGCGGCCTGATCGGCTTGCAGTGCCAGTGCATCGCCGCCCAGTTGTTGACCGATAGCGCGGGCAATGGCTTGCACACGTTGTACGCGCTCACCCTGGGTGCCCAACTTGTTGTGGTACATCACCTTGGACAGGCCCAGCACGCGCGCATCCAGCGGCTTTTTCCTATCCTGATCGAAGAAGAATTTCGCATCGGCCAACCGCGGGCGCACCACGCGCTCATTGCCGCCGATAACCAGACTCGCATCCGCCGGACGAATGTTGGAGACGATCAGGAATTTATTCGTCAGCTTGCCATGCGCATCCAACAGCGGGAAATATTTCTGGTTCGCCTTCATGGTCAGAATCAGACACTCCTGCGGCACTTCCAGATATTCCGTTTCGAACTGACCCAGCAACACGTTGGGGCGTTCGACCAGCGCGGTCACTTCGTCCAGCAACGCGTCGTCGTCGATCGGTTTGAGATCTTCCTTCGCCGCAGCCGCCGTGAGCTGTTTGACGATCTCGGCACGGCGTGCCGCGAAGCTGGCGATTACTGCGCCTTCGGATTCCAGCTGCCACGCGTAGCTGTCTGCATCCTTCAACATCACGCTGGCATTGGCCGCCTCGAAGCGGTGCCCCTGAGTCTCGCGCCCGGCATTCAAGCCCAACACAGAAACAGGCACGATGTCCGCGCCATGCAATGCGACCAGCTTATGCGCGGGGCGCACGAAGTTGACCGAACTCCAGCCGTCGGCCAGTTGGTAAGTCATCACCTTGGCGATAGGCAACTTGGCGAGCGCTTCTTCCAGCGCCTTCTGCAAACCATCCACCAGCATCGCGCCCTGCACCATGCTGTCGTAGAACAGCACTTCATTCTTGCCATCCTGCGCGCGCTTAAGATTCGGCACCGCCGTGGCATCCGCTCCCAGTCCGGCAAGACGCTTCAACAGCGCAGGGGTGGCCTGACCATTCGCATCCAGACCCACCGAGACCGGCATCAATTTCTGCGACACGGATTTATCCGCGGCCTGCGCCGCGACATTCGCGACCTGCACCGCGAGTCGGCGCGGCGAGGCATAGGAGATCACTGCTGCATCGGCAGCAACCAAACCCTGCGATTTCAAGCTTGCAGACAACGTTTCCGCAAAACTCTCGCCCAGTTTCTTCAGCGACTTGGGCGGCAATTCTTCGACAAACAACTCAACCAGTAAATTACTCATTTTGCTGCTCCCTCGACTGCGCTCTGGGCAGGCTTTTTCTTTTCAATCTGTGCGAGTTCCTCATCTGCCCATGCTCTGGGTGCCATCGGAAAGCCGAGACGGGCACGACTGTCGTAATAACTCTGTGCAACGCCGCGCGCCAGATTGCGGATACGTCCGATGTAGGCCGCTCGCTCGGTCACCGAAATTGCACCGCGCGCATCCAGCAGGTTGAAGCTGTGTCCCGCCTTCAACACCTGCTCATAGGCCGGCAAGGCGAGCTGCTGCTCCATCAGGTGCTTGGCCTGCTTCTCGTGCGCGCCAAAAGCGGTCAACAGGAAATCCACATCGCTGTGCTCGAAGTTGTAAGTAGACTGCTCGACTTCGTTCTGGTGATACACGTCGCCATAGCTTACGCCCTCGGTCCAGACCAGATCGTAAACACTTTCCACGCCTTGCAGATACATCGCCAGGCGCTCCAACCCGTAGGTGATCTCGCCGGTAATAGGTTTGCAGTCTATGCCGCCAACCTGCTGGAAATAAGTGAACTGGGTGACTTCCATGCCGTTGAGCCAAACCTCCCAGCCCAGTCCCCATGCACCCAGCGTCGGATTCTCCCAATCGTCCTCAACGAAGCGGATGTCGTTCTGCTTGAGATCGAAACCCAGCGCCTCCAGCGAACCCAGATACAGATCGAGGATGTTTGCGGGTGCCGGCTTCAGTACCACTTGAAACTGGTAATAGTGCTGCAAGCGATTGGGATTCTCGCCATAACGTCCATCCTTGGGACGACGCGAAGGCTGCACATAAGCGGCCTTCCAGGGTTCAGGCCCGAGTGCGCGCAAGAAAGTCGCCGTATGCGAAGTGCCCGCGCCGACTTCCATGTCGTAAGGTTGCAGCAACGCGCAACCCTGCTTGTCCCAGTAGTTTTGCAGCGTCAATATGATTTGCTGAAAGCTCAGCCCTTGGCGAAGCTTCGATGAAGACTTATGCCCGCTTGCGGACGTTATGTCGGAACCAGAAGTAGACATGAATAGATTCTGTGCAATTGCAAAGACGCGCATTTTACCGGTTTTCACCCGTTACCGCAGGGCGAATCCAGCTTGATCACCCCCGCCCCTGACATCCCCCCATCCAAACTGATCGCGACAAATAAATATGTATTTTTTACGCAACCCTCAAGGTTGCACATTAATGGCCGATATGAGGCTTGTAAGATAAATAACCGGAAGGAGAGCATCATGCTTAAAGTATTCCTCACCATAGACCCTCAGACACTGCGCGGACTCTATGACAACGAATCGAAGCTGTTAGGCGTTTTCTCATCCATGAATGCCGCCGAGGAAACACTGGGCGACATGCTCAACTTCTGCAGCATCCGCTACGCGGCACATTCCGCTCAATAAGATTACCGACCGACGCGTAATTGCCCGAGCAGCATACGTACCGGTGTCGGTATCGCCGCCTGAAGCGCGTCCTCCACATCCAGCCACATACTCCCCGCTTGCTGTAACCGTTGCAGCTTGCGCGTTACTTGCAGCAGCACGGGGGTGATGTGCAATTTGAAATGACTGAAGGTATGGGTAAATTCTGCCAGCTCGCTGCGCTCGCCTTCTTCTATTCCGTTACGCTGCAAATATTCCGACACCAGTCCATCGTCCAGTTGCGGCAGACACCACAGCCCACCCCAGATGCCGCTACCGGGACGCTTTTCCAGCAGGATGTCACCGTCGTGCATCAGCAACAACATGGTCGCATGTCTTTCCGGCACTATTTTTTTCGGTCGCGGCGTGGGTAGTTCGCTGGTACGTCCCGACTGCAATGCAACACAATCCCCCTGCACGGGACATTCGTCACACTTTGGCTTGCTACGCGTACAGATAGTCGCGCCTATGTCCATCAGTGCCTGAGTGTAAACCGCGATATCCTGCTTCGGCAGCAAGGACTCAGCCTGCTCCCAGAACTGCGTCTCTACCGGCTTGCTGCCCGCCCAACCTGCTATGCCGCAATAACGCGCCAGCACTCGCTTGACGTTGCCATCCAGAATCGCGCGGCGCTCATGGTAGGCCAGCGCACAGATTGCGGCCGCGGTGGAGCGGCCGATTCCGGGCAGCTGAAGGATGTCATCGATACAGCACGGGAATTCTCCGTCAAAACGTTCGGTGACGATGCGCGCGGCCTTGTGCAAATTGCGGCCGCGGGCGTAATAGCCCAAGCCGCTCCAGTGCGCGAGCACCTCGTCTTCGCTCGCGACGGCTAGTGCGGTGATGTCGGGGAAAGAAGCGATGAAGCGCTGGTAATAGGGAATGACGGTGGCGACCTGCGTTTGTTGCAGCATGATCTCCGACAGCCACACGTGGTAAGCATCCGCATGTTGCCAGGGCAAACCGTGGCGACCATGCTCGCGCTGCCAGCGAATCAAACGAGAAGAAAAACTATCCATGCTGACAGGCGGGTATCAGTTGCAAGAACGACGGCGGCAACAAAGCCCGTCCATGACTGCACTATTTGAACAAACCCTTGAGCCCTTCCTGCAACTGGTTCTGCAGCTGGTCTTGCACCTTGGTCTTGATCTCGGTCTGCACCTTCTGCTTGACCGTGTCACTAATCATCGAGCCAAAGTCCAGCGTGTATTTAAGATCGGCGAACGGCCCGGCAAGGCGTACGGGCACGGTGATGCCGCCGACCGCATCCTGACCGCCTTGGCCTTCCAGCGTTTTTGCCAGCGTAGCCTTGGCGAGATAGTTCATGCGGCTGTTGCCAATGTCGATATCGCCATTGCCAGACAAGCGCAACAGCGGGGATTTCATCGACAGGTCGTCGTTATGCGCAACACCGTTGCTCACCTTGAAACTGGCCTTGAGCTCGCTGAAGTCGGTTTTCTCATCCGCATTGGCGGACTGGGTCTGCGCGCTGCCGCCCTTACCGAACATCGCCTGTGCGTCGCGCAGTTTCTTCGCGATGTTAATACCCTTGATTGCACCGTCAGCCAAATTCAGCGACATGGTGCCATTCAGCGCCTTCTTCATCACACTGACAGTGTCGCCGCGCATCGACAGGTTCACACCAACGTTACCGCGACCCTCCAACATATCGAAGTCCGCCGCATCCTTGCTCAACGCGGCGACATCGACACCACTCAGCGTCTGATTGATGGTAATCACCGGCGTTGCCTGAGCGTTAACGCTGATATTGCCATTCACACTCCCCTTGTACAGATTAGCCGACAGCGGCGCGATATTGAGCTGACCGTTATGCGCCTTCACATCCAGTCGTACATTGCTGGTTTTTACATTCGATACTTTCAGCGAGCCGATGCGCAGACTGCCTTCCAGATTTAGCTTGCGCAGCGCGGACAAATCAAGCGGCTGCTCCGGTCCATCGGCCTTGGGAGCCTCGGCAGTCTTTTTCGGCAGATAAGGATCGGCATCGAACTGATCTATTTCCACATCAAAGTTGATCGCGGGGTTAGAAAAACCATTCACCGCGACTCTGGCTTTCACCTGACTCTGCAACAGGCCGCCCGCCAACGCGACGTCGATGTGCTGTTTTTCAGCATTGAAAGCGAAGCTGCCTTTCATCTCGCTCTTGATCTGCTTGCCGGGCAATGCATCACCTTTGGCATCCATGGACAAAGTCAGCGCCTTGCTGCCGAACGCTCCGGCATTGCCTTGTATGGAGGGCAGTGTGAGCGTAGCTGTTATATCGTTGGCGCCATTCAATCTTGCACTGAGCGCCAGTTGATCACCCCTAAAGCTGTCTTTGCTTATCTTAATCTGCGGCGCATCCAGTGTCGCGTCGAAAGCATCCTTGCCTTGCATCCCGCTGACTTTGAGTGAAAATTTCTGCGTGCCGAATTCCTGCGTGGAGAGATCTGCGCTCACATCGCCGCCCGCTTGGAACTTGAGGTCTTTGATATCCAGAACACCCCCATCGGCCTGCAAATCCAGCCCTTCCAACTTGTATAGCTGCTTGTCCAGATCGAAGGTCAGCGTGGTCTTAAGTTGAGTATTGATTTCCACTTTGGGCTGATTGGCCTGAATGGCGGCAGACAGTTCAATTTTGCTCGGCACGCCATTAGCAATACGCCCGGTATGCAGATTCAAATCCTTGATCGCGTATTGCGCTCCCGTACCTTCATCCCGATAAGCCAAGGCCGTCTTCTCAATGGATACGCCTGCAACGTCGAAATTAATCGGCTGCTTTTCGGTAGTTGGCGGTTTCTTACTGCCCGCCATCAGGTCATCAATGTTGGTTGTGCCGTCCTTGTATTTGATCAACGTGGCCTGCAATCCACTCACGGACACTTCATTTACCACTACCTGCTTGGAGAGTAGCGGCATCAGCGCGAGCGAGAAATGCGCCGAGTCGATTGCGGCAAACTGCTTTTCGCTGTTGAACTCGGATAATGAAACCTTGCCCAGATTCGCGCCTATGCTGGGGAAAAACGACAGCGTGATGTCGCCGCCCAGAGTCAGGTCACGCTGGGTGCTATCCTTCACCGCCTTGATGATCTGATCCTTGTAATCGTTCGGATTAAACGTTGCCGCCACATAGGCCGCACCCGCAATGGTTACGACCGCCACCGTGCCGGTGCCTATCAGTCCGTATTTGAGGATTTTGTTCATGATCGCCCCACAGTAAAAATCTGAGGGCAGATTATAGCGGAGTGAGAGGAGGCACGACGCCTCCTCCTCTTACAGCGCTAGAATCAAATTACTTTTGAGTAATTTGCATGTTGAGCTCTTGTGCGCAGATACTTGTCGAACACCATGCAAATATTGCGAATCAGCATACGCCCCTTGGGGGTAACAACCATGCGTTGCGGTGTTATTTCCAACAGGCCTTCGCGTTCGTATTCGAGCAATTCTTCACGCTCGGCGGCGAAATAGGACTCGAAGTCAATCTTGAACTCGCGCTCGAATGACTGCTTGTCCAGTTCGAAGTGACACATCAGCGCCTGAATGATTTCACGGCGCACCAAGTCATCTTGGTTCAGTTCCATGCCGCGCATGATGGGCAACTGGTCACGATCCAGCGCACCATAATATTCTTCCAGTTCGCGGAAGTTCTGGCTGTAGGTAGGGCCGATCTTGCCAATGGCGCTGACACCCAACGCGACCAGATCGCAGTCGGCATGCGTCGAATATCCCTGGAAGTTGCGATGCAGCAATCCCTGACGCTGTGCCACTGCCAGCTCATCCTCCGGCTTGGCGAAGTGATCCATACCGATATAAACATAACCGGCCGTGGTCAGTTTATTCACCGCCATGCTAAGAATATCCAGCTTCAATTGTCCAGTTGGCAGATCCTCATCGTTGATACGGCGCTGCGGTTTGAAGATGGTGGGCATGTGCGCGTAATTGTAGATCGACAGACGATCCGGGTTTGTTGCAATCACCCGATCCAGTGTCCTGCCAAATCCCTCCAGAGTCTGCTTGGGCAGACCATAGATCAGATCAATGCTGACCGACTTGAAGCCGTTGGCACGCGCGGCACTGATAATGCGCACGGTTTCCTCTTCACTTTGTATGCGGTTTACCGCGCGCTGCACCTCGTCATCAAAATCCTGCACGCCGATACTGATGCGGTTGAATCCGGTCTGACCGAGCAGGGCGATAGTCTCGTCACTGACTTTGCGCGGATCGATTTCGATGGAATATTCGCCGTCTTTGATCAGCTTGAAGTACTTGCCTATCCCAGTCATTACCTCACGAATTTCTTCGTCGCTCAGGAAGGTCGGCGTGCCGCCTCCAAAGTGCAATTGCTCTACCACCTGCCCCGGCCCGAGCAACTCGGCCTGCATTGCCATTTCTTTAACCAAATAGCGCACGTATTCGGCCGACTTGCTTCTGTCCTTGGTGATGACTTTGTTGCATGCACAGTAGAAACACAGGGTATTGCAGAACGGGATGTGAATGTACAGCGACAAGGGTTTCGCCACGCCATCATTCTGCCGTTGGGCTAACCAGTATGCATAACGCTCGGCGTTAAAGTTATCGGCGAAACGGTCTGCTGTGGGGTAGGAGGTGTAGCGCGGACCATTTTTGTCCAGCCTGCGAATCAACTCCAGATCGACGACCAACTGATTAACTGCGCTATTCATGACACTCCCCAGACAGACGCTCACCACTCCAGCTACGGGGCAGCTTGGTCTTGATAATAATAAAAATCGGCGCGCATTATAACGCATCCTCTATCAGGAATTAGCAGCCATGAATCGAACAGGGTTAATCCGCAACCGCACAGGGGCCAATCTTGCCATTCCCTTGCATTTTCATTCGGCCTGTTCTGCAAACAGCACTACCGATTGATTTGCAATTTCTTCGTCGCACCTTCCATCAGCGGGTACTGTTACAGCTCTATCCTGCATATTTAATGCTGTGTAACAGTTTGACAGTCTGCAAGCATCAGCGGATTATTCGCCACCTGATTTTTTAACCGGAGACCAATATTATGGAACTTCAATCCACTGAAGCCAAAACCGTAGTGCTTCAAACTACCGAAGATGAGCGAAAGCGCGCGCGCCATTTGCACGCCACCCTGCTCTTCAATCTGGTGGTAAACCACATTTTTCTTTTCCTGATGGCGCTGACCCTCATCTCGCAAAGTCGCATACCGATGATAATGATGGTTGTCCTGTCGCTATCGCTGCTCGGCTACATTCAGGTCCGTGCAAAGCGTTCACTTACTATCGAGCCCTCATGGTACGTACGTTGCCACTGGCAGTTTGCCGCCAAACGCGCCCGACTGTTCCTGATGCTGTTTTTGGCTCTCGGCTCGCTGACGCTCATCCTTTTTTATGGCGGTAAAGCACTGAGTATGAAAGCGGTTGCAACTTGGGCGCTCACGGGCGGATTCGGCTTGCTTCCATTCATGGTCGCCGTATTGGGGCTGATTGTGATCGAATTCGACGCGGAGCATCAATCAAAAACCGGCAAAGTACCCGCAAGTGCTATCGCCTACTACCCACACCCCAAGGAAACTGAGTAACTCATGGATAAGAAAATAATACTGGGCGTCATTGCCCTCGTCGTCGTATCGCTCTCCGTTCTGCTCATGGTGCCCGACAACTCGGTACACACTCCCGATACTCTGCCATGGAAAATAAGTCACCCGACACCAGAATCCAGTCGCGTACTCGGCATTACACTGGGACAAACCACACTTGATGAAGCGGCTCAGGCTTTCAAGGATGAAGCTGAAGTCAAGATCAGCCTGTTCAAGCCGAGTGACGCCCCTATGGGTGTTGAGGCATTTTTCGAGGAAGTTAATTTCAACGGACTGAAGGCTAAAATCGTGCTGACCATCCCGTTGCCACCGGAAGTATTGGAGGGCATGTTCCAGCGCGGCCTGCGCTTGAACAGCACCCCTAGCGGCAAACGAGTCACGCTGTCCTTTGATGATGAGGCAACTGTGCGCAAAACTCCGATTTCCAGTCTGGCTTACTTACCCCACGTCCGCCTAGAAGAATCCATCTTTGCGAAACGATTCGGCACACCGAAACAACGCATACGTGAAACGGCAAGCGGTGCCATCCACTGGTTATATCCCGATCTCGGTCTTGATATAACTGTGAGCGAAAAGGAAAAGCCTATTTTGCAGTATGTGGCGCCCAAGGATTTTGAATTGCTGCGCGCACCATTGCTGGCTCACGGCGAAATTCTGGAATAAGATTTTTATTGATCGGGCGCTTCAGGAGCTTTTTCCTGAGGCGCCTTTTTTTTGGGCATGCTGAGTAGCATCGAATCTTCGTCATCGTCCAGCAGTATGCGGCTGGCATTGCCTTCCATGTCTTCGTACTGCCCCTTCTTCACCGCCCAGATGAGGATGCCCACAAAGATAAGACCGAAGAAGGTCATGCCGGGAATGAGACTGTAGATAACTTCCATTATTTGTTTTCCTTGAACATATTACGTATACGGGCCGCATTGCCGATGACCAGCAGCGAACTGATGGGCATTGTAATGGCTGCAACCAACGGTGTGACCAGTGCCATCATCGCCAGCGGCACCATGATGGCGTTATACACAAACGACAATCCTATGTTTTGTTTGATGGTGCGCAGTGTGCGGCGCGACAGCAGGGTCGCCTGACGAACTTTATCCAATTCGTTTTGCATCAGCACAATATCGGCGCTTTCCACCGATACATCCGTGCCAGAGCCCAGCGCGAAACCGACATCCGCGCGAATCAGGGCGGGTGCATCATTGATCCCATCGCCCACCATCGCTACGCATGCCCCCTGTTGCTGCAAGCACTGAATCACACCATCCTTGTCTTGCGGCAACACTTCTGCAATGACTTCCATACCACCCAATTGGCGCGCAATCGCTTCGACCACCGGCCGGCGATCACCACTCAACAATGTCATGGCGATACCGGCCTCACGCAGGGTCGTCACCAGCCCTAGCGCATCAGTACGAAGGGTGTCAGCCAGTACCAGCACGGCAACATGTTGCCCCGCCACGGACAGATGTATACAAGTCTTTGCCTGCGCTTCAAATTCATCCAGCCTGCGCAACAATGAGGGCTGCATTTCAATCTGGTTCTGCGTCAACCATTCTGCCGTTCCCAGCAGAATCTGCCTGCCATCGATCTCGGCGTTAACACCCGCACCCGCCGTGGCATGAAATCCTAACACCTTAAGGCTTCGAAATGGCAACTGGCGCTCCTCCGCCAGTCTGACAACGGCCTGGGCCACGCTGTGCTCGGAATAGCGCTCTACCGCCGCCGCCAACGCCACCAGCACTGCCTCATCCTGCCCGTCAACCACGGCCACATGTTCAGTGCGCATCTTGCCCTCGGTCAGGGTGCCCGTCTTGTCGAAGACAAAGTGTGTCACTTTGGAGAGTGTCTCCAATACCACGCCATTTTTCACCAGTATGCCGTGCTTCGCACCCAGCCCGGATGCCACGGCAATCGACATCGGCGTTGCCATACCAAGCGCGCAGGGACAGGTAATGATCAGAACCGAAGTGGCCGCCATCAACGCCAACTCGAAGTTAGCTGACCAGAGGTAAAAGGTTATGCCGGCGCAAACCAATGTCGCCAATACAAACCACGGCACAATGTTGTCCGCGATGCGCTGGATAGGGGCCTTGGAAGACTGGGCCTCTTCTACCAAACGAATTATTTTCGCCAGCATGGAGTCCTGCGACACAGCCTGAACTTCCAGCACCAGAGCGCCGCTTCCATTGATCGTACCCGCCACCACGCGGTCGCCTGCCTGCTTCCTCAGTGGCATTGACTCGCCACTCAACATCGACTCATCAACTGAACTGCACCCCTCGATAACCAAACCATCCATGGGAACCTTGTTGCCGGGTTTAACCAGTACACGATCTCCCACCTTGACCGAGCGCACTGACAACATTTGTTCAGCCCCATCGCGCAGAACTGTCGCGACTCGCGGTTGTAATTCCATCAAACGACTGGTCGCCGCCACGGCTTGATGGCGGAACATACCCTCAAGATAACGTCCGATCAATATGACAAAAGTCAGATTGGTAACCGTATCGAAATACACATCACCCACTCCGGTGATGGTCACATAGAGCGAATAACAATAGGTTACAGACAGGCCCAACGCAATCGGCAGGTCCATGGTCAGGCGAATATTGCGCAGCCCGATCCATGCGCCTTTATAAAACGGATAGCCCGAATAAAGCAGTGTAGGCGTTGCTAGCGCGAAGGCCATCCAGTGAAAAAAATCGATAAATTGACCGCGATCTGCACCGGTATACAACGCAATAGCAATCAGATTCAGATTCATCATGCCAAATGCCGCGAAGAACAGCCGGTACAACATAGCCCGGTTAATCTTCTTCATTGCGCCTTCTGCCACCTCAGGATCGTAAGGCACGGCAGCATAGCCAATCTGGGACAAGCGGCGAATTACTTCGGAAAACTTTACACGTTCATTATCCCAGCGCAGATGTAGCCGCTTGCCTGCAAGGTTGACATTGGCAATCAACACTCCGGGCATACGCATCATGTCGCGCTCAATCAACCACACGCAGGCTGCGCAATGTATTCCCTCAACCAGCAAATGTGCTTCTCGCAACTCACCATCGCTGCGAACGAAGTCTTGTTGAACTTCGTCGAGATCGTACATCTCGATATCTTTGGGAGGAACGGGGGGGGGGGCAAGCAATGTACCCTGTGGAGTGCGCTGGTAATAGCCTTGCAGTCCGGCTTCATGTATGGCTTCACAAACTGACTGACAAGCGAAACAACAAAAATCCCGTATCGTGCCATCGAGTGAGCTGTGAAAGTCCGCATCTTCGGCTATGGGCAAGCCGCAGTGGTAACACCCCGCTTGCTTGTGGGAGTCGTCCTCACTCAATGACATCTATGCAACTACCGGGATTATTTCGGGATTGCAACAAAAACTTTTTGTTCCATATCGAACGGACGTCCATCAAGCTCGGCCCTGATGAGCAGATCCCAATTACCGGCACGGGGGAAAAGCACGTCACCCTCATAAAATCCTGAAGCAGTCTCATGCAATTCAGCTTTGAAATCGAAGTTAGGATCGCCAGGCCATTGCGCCTTGATATGAACGATCCCACCCTGAACAGGCTTTCCTTCACGATCATTCAGTTGGAGTTTCAAATTTGCCGGGCTAGCCAGCAAAATGAAACGGTCAGCATAGGCAACAACCATAGGGTCGTTCTGCAGTCGATGGGGCGAATCCAATTTCGCTCGCCAGCCGAGAGTTGATCGCTCGGCTTGCTCCTGCAACCACTTCGCATCATATTGGTTGTGTGCTTTGACACTGTAATGATCATCCAGTAACCGTGTTGGATGATGCATCACATTCCAAAACATTCTGGCATTAATTAGCACACCTGCCAGAACGACCGTCAACAGGCCGAACACCCACGGGTTGCGCCAACCCTGCTTATTTTTTTGCGAAATCATAACTTACCTTTAACCCGTTTACTCTGACCCTCAATGCTTGGGAGCATTAAACATGGTCGTATATTCAGCGGCCATCTGCGGATCATCCACGTTTTCCACGCGGAATTTCAGCTTGGTCACTTCCTGATTGAGCACCTCTTCGGGCGCCTTGACGAACACGGTAAACGAACTAGATTTGCCGTGATGCGCCAATTGTGTCTGATCAGCGTCGATAATTTTCATCCCGTTGACCGCATTGTCCGAAATGACTTTGACATAGATATCCTTATCTGTCTTATTCAACACCTTGAAGGTATATTTATTCTGTATCGTCCCATCGCTCATACGCACAAACAAGGGCTGGCGCTCAGGAGCAACGCGCAGGGTAAGCGAACCCAGATGGGTCAGACCATAAATGATTCCGCTAAGCGCAAGGAATATGATGCCTACATATACCCATGTGCGCGGGTGTTGATGCAGTTTTTTGACAGGACGTCCTTCCAATTCATCAAGGGAGGCATAACGTATCAAGCCATGCGGACGCCCTATCTTGTCCATGATCGAATCGCACGCATCAATGCACAGTCCGCAGGTAATACATCCAATCTGTTGACCTTCGCGGATATCAACACCGGTTGGGCACACATGCACACACTGGAAGCAGTCAATGCAATCGCCAGCCGCATTTGCGTCTGCTGACTGACCGCGGCGCAGCTTGCCGCGCGGCTCACCGCGCTTTTCATCGTAGGCTGGCAATATGGTTTGGGAGTCCGCCATCACTGCCTGGATACGGCAGTATGGGCACAACCACATGCAGGCCTGCTCGCGCATGTATCCTGCCAGATAGTATGTACCCAAGGTGAATGAAATCAGAGTCACCCATTCCAACATGGACAGATTTAAATGGAAAAGGTCATGCCAATACTGAAATGCATCTTCAAACCAAATGGTAAAACTGATTCCGGTAAATATGGATATTAAAATCCAGATTGCGTGCTTGAGTGCCTTTTTTCTGAATTTACCTGCGCTCATAGGTGCGGCATCCAGCTTGTGACGCGCATTGGGCTGACCTTCGATCTTGTCTTCGATCCAGGTAAACCAGTCTACCCAGGTTGACTGAAAGCAAAAGTAACCGCAAAAAGCGCGCGAAACCACCGAGGTCACCGCAAACAACGTCATTGCCATCAGCAGTAACAGCAGCGAAACCATCCAGATATCCTGCGGCAGGATGGTCAAGCCGAAAATATGAAATTGGCGATTATTAACGTCGAGCAGCAATGCCTGCTTGCCATCCCAGCGCATATAGGCGCCGAAAAAGAAGATCAGCCAGAGTGATTGAGTAATATTTTTTAAAGTGCGGAATTTTCCCGGCATGCGCTTAGCGTGTATCGTCGATTCACCCGAATTAACGTGCCATTCTTCATGCTCGTGATAGATACCGGTTACGCCAGTTGCTTCGGAATTAGTCTTCTGCTGCGTCTCACTCATTACTTCCCCCAGTTTTGCTTGTCCAGTTGCCTGGCTATTATCGTAAGGAACACTTTGCTTAAACTCTTACCAAAGGAAAGAAGTTATGCAAAAAACTCCTGCTAATTAAATTTCAGCAAATGGAAAAGGAGGGGCAAGCCCCCCCTTCTCAAAAACCACGATACTACTTATCGCCTGATTTTTTGTTTTTTGCGTTTCTGTACAACCAAGTCAACGCAGCAATAACTGCCGCAAATGCGCCAGCTGTTGCAATCATCAAACCCCAGAATACAAAGTCGTGTGACATGTCTAGATTCCTTTCATGAAACCTGCACGGTGTTAAGCGTGCAGGTAGATGAGTATTTACTCGGCTGCCGGAGCCGCTGACTCTGCTGGAGCAGCTTCAGCCGCCGCAACAACTTCCGCTGTACCGCCACCCAACTTGTACACGTAGACTGCCAACTTCTTCATTTCAGCTTCGGACAACTTACCCGCTTCTGTGAAGTTAGGCATGATTGCAACGCGTGACATGTCGTGACCAGAGTTAACGCCATACTTGATAGTCTGTTTGATACCTTCAACAGAACCATCAAAACGCCAGATCTTGTCTGTCAAGTTGGCAGAACCCATGGCTGCCATACCCTTGCCATCTTCACCGTGACAAGCTGTACAGCCGCTCGCAGCAAACAATGGAGTAGAAGTAGGGTCGTTCTTGGCAACTGCATTAGCCAGCGTATCGATATCCGCATCGGAAACCATGCCTTCATGCGCAACCATCATACCCTGACGACCACCAGCAATAGTTTCATGGATAGTGTCGATGGTACCGCCATACAGCCAGTCATCGTCATTCAGAACCGGAGCCATCAGACCCTGCTCACGCATAGCAAACTTGCCACCTTGAACTGTGCCTACACCGTTTTGACCATGACAGGCCGCGCAGTTATCAGCAAACAGCACGCGACCCGAACGAGTTACGTATTCAGACAGATCCTTGTCGGCAAGAATTGCCGCAGGAGTCATATCCTTCAACTTGTCTTCATACGGCTTGCGCACTGCATCCAGAACGGCCTGATCTTCTGCCAGTTCCTTGATCGCTGTCCACTGCCCAGTGCCTGGCAGACCAATACCCTTGAAGTAGACACCCGAGCTAGCCAATGGCACAGCCGGATACATCAAGAAGTACACACACACCCAAATCGCACTGGCTGTCAGGCCAAGCATCCACCACCTTGGTGGCTGATTGACAAAGTCACCCAGATCATCATCCCACACGTGCCCCGTGGTAGGTACGCCACCAGCGGAGTTATGATTATCACTCATTTTTTATCTCCCAAATTGATTTGCTCTGCCTCATCCCGCAGGGCCATGTCAGCCTGCGCATTGAAAGCATCCTTGTTCTTTGGATTGAATACCAGCACGTAGACCGCAATC
>JBBQXA010000054.1:0-16260 GCA_038210095.1 Burkholderiales bacterium
GCTTTGGATGAGGCGGCCAAGGTGGGCTTTGCGAATGGAGCGTTCGAGGAGGGAGAGGATGAGATTCCGGCGGTGTTGGAGGAATTTTATCCGGAGGGGACTGGGACGGATAGCGATGGCTTAAGCAGCCGACCAACGAATGCGTCTGGCAAGGTTAGCTTGAGGGACAAGCTTGATCAGCAATATGGGGCGGGGCAGTAGGTGTTATGAATGCCGTCACCCTTATGGAGGGCGGTATTTTTTTGCCTTTAATTTTGGCATTCCCTGTAAGGCCGAGGACCTGCCCTTGGATACCGGAATTTCAGTTGGTGCGAAGAATTTTGAGTTGGGGGGCGGCAACTCGGCCTTATGCGGACCACTCGATTATGTGGAGTGACGGGAATGGTTTGCATTGAAAGGTATCTCCCAGATGCGTTGATCAAGCTCTTCACGCGTGTCCTCATCCCCCCTGTGAATATTTTTGAGGCATTCATTGGTGAATCAAATTTTCCGACACAATCACCGAACAGTTTCTTTACGCTGTGATAATGGTATCGAGCATATTCTTGGCGATCTATTGTTGAACACATGCTTTGATACGCCAATTCGGCTTGTGTCTTGCCGAAGTTAAATTCGACGAGGTATTTTGTTTAATGTCTATCCCAAGCTGTCATGTTCGCCTTTCTGCGCCTCACTTGACCTGCCAAACCCAACCGGGCAATGCCTCCAGCTGAACTCTGCGCTCAAGAGACATACTGCTTCTTTTTTTCTTTGTTCATTTACAGGTAGTTCATATTTTTGCTTCAGCGAAGCGTTGTAAACGAAATAACGTCTTGAAGAAGCTTCTCAAGACGTTCCGTCTTTTGATATACAACAGAGCCATAATCTCGGTCTTGAGTCTGACAGTTTTTGCACTTCGCCTCATACAAAGCCCATGCCGCTGTAAATCCTCTTCCTTGCCACCATCGTAAAAGGTGAGAAAAAAGTTCTATGTCTTTTTGCTCAATTCCAGCAGAACAATGGCCACTACCAGCTTTACTACGCTTTAATTCAACACGAATTTTCAATGCAACATCATCCAAGTCACCTTCGACGTAGCGGGATAGTTGCAATTGCATCATGCAGCGTCAGCGATTGACTGGTACTTGCGTTCAAGGCGGTCAAGCACATCATCTGGCGAAATGCCGGGTGTTTTATCAGTCAGTGCTTCTTGCCAGACTCGGCGCAATTCGGAGATGCCTTGCTGTTGCAGGCTGCGCTTGTATGTCCAGTCGCGTAATGCATCACGAATGACTTCACTGCTGGAAGCATACTCGCCAGTATCAACGGCGTTACGGACGATGCTTACCATTTTTGGTGGCAATGCAATGCTAATCTTCTGTGCAGTTGTCATGATTTCACCTTCGAGTTGGTGGTGTGAATAATTCGCACTATAGCAAACTTACACAAAGAGGCGTGAGAGTCGCCTATTAACGGCCCCTCCGGCATTATTATGCCGACATGGTTAGCGCGCCTGATGCTCGGACTAACGGAATACTTTGTGTTTTACAATGGCGAACGACCGCACCAGTCGTTAGGCAACCGTACGCCAGCAGAGGTATACGCGACGGCCAACGGAGGCGGTGCAAGGACATGTGGCAATCTGGGGCGGGTCAGTAGGTGTTATAAATGCCGTCACCCTTATGGATGGCGGTATTTTTTTATTCTGACGACCAAGGATATTTTCGGCGCCAACATTAGACAATCGCTTTGAATGGGATAACCTGCGCACCGTCACGCAAGCTATCAAGATAATCACTCCACTCCTGCATCATTTTTTTTCTCTCTGGCATATACATCAAATGCAGATCACGCTTGTAAGCCGCCTTCACTTTGTTGGCCTCATCGTGCGCAAGTTGCCGCTCAATCCATTCCTGCTTATAGCCCATGTTATCGAGGATGGTAGATGCCATAGCACGGAATCCGTGCGGGGTCATTTCATCTCCAGTCCACCCAAGTCGCCGCATTGCAGATCTGACTGCATTATCCGACATAGGACGATTGCGGTCACGTTCGCCGGGGAAAACATATTTGCCTTCCCCTGTCAGCGGCTGCAGCTCTTTAAGTGTGACAATAGCCTGCACAGATAACGGCACGATATGTGGAGCCTGAGTCCGTTTTCCAGTCTTATGCGCCGTGTGTGGAATCGTAATAACTTCAGCCTTCCAATCTATCCAACTCCATTCCATCCTACGGAGCTCGCCCGGTCGAAGGAACAAGCGAGGCGAAAGTCCGAATGCAGCCCGAACCACATGCGAGCCGATGTATCCCTGAATATCGCGCATTAGATCGCCGACCTGTTTTATGTCAGTCACGGCAGCGAAATGCTTGTCCTTACGATACGGAGGCAAAGCCCCCTTCAAATCACCGGACGGATCGCGCTCGGCCAGCCCAGATGCAACTGCATAGCGAAATATCCTGCCGCACTCAGATAGCGCCCTGTGAGCGGTTTCCAATGCGCCACGACTCTCAATGCGGCGAATCACGGAAAGCAACTCTGGCGCGGTAATCTCGCAAATAGGTCGCTTCCCAATCCAGGGAAATATGTCTTTCTCCAGCCGGCCAAGAATTTTACTTGAGTGGTTATCTTCCCAATTGTTGCTTTTCTTGAACTTCTCAAACCACTCCCGAGCAATATTCTCAAAGGCAGCGGCCTCATCGGCCAACTGCTGCCCCTCCTGCTCAATCAGCGCAGCCTTGGACTCCTGTTTTATCGCCGAGGGGTCTACCCCGCCATGAACAGATTGCCGCGCCTCAAAGGCCCTTTTGCGCGCCTCTGATAAGGAGA
This sequence comes from Burkholderiales bacterium, assembly GCA_038210095.1. Taxonomy (GTDB): domain Bacteria; phylum Pseudomonadota; class Gammaproteobacteria; order Burkholderiales; family Gallionellaceae; genus Gallionella. The sequence continues at coordinate 2,807 of JBBQXA010000054.1, forward strand.
CAAGCGGGTATTGCCCCATCGAAAAAGTTTTTTCTTTACCCGCGAATCGATAGCGCAATTGCCACAATTTTGCTCCAGATTGCTTCACCACGAGGGTCAATCCATCCCCATCGCTAAATTTTTTTTGTTTTTCTGTGGATTTTATCGATTGAATCAGCTTGTCATTCAGCTTGCCCATAACGCCTCCTGTGGGTATCGACCAGGGAGCCGTTACCCACATCTTACCAAAATACCCACCGATACCCACACCAATACCCACAGAGCGCAGAGACGACATGAGTCAAGGTGATGTCTTTTGACTCCAAAAGAGTCAATCATCAAACCGCCGAAAGCCCCGTCGTTATTGGACTTTTGAATGAAAAAAGCCCGCCGGATAAGGGCGGGCTTTTTTCGTTATTGGTGGTGATAGGTGGATTTGAACCACCGACCCCAGCATTATGAGTGCTGTGCTCTAACCAACTGAGCTATATCACCGCGAAGAGCGCGGCATTCTCCTGATTTCACCCCGCCTTGTCAATGAGCACAGGAGATTTCCTTCTGATCGCTATCCGGATAGTCCTTGCGCAACGCAGCCAGCCGGGCTTGCACAGCCCCATCCAACCCGTTCAGCACGAACACTGTCGCCTTTAATTTTGTATTACGTTCACCGACCTGAGCGGAGCTTACATCACTGGCATGCAGCTTGTTCACGAAATTTTCTGCCGCCTCACGCGTCTTGAACACGCCCAGCGAAATAGCATTCAGCCACACCCCCTGCTCCTGCACGACAAAGTATTCCTCAATGCCGCGCGCCTTGAGTTGCGCCAGCTTCTGCGCGATGCCTGCCTTGCTCTTTAGCGGTGGAATATATACCCAGTAACCGATGCTGTAGTCTACCTCGCGCCGCACTAGACGCTCACCCAGATTCAACCCGGACAGCGCTGTCGCAACTCGCTCCAACTCGGCACCGGAAAATTCCCCCCATTCCATGCAGACTCGCCCCTCCCGCTTCACATCCGGTTTAGCCGCTACTGTAGATGCCGCAGCCACGGGCGACGCCGCAAAGGCTGACGGCACCGAAGGCAACAGCCGTACCTTATCCGCATGCAACACCGACTGAACCTGCGAAGACGGCTCACCTGACAATAAGCCCCCCCACCGCATCACGGCAAAAAAGGCCACATTCACCAACAATAAAATCCACAATACCGTTCTCATCATGCGATTGATTCCTGTGCAATTAGCCACAACCCCTGCAGCACGAGATTATCCACGAGACGCAGCGGCAGATTAATGCGCTCGCTCAATACCTCTGCCGCTCCGCCGCTCAACACCACGATAGCATCCTGCCCACCGATCAGCGCATATTGCCGTTCAATCGCACCGCAACTGGCCTGAACCGCGCCGCTGAATAGCGCATCGGCGGTACTACGGGGAAATGCCGCATAGACTCCGCGCCCCGATTGCAACTGCGCTGTCGCCTCATACAGACTGCGTTGCATCAACTCCACTCCGGGCAGGATCAGTCCGCCGACGAATTCCCCCGCCTCCGACAACGCATCGACCGTTGTAGCCGTGCCGGCATTCACCACCAGACAACTGCCGCCCGTAATATGCCATGCCGCAATCAGCGCAGCCCAGCGATCACTACCCAGACGTGCGATATCGGCGTAACCATTACGCACGCCGCATTGCCGTTCGCGCGCGGCAATAAAGTTCCACTCTTGTGCTGCGATACCGTCACGCAGCGCTTGCGCAACGGCATCACCCGCCACATTACTCGCCCACACAGCCAATCCCGAACAATCAACTGACTGCTCGGCCAACTGCCCGGCCAGCGCTCCCGCCTGCTCAAGCGGCAGCGCACCACTGACTAGCCATGTATTTCCGCGCGTCAGCGCCCACTTGATACGCGTATTACCCGCGTCTATCAACAATCTCATTGCCGCACTCCCACTTCGCCTGAATTAAAGCGCCGCAATCCCAGCGCATTTTCCAAGCACAACGCACCGCTCTCGTCCACTCCGCGCGCGATTCCGTCTACTTCTCGACCATCTGCCAAGCGAAGGCTGACCTTCTTGTCCTGATGGACATGACAGCGCTCCCATTCATCGCGTAGCGCACCAAAACCATTTTCGGAAAACTGTCGTAAAACTGCGACCAATTCCTGCAACAGCATGGCCAGCAATTGATTGCGCGATGGCGGCGGCGAGCATAACGCGTCCAGCGCACAGGCCGGTTGATCGATAGCCTGCGCCAGCGCATCGGGGAGATGGCAATTCAGCCCTATGCCGATCACCACGGCACTCGGCCCCAGCATATCGCCCTGCGCCTCAATTAGCACACCCCCGAGCTTTCCCTGCGCGCACAGAATGTCGTTCGGCCACTTCAAGCCGACATTTCTCACCCCGGCACAATTCAAGGCCCGCACCACGGCCAAACCAACCGCCAGACTCAAACCGGACAAGCCATTCAGCCCACAATCGAAACGCCACAACAGCGAGAAGGTCAGCGCATTACCCAAACCGGAATGCCATACTCGCCCCATGCGTCCCCGTCCGGCGCGCTGCAATTCCACCGCAACCACACTACCACTCGCCGCGCCAAGTGCGGCACGCTGCAACAACAAGGTGTTGCTGGAATCCGCCTCAGGCACGATCTCAATGTCAAACCATCCCCCGTCACCAGCCAGACGGCTTACGATCTCGTCTCGCCGCAAAGGCTGCCAGGGCCGGGCCAAACGATAACCGCGTCCGCGCACACGCTGAACCGTCACACCATAATTCATCGTATCGACCAACGCGTTAAACACACTGGCGCGCGAGATACCGAGCCCAGACGCCAACACCTCGCCCGAATGAAACTGGCCGTCAGCCAAGATAGCCAGCAATTGCCAGGTGCGGACAGGCACCATCACCGCACTCATTGCCCGCCTTCATCCCGAGATGAAGGCACGCCTAGGAAGTGCATGATTTTTTCGCGCTGCTGCATGGCGTCGCGATATCCCAGATCAATCAATGCCCGACAATACTTCTTCTCGGACAACAGAAAACTGACCAGCGTGGATCCGCCGCTCTGGGGTGCGGCACCAACCAGACGTAACAGCAGGCGTATTGTCCAGGGGAGATCGGACATGTGACGCTCGGCAATCTTGTCTATCGGCTCAGTCGGGCTGATTACCAGCAATTCCACATGCCTTAACCCGGTTTTGACGCGAGTCTCCTCCGGCATTCCCTCTACCAGCAGATTGACCGTCTGCATTTGCTCCAGATCTATCTCCATACTGTCCAGAAAAATACTGTTGAGTGCATGACCCGCGATCTGCGCCAGCGAGGGATAGCAGCCACGTTGCGTACGCCGAGACTGCTCCAGCGCTTCATTGGTAGAACCGATCAACAATATCCGGGTAGCCCCCAGATGCAAGGCCGAACTGAGCGGTGCAATCTGGCGCATCGAGCCGTCGCCAAAATACTCACGATTGATCAGGGTTGCTGGAAAAATGAAGGGAATTCCTGCCGAGGCGAGCAGGTGCTTGGACTCAATTATGGCCGGCACACCAAGTCGATGCCGTCCATTCCATGGAAGAATATCGCTCGCGCCCTGATAAAAAGTCACCGAATCACCCGACTCGTAGCCGGAGGCTGTGATACTCAGGGCATGCAGCAGCCCCGCATCAATATTCTGCTGAATTGCATCGAAAGGCAGTATCTCATCCAGTAGCTCTGCCAACGGAGTATTGTCGAGCAACGAAACTTGCTTGAGCCGGTTAATCCCCAACGCACTCAGCAGTAAGCCGGCCAGCCAGCGCGCCGTATTTTGAAACACGCCGAGCGCATCGGTGCGATAAACCTGATGAGTGTGAAAGTTCTTCCAGATATTGCTGAGATAGCGCACGGAACGGCGAAAGTTTTGCGCGTTGGCAGCCAGTGTCGCGGCATTCAGCGCACCAGCTGAAGTTCCGCAAATTACCGCAAAGGGATTATGCGCATGGCGCGGCAAACACTCTGAAATTGCCCTCAACACCCCGACCTGATAGGCAGCACGCGCGCCACCGCCGGTAAGAATCAAACCGACACGTTCGCCCACTTACGCTTACCCCTGCTGCGCCTGCACCGAATCAAGCGCGTCTTTCAGCGTCTCCTCCGGCAGCACATTCAGCGCTTCGGAAATCATCTCCGCGGCATTCAGCACACCGGCAGGCAGCTTTTCAGCCGGCATGTTCGCGACCAGCACCGCAGCCGCTCCCACCACTTTAAGAAGATGCGTGCGCTCCGCCATCAACATTTCAATCTCCTGCCCCAACAATTCCGTTTCCTGCTTATTCATTTCCCGCCCTCTCAATTTTCCCAAATCCAAAATCCCAGATCCCAATTCCTAGATCCTAGATCCCAAATCCAAAATCCAAAATCCTACATTTAGTGCGTTTTCACACCGGCCACCGCCAGCGCACTCATGTTGATGATGCGCCGTACGGTAGCAGTATTGGTCAGAATATGCACCGATTTTGCCGCACCCAACAATAGGGGGCCGATGGTAATGCCATCACCGGCCAGCACCTTGAGCAGATTGAAGGCAATATTGGCCGCATCCAGATTTGGCATCACCAACAGATTGGCGTTATCTTTCAGACGCGAATCCGGGAACAGCTGTGCACGGATTGCCGTAGACACCGCCGCGTCACCGTGAATCTCACCTTCAACCTCCAACTCGGGAGACAACTGCGCCAGCAATTCTCTCGCGCGACTCATCTTGCGCGCCGAGGCGTCATTAAAGCTGCCAAAATTCGAATGTGACAGCAACGCCACCTTGGGTGATATACCGAAGCGCCGCACCTCTTCCGCCGCCAGCAGCGTCAACTCGGCGAGTTGCTCCGCGGTCGGGTCGATATTCACATGCGTATCGCAAATGAACAGCGTGTGCTCCTTCAGCATCAGGATATTCATCGCCGCGAACACCGACGCGCCCTCACGCAGACCGATCACCTCGCTCACATATTGCAGGTGATCCTGCGGCTGCGCCGTGACACCGCACAGCATCGCATCCGCCCGCCCCTCCTTGACCATCTGCGCGGCGATCAGACTGCTATGGCGACTATCGCAGGTGCTATCCACCAGATCAAAGTCCACCTCGGCCCGCAGACGCAAACCCAGCTTTTCGATGCGATCCAGTATGACCAACCCCTTACCGACCAGAATCGGTTTCGCCAGGCCTTCGTCGACAACGGTACGCACCGCATGCAGCACGCGTTCGTCCTCGCCCTCGGCGTAAACCAGCCGCTGCGGCGAGCACTTAGCCGCGTCGAATACCGGCTTCATCAACAGGCCGGACTGATAGACAAAGTGGGATATCTGTTCGCGATAAGCCGCCATGTCCGCGATAGGGCGCGACGCCACTCCGCTATCCATCGCCGCTTGTGCGACGGCGGGTGCAACGCGCTTGATCAGGCGCGGATCGAAGGGCTTGGGGATCAGGTAATTCGGGCCGAAATTCAATTCATCTGCACCATAGACCTCGGACACCGCATGCGACTGCTCCGCACAGGCCAGTTCGGCGATGGCATACACCGCCGCACGCTTCATTTCCTCGTTGATGGTGGAGGCGCCCACATCCAGTGCGCCGCGGAACATATAGGGGAAACACAGCGCGTTATTTACCTGATTCGGATAGTCCGAACGCCCGGTCGCCAGAATCGCATCGGGACGCACCGCCTTGGCATCCTCCGGGAGGATCTCGGGATTGGGATTGGCCAGCGCAAAAATCAATGGCCGCTCGGCCATCTTTTTCACCATCTCCGGCTTCAATACACCTCCCGCAGACAGGCCGAGGAACACGTCCGCCCCGGCGACAACCTCACCCAGAGTGCGCGCGGTCGTACCCACCGCATAGCGCGCCTTGTTGTCGTCCATCTCCTCGGTGCGGCCCTTATAGACCACGCCTTTGATGTCGGTGACGACGATGTTCTCCATTTTCACGCCCAGCCCGACCAGCATATCCAAACAGGCCAGTGCGGCCGCACCCGCTCCGCTAACCACCAGCTTGATGTTCGCAATATCCTTGCCGATGACCTTGAGGCCGTTGATCAACGCAGCGCCGACGATAATCGCCGTGCCGTGCTGGTCATCATGAAACACCGGTATCTTCATGCGCTCGCGCAACTTGCGCTCGATATAAAAACACTCCGGAGCCTTGATGTCTTCGAGGTTGATGCCGCCGAATGTCGGCTCCAGCGAAGCGATGATATCGACCAGCTTGTCCGGATCACTCTCGGATATCTCGATGTCGAACACATCAATGCCGGCAAACTTCTTGAACAGCACGCCTTTGCCCTCCATTACCGGCTTGGAAGCCAGCGGACCGATGTTACCCAGTCCCAGCACCGCTGTACCATTGGTGATCACCGCGACCAAATTACCGCGCGCCGTAAGATTGCGCGCCTCGTCCGGATCGCGCACGATCTCCTCGCAGGCGGCCGCCACGCCGGGCGAATACGCCAGCGCCAAATCGCGCTGGGTCTGCATGGGTTTGCTGGGGGTGACAGTGATTTTTCCTGCCGGGGAGAGCCGATGATATTGCAGCGCGGCTTCGCGCAATTGCTTGTCCATAAATTTTTCTCGAATTTTTTCGTTACAAAACCGGCGCAGATTATAACGCAGGCGGCCGCCTTTCCTCTGCACAGTAGCTCATCTGACTGTCGTTTCATCTGCTAGACTTGTGCGGATGCACTCCGCCCTCACCCCGCAACGCGAACGCTACCTGCTGCTCACCCTTGCGGCCATCCAGTTCAGCCACGTGATTGACTTTATGATCATGATGCCGCTTGGCCCCATCCTAATCACAGAGCTCGGCATCACCACGCACGAGTTCGGCTTGCTGGTCGCCTCCTACAGCTTCAGCGCCGCGATCTCCGGCCTGCTAACCGCCGTCTTTGTCGATCGTTTCGAGCGCAAGCGCATGCTGCTGACCATGTTTTCCCTGTTTGGCATCGCAACACTGGCCTGCGGCCTGGCTCCCGGCTATGTCACGCTGCTAATCGCACGCGGCTTGGCCGGATCGTTCGGCGGCGTAATGGGGGCGCTGACACACACCATCATTGGCGACGTAATTCCGTTCACGCGCCGCGCAAAAGCCGGCGGCATCGTATCCGCCTCGTTCTCGGTCGCAACCGTCGCCGGTGTGCCGCTATCACTCTGGCTGGCCAATCATTTCCAGTGGCGCGCTCCGTTCTTCTTTATCGCCCTGCTGGTGGTGCTGTTCATCATCGTCGGCCTGCGCGTGCTGCCGGAACTGCGCGGGCATATCGATCCGCCTACAGGCCCGGAACAGGCGAAGCGTGCACATCCCTTTGCGCCCATAATCGCCGTATTGCGCGATGCCAATCATCTGCGCGCGCTGCTATTCTCCGCGCTCATCATCTTCTCGGGGTTTACAGTCATTCCCTACATCACCTTGTATGCCGTCGCCAACATCGGCATCTCGCAGGACGACATTCCCTACATCTACCTGTTCGGCGGCACGGCAACGCTAATCACCGCACGACTGATCGGCCACTGGACCGACCTGAACGGCAAGGTTCGCGTCTATCGCACCGTGGCTTTCGCCGCCTTGCTGCCGCTGCTGGTCGTGACGCATCTTGACACCTCGCCGCTATGGTTATGGCTGATCTGCACCACGACCTTTTTCATGCTGGTATCGGGGCGCATGATTCCGGCGATGGCGATCATCATCTCGGCAGCACAACCCAAATTGCGCGGCACCTTCCTGTCGCTTAACGCCACCACGCAATCGCTGGCAATGGGCCTGGCAACCATGCTGGCCGGCTTCATCATTACTCAGGATGCCGCCGGCAAGATCGTCCACTACAGCACCGTCGGTTATGTAGCAATCACCGCCAACCTGCTGGCGATCTGGTTCGTCAGTCGTATCGTGATGCACGACCAGAGACCGCCGTAGCCCCGCCCGCAGATCACGCATCAAGTTGCACTCACTACTCACTACTCACTACCAGTACAATAGCCGCTTGACCATCGAGAGCCTCCCATGACCTTTAAGCTCCTCATTGATCGCATACAGCACTGGCGCGTGCATCTCGCCGAGCGCATCGCCAAACTGCTGAAGTACAGTTTCTATCTCTACTTGGCGGGCTTGTTCAGCGTGTTTGCCGTGCTGGACGCCACGGTTCTTCACGCCACTGCCGAGATGCGCCAGACCGCGTTCGATGCGATGGTGCGTTACCGCATCGTGGTGCCCAAGCCCGACCCGGACATTATTATTGTCGACATCAACGAAGCCAGCCTCGCCGCTATGGCACAGTATTACGGGCGCTGGCCTTGGCCGCGTCAGGTATTGGGCGAATTCCTTGAGCAAATCGAAAAGCAGCAACCCAAGGCGGTGGTATTCGACATCCTGTTCAGCGACGCCGATATCTACAATCCGGACAGTGATGCCTATTTCGACGCGGCGATTGCCGACACAAACAACACCTACTTCCCCATGCTGCGGCTCGACCCGTCCAGCGATTTCTTGAGTCAGGTCAAGCCGTCCATGATTCCGGGCGTCAAGCCGCTGCCCAATATGCAAGCGGATGAGAACGCGACGGTAGCAGTGGTACTGCCGCACTTCCAGTCTGCACTAGAAGGTGGACGACTGGGCCTGCACAACATTTATCCCGACATCGACGGCGTGGCGCGCCGCTACAGCGTGCACCGCGAGGACTATGGCTGGGCGCTGCCCTCACTACCGACCCGCATCGCGCGCGATCAGGGCTGGGCCGAACCGGATGCACAGCAAGTGTTACTGAACTGGCGCGGCCAGCCGTTCACTTATCACTATGTCAGCTTCAGTGACGTGTTTGCCGACATGGGCAACCGCGACAAAAAGCGCCCGCAAGACGAATTCAAAAATAAAATCGTCATCATCGGCTCGACCGCCCCCAGCCTGTTTGACATCAAGGCCACGCCGATGAACCGCTTGTTCCCCGGCGTGGAGATACTCGCGACCGCGATCGATAATTTCAAGCATGGTGATGCGTTGCGCTTCCCCGAGGGCCGTGTGTGGTATTTGCTCATCACCCTGCTGATCGTATGGGGCACAGCTTGGGGCTTCTTCCGCGATGCCGGACGCGCCAAGATAGACCGCGTGTTTGGCCTGTCGCAGATCATTCTTATTGCGATCACCTACGCCAGCATCAACTTCACCAATGTTTACATCAACCTAACCGGCCCGGTGACCATAGGTCTGGCCTTCTTTACGCTGGCGCGGCTGTATGCGAGTGCGACTGGCAAGGCATTGGAGCAGAACATGGTGCGCGCGGCTACCGCACGCAGCGGCGAGTTACGTGCCACACTGCTGCTGATCCGCCTCGACGGCGAACTCAACGTGATACGCCCTGCCGCACTGGAAAAGATACGGTACGCGCTGGAACGCATCGGCTCACGTAGAAAAAGCGTGGAGGTGCTAACCGGCGACCAGAAGGGTCTGTGGGATTTATTTGAGAATACACTGGCGATCTCGTGGGTCACGGCAACGGAAAATGACGAAGCCCAGTCCGCGATCAAGGGCGACAGCGAGGCTCTGCTGGCGGCACTTCCAGCGATCTTGCGGCAACATCTGGCCCAGCCGGACCATGCGGCTAGTCACTATCTGCATCAGGGCCACATCGACGGTGGCGTAGCGGCAGCGGCCGGATGGCGTACGATGTTCGCCGAGGCATTGCTGGAATGGAACCAGCGGAGTAGTAAATAGTGAGTGGTGAGTGGTGAGTGGTGAGTGGTGAAATATTATTGAATGAATGGAGAGCCAAAGATGAATGCGACGCGTTTGATTTTTGCACTGGGAGGGCTATTGCTCAGCGGCCTATTGTATGCCGCCGACAGCGGCACCGCATTGAAGAGCGACGAGCTTAAGGCAGGGCCGTTCCGCGATGCAAAGACTGTCGCAAAGCTGGCGGTCGGCGACCAAGTGGACATCCTCAAAAAGGACGGCGGCTGGTTGCAGGTAAACAGTGCCAAAGGCAAGGGCTGGGTACGCATGCTCAGCATACGCAAGGGCGATGTGCGCAAAACCGGGAGCCGCTCCTCCGGCCTGCTCGCACTAAGTTCGGGGCGTTCCGGAACTGGCAAGGTGGTGGCGACCACGGGCATCCGCGGCCTGAACGAAGAAGAGCTCAAGGCGGCCAAATTCGACGAGGCGGAACTTAAACGCGCCGAGTCTTACTCGGCCAGCCACAGTGCAGCAGCCAAATTCGCAGCACAGGGAAAACTGGTCGCGCGTTCGTTTGACTATCTTCCTGCCGTTAAATGAGGAGCTTAATCATGAATAAAAATCTGGCATGGGTGGCGCTATTAGCTCTGATCTCCGGCAGCGCGTTTGCCGCCAATCCGTTCGAACAGCAACTCTTTAATGTACTGAAACAAAATGTGCAGGAAAAGGTGACCGGCAAGTCCGCCATCACTGTCGAGGAGGAAACCGCGATCGGCCGACAGATCGCCGGCAACCTGCTCGGCGCGGCACCGTTGGTCAAGGATGCCAAGCTGCAACAGTACGTTAACAAGGTTGGCCGCTGGGTCGCGGATCAGAGTGAACGTCCCGAACTGAGCTGGCATTTTGGCGTGATCGAATCGAGCGATGTGAACGCCTTTGCCGCTCCCGGCGGCTATATTTTCGTCACCCGCGGCCTGTACCAATTACTGCAAAACGAAGCCGAACTGGCCGGCGTGCTGGGTCATGAAGTCGGTCACGTGATACGCCAACATCACCTAAAAATATTACAGCAGAGCAAACTGCTCGATCTTGGCAGTCAGGCTATTGCGCAAAACATCGGCGGCAACGATAAGGTGCAGGGCCTGATCGGCAGCGGCGCTGAGATCGTGTCACGCTCGCTGGACAAGAATGCCGAATTCGAGGCTGATCGCATCGCCGTCGTGCTCTCCTCCCGTGCGGGCTACGACGCCTTCGGACTGCCCGGCGTGCTGCAGCAGATCGGGCATTTTGCGAAAGATGATGGAGATGTTGCACTGCTGTTCAAGACCCACCCGCATCCCGATGACCGCTTAGGCAAACTGGGTGATGCGATGGCAGATCACTTCGATGCAGTGAAGGGCAAGACACTGGAGAAGAGACTGTACAAAATCAAATAGCCTTACAGGGCGGGTTTCGTCTACGGCCGAACCGTATCCCGTCACCGCCCTGCCATGTGCTCATAGCGGCAGCGCATTCAGCTCGAACAATTCCCGGTGCGCAGACCTGAAGCAAGCTTGGCGAATGTTGTCGGCTTGTGCAACACGGGCCATGGAGCACACGAAACACGCCCCAGAAATTGCGAGGAAGTTTCGCCGGTGAGGATGACTGCCCGAATAGGCTTATCCAGTCGCTGCTGCAGCGTTTCCAGAAATTCCAGTCCGGACAACCCCATTCCCAGGGCGTAGTCAGCGATAAAGAAATCCGCTTCGGGGACACCATCATGCAGCAGCGCCTCCTCCGCGCTACGGAAATACAGAACGTCGCTCCCCCGGTTGTTCAGCAGACTGACCAAGCCTTCGGCGACCAGCATATCGTCCTCGACCACCACCACGCGCTTGCCCTGCACAAGGCTTTCATTTGCCAGTTCGGAAGACAACCGGACAGCCTTCGTGTGTGCAAATTTTGCGCCGTCCAGAGGTAGACTCAGTTCGAATACCGTGCCATGCCCAGGACGCGAACGGCAAGTAAGCTCCGTATTCAATAGTGCGACAGCCCGCTGGCAGATAGACAACCCCAGCCCAAGTCCCTCCTCGCGATTGCGTTGCGGATTCGCAACCTGATAAAACTCATCGAAGATATGCGAAATATTCGACGGCTCGATTCCGACTCCCGTATCCCAGACCTGCACCAATGCTCGGCCACCACGCACTCTTGCGCTAAGTAGAATTCCGCCCTGCTCCGTGTATTTGATCGCATTTGAAACCAGATTCATCAGCACGGATTGCATCAGCCCGAAGTCGGTTCTAACAATCAGCGGCTCATTCACGGAAAAGAACAACCTGAATCGTAAACCCTTGTCGTCAGCCGCCTGCGAAAAACTACGTTCCATCTCGATAAACAGATCCGACAACTCAAAGGAGACGACCTCCGGCTTGATCAGGCCCGCATCGAATTTGGAGATATTCAACAGTCGATCCAGCATTCTGGAAAAGGTGTCCATCGATTGCTCCAGGCGCTCAATCAGTTCACGCTGCTCCGGTTTCAACGCGGTAAATTTCAGCGTTTCTACAAAAAGATTTGCGGCAGCAACCGGCTGCCGTAAATCGTGGCCCGCCGCGGCCAGAAAGCGCGTCTTGGACAGCTCCTTCTCTTCCAATAGATGCAAGGTTTCCATCAACCTCGCTTCGGTCTGCTTGCGTTCGGTGATGTCGTTAAATGTAGCCACATAATTGGTAATCTCACCGTCATAATTCTTCACTGCAGTGATAGTGAGATACTCGGGATATGCCTCGCCATTCTTGCGGCGGTTCCAGATTTCACCCTCCCATGCACCCGCAGTATTTATGCTTTTCCATATGGATTCGTATAGGGAAACATCCTGAAGGCCGGATTTGAGCATGCGCGGATCGCTGCCTACGCTCTCAGTTTCGTCGTATCCGGTAATGCTGGTGAATGCAGAGTTAATCATGAGGATCACGCCCTTGGCATCGGTCACGAACATCCCTTCCTGCGCTTCGAATACGGTTGCGGAAATACGATAATCCTGCACTTGATTAAGCGCGCGCGTGCGTCCGCCCACGACCTGCATAAACAGCAGCGCCAACACCAGGCTCATCGAAATTCCGCCCACCCGGATAATGTTCACGCTTTTCGTATCAAGCTTCGCTTCAAAGACTGGGAGGGAGCGCAGGCCGACTGTCCAAATATGTCCCGCCAGCTCAAGGCCTATTTCAGCATGATACAAAGCCCGGTTATTACCTGAATAACCGGCAAGGTGATTGTCATTGTCGTACATCAACGCTTCTGAACTGGCCGTTTCGCCATCGTAGATATGCAGATCAAAATTACTCGTCTGCTCACCCAGAATGCCCTGCATCAGATCATTCATGCGAAACGCCTCATAGACCCAGCCGACAATATTGACACGGCGCTCTTTCAGCGTTTGGTGCGGATAACCTTTGCGATAGACCGGCATATACATCAAAAAGCCAGCCTGAGCCGCAGGCCCGTCTTCCTGAACCAGATGAACCTTTCCCGAAACCACCGCGCGATCAGAGTCGCGCGCCTGTTCCATGGCCTTGCGGCGCACCGCATCCGAATACATGTCATAACCGAAAGCACGCAAGTTGCGCCCGGCAAACGGCTCAAGATAAATGATGGCAGTATAGAGATCGCGCTCACCAGCCGGATGGGTGGCATAGTCAGAAAAACCTTCTTTCCGAATAGCCTCAATATGAGCTGCTTTTGTTGGGGGGGGGGATAATCAGTTAAAATCCGACACCCTGAATACCCGGATA
>JBBQXA010000055.1:0-16204 GCA_038210095.1 Burkholderiales bacterium
AGTGGTACTAACACTGCAACGATGAGCCGACCGAATAATCGAGCAGCGGGGAAGGATTCGGCTAATCGTTCTAATGTAAAACGCGAAACTATGCCGCAAACCGTTCCCAGTTCACCCCATCCGATATTCGCATAATGTATATTATGTCAAATAATGGATATTATCCCATCACCCTGATTTATCATTTATCAAATGGGCAGGATGAAACTTCCCTACCCTTGGTTACTGCTTGTCAGGAAGACGAGCGTATTCTATCGAGAGCTGGGCCAATTCCTTGGTTTGCTCAGGCAGAACTTGATCCCAGCTAAAACGCCACTCCCAATTTCCATCCGATTTCCCAGGATAGTTCATTCTATGTTCGCTGGTAAGTCCGAGTACGTCCTGCAGGGGGAATACAACAGTATTGGCTATGGATTCAGAAAGGGCTCGCATCATGTCCCAATGAATGGCCTGGCCATCGCTCTTTAAATATTGCAGAGCGAATTCTCGCTGATAATCCGGTAGGCTACTCCACCAGCCCAAGCTGGTATCGTTGTCATGGGTTCCGGTATAGGCAACTGTATTCGTAATATAGTGATGCGGAAGAAAGTGATTTTCCTCTCCGTCACCAAAAGCGAATTGCAGGATCCTCATGCCCGGCAGTCCAAATTTATCGCGCAAATCGACCACGTCGGGAGTTATGACACCCAGGTCTTCGGCAATTATAGGCAGATGAGAGAAGCTTAGATTGAGCGTATTGAATAGTTTCTCTTTTGGTCCATCTACCCACTTCCCATCGATAGCATTAGGTGCATCCGCAGGAATTTCCCAATAGCCGGCAAAACCACGGAAGTGATCAACCCGAACCATGTCGGCTATGCTCAGAGCATGTCGCATGCGGGAAACCCACCATGCAAAGTCGGTATCCTCGTGAGCCTCCCAACGATAGATTGGGTTCCCCCATAGTTGACCTGTTTCGCTGAAGTAATCGGGCGGAACACCGGCAACAACAGTTGGATGACCATTTTCATCCAACTGAAATAGCGCTTGATGTGCCCAGACATCGGCGCTCTGACAAGCAACGAAAATGGGCACGTCACCGATAATATATACCTGCTGGGAATTGGCATATTTCTTTAATGCGGTCCACTGCCGCGTGAAACACCACTGGCAGAATTTCCAGAAGGCAATCTCGTCTGCGTGTTCCTTTTCAATATTCTCAAGCGCCCTCTTTTCCCGATGAACAAGCTCAATCGGCCAGTGGCTCCAGTCCTGCCCGTTCTGGCTTTTTGCGATGGTCATGAACAGCGCGTAGTCGTTCAACCAACCGCTCTCTGCATCGCAAAAGTCTTTAAATTTCTTATTCAAGCTCCTATTTGTAGGAAATAACTTGCTCGAAGAAAAGAACCTCTTGGAAGCGCGCCGAAGACGCTCCGTGCGAAATGGATGGGTCAATCCAAAGTCAGTGCGATTGTCAGTGAATCCGGGATCCGGCTCCAGATCACCCTGACTTAACCATCCATGACCACTCAGTTCTTCTAGATTGATCAGCAGAATATTGCCAGCAAAGGCCGAGCTGCTCATATAAGGGGAATTACCGGGACCAATTTCACCCAACGGCAATACTTGCCAATATGTCTGCCCTGCGATTTTCAACCAATCGATGAATCGATAGGCATCTTGCCCCAAATCACCGGAGCCAAATTGGCCGGGAAGTGAGGTGGGGTGAAGTAAAATTCCGCTAGCACGTGCGTTCAACATAAAAGTGAGATAAGTAGATTATTAAAGCGCCCAAACCTACTCGGCTGAACGGCGCATCGCACCACCCGCCTCAGGATTTCCGCCCCCCTGACTGACTGGCTCTAAAAGACATATCGGTGGTGATAATTTGAGAAGGTGATACAACTCAGTCAAATTGTGACGGAAGAGTCGATCAAAACTGGAAACAGAGTTGGATGAGTTGTAGTCACCAAACCACCAGAACCAGTCAGAACTTTCGCAGGAGCACAGCTGTTTTTCCGCAGCATCCTGCTCGGCCTGAGTAAGCCGCCCGCTTGACATGACCATGTCATAGCTCTGTTTAGCCGTGCATAACAGATCCCAAGCGCGGTTCTTGTCACGTGAACCTATCCAGGTCGAGAAAGTGCCATATACCCAGCTTCCAGCGACTATCGTATTGATGTTATGCGGCTGCGAAAAATCTCCCGTAGCGCGAGTTTTACACGCATCAAGGTAGTCGCCGTAGGTTGTGGTGCGTATCTCTGATGCGGCCTCAAGTGAGTTATACAATTCATCGAGGAAGTAGAATCCATTGTATGGGTAATACTCCCACGCATTCTCTCCATCCAGAATTACGCTAACTACAGGCGTCTCGGCATCACCAGCCTGCTGGGCGATTGCTGTGACCTGATCAACAAAATGCGTAGCAGCATCCTTGCCATGCCAGCGTGAGTACTCAAAGCCAATCAGGTCGGATAGGTGATCATCCCTGAAAAAACATTGGAGCGCCTCATCCTTTTGAGCCAACTGATAAGGGCGATACAGATAATCCTTGCGCAGTGGTAATTGCGCCGACTTCTTGTGCAGACTGTTCGCAAGCACCCCTTCTCCGCTCGCGGCCCAACGGCAACCTTCCTCTTCGAGGAGCTCCAGTGTCTCAGTCGAAATCGAACCTTCCGCGGGCCACATACCCGTGGGCTCCATTCCGAAGCGTGCCTTATGACTGCGACGCGCCAATCGGATATGTTCGGTCACACGTAAGCGCCCTTTCGGATAATGCAAAGAGTTTGGTAATGGCGCATCGGGCATTGCCTCTTTAGCACTGGCAAAATCAATCATCAGTGGTGCCAGCGGGTGATAATGCGGCGTGGCGGACAATTCGATTTGCCCGGATTCGGCAAGTTTACGGTAGCGCGGAATGATGTCACTAACCTGCTCCCCTATCAGATCAAGCAATTGTTTTCGATCTGATAGGGTAAAACCCTCGGCCTTACTCATTAAATGAGCAATCAGGGCATGTTCGCGTCGCACACTTTCACCACACCAGACCAGATGATACCAAGTGAGCAAATCGGACAAGTACTGACCGGACAAGTAAGACAACACGATCTCACCATCATCTTTTACTGCGTTGAACAGGTCAAATAGCCGCTTATAAGCCGGATAGGGCGAAATCATCTTGGTGTGATTGGTACGGAAACTGGCATCAAATGCGAGTTGACGCTCTTCCTGCGTAAGCTGATGGTGTTCCTCCTTCGCCAACAAGCGGAGCAATGGGTCACGCAGCTTTCCAGTTGCGAACTGGTCGGTGTAGTCCTCCAGTTGATCCAGCAAAATGGGGACGAAATTTACTACCGCGTGCACCTTAGGATGACGTTCAAGGTGATAAGCCATGTCGGTGTAATCCTTGAGGGCGTGCAGGTAGGTCCATGGCAATACAAAATCACCGCTGGAATAATCGCGATAATCCGGTTGATGCATATGCCACAGAAATACTAGGTCGACTGATTTGCTCATGTATTTAACTGTATGAATTATATATTGAATTTAACGAGAGCTATGAATGGGCTGTCCCAGCATATCTGGTGTGACCAGAGTGATGCCATTTGGGCTAACGCGGAAGCGTTTGCGATCTTCATCTAGATTTATGCCGATCTGCATACCGTCTGGGATATTGCAGTTTTTGTCTATGATCACGCGCTTGAGTACGACATGGTTTCCGATATTGACATTGGGCAACAGTACCGCGTCCTCAATAGTGCAATGGGTGGATATGCGCACGTCCGAAAACAGCAATGAACGACGGACAACTGAACCGCTGACAATACAGCCGCCGGAAACCAGCGAATCGATCGCCATGCCGCGTCGGCCTTCTTCGTCAAATACAAATTTCGCTGGCGGAAGTTGTTCCTGATGGGTCCAGATCGGCCACTCCTGATCGTACATATTCAAATCCGGAATGACCTTGGTGAGTTCCATATTGCCTTCCCAAAATGAGTCTATGGTTCCAACATCACGCCAGTACGGGAGTTTGTCGCTGCCCATGCCAACACAGCTATGGTCGAAGCTTTGAGCGAAGACACGGTATTTTTCGACCAGATGGGGGATGATGTCGTGTCCAAAGTCATGAGATGAATTGGGGTCATCGGCATCGCGTATTAGTTGTTCAAACAAAAACTTGGTATTAAAAACGTAGATACCCATACTGGCTAGAGATCTGTCCGGCTTGCCTGGAATGGTCGCAGGTTTGGCCGGTTTCTCAGAAAACTCCACTACGCGACCATGCTCGTCCACGCCCATCACGCCGAATGCAGTGGCATCTTCAACAGGTACATCAAGGCAGGCTACGGTCATATCGGCCTTGGTGTCCACATGGTAGGCCAGCAATTTGCCGTAATCCATCTTGTATACATGGTCGCCCGCCAAGATCAGCACGAACTCAGGATTCTGTTCGCGCAAGATATCGAGATTCTGGTACACCGCATCGGCGGTACCCTGATACCAATGTTCTTCGTCTATGCGCTGCTGTGCTGGCAGAATATCAACGAACTCGCCGAACTGACCGTTCAGGAATGACCAGCCTCGCTGAATGTGGCGTATCAAGCTGTGTGATTTGTACTGTGTGGCCACACCAATACGGCGGATGCCGGAATTGACACAATTGGACATCACGAAATCAATGATGCGAAACTTTCCGCCGAATGGAACAGCAGGTTTAGCACGCCAGCCGGTTAATTCGTGCAAGCGACTGCCGCGCCCCCCGGCCAATATCATCGCGTAGGTGTTTTTGGTTATGCGGCTGATAAAACGCGGCGAAGTGTCGCCGGAAGCGACGTGATACTTCTTTTGCAGATATCCCAGTTCAGCATTCATGATGCATCTCCATCTATATTGGCCCGCTTGGCCCTGCCATTATCGTTTACAATTGGCCCACTACACAAGATCAGCGGGGGATTTTTAGGTGAACACACCATTCGAATTGCTGCTTCAAGCACGTCATCACGATCCTTTTGGAGCACTGGGTCTACATCGCGAAGGCGAGGATTGGGTAGTTCGAGTCTACGATCCCCATGCAACTGGCGTTGACTTAGTCGATAAAACCGGTAAAGCCCCGCTCAAGCGCGTACATCCTGGCGGTGTATTCGAGTGGCACGGCAAGGACGAGCCTGCCCGCCCCTATCGCCTGAATATGCACTATGGCAGTGCATCCAACGAGACGTTTGACCCCTATCAGTTTCCCCCTCACATCGCTCCGCAAGACCTGTACCTGTTCAGTGAGGGACGACTGCATCAAAGCTATCGCATGCTGGGCTCTCATGCTGTTGAGATTGATGGTGTTCAGGGCGTACGCTTTGCCGTGTGGGCACCAAATGCTGAACGCGTCAGTGTTATAGGCGAGTTCAATGGCTGGGATGGTCGTGTGCATCCGATGCGTTCACATGGTTCCAGCGGTGTGTGGGAACTGTTCCTGCCGGGAATATCGTCCCATGCGCTTTATCGCTACGAAATACGCAATCGCGCCAGCGGGGAGATACTAACCAAGACTGACCCTTATGCGCAGGGTTACGAACATCGCCCCGGTACTGCATCGCTTACTGCCCTGCCAAAGCAGCATCAGTGGCAGGATGCCAAGTGGCTGGCACAGCGTGGGCATTGGGATTGGCAGCACGGCGCAATCAACATCTATGAGGTGCATGCCGGCTCTTGGAAACGTCATCCAGATGGTCGCTTCTACTCCTACAGCGAATTGGCTGTGGATATGGTTCCCTATGTCAAGGGCATGGGCTATACCCATATAGAACTGATGCCGATTTCAGAGCACCCCTTGGACGAATCCTGGGGGTATCAGGCAACTGGCTATTTCGCACCGACCAGCCGCTTTGGCTCGCCGGACGAGTTGCGACATCTCATTGACACCTGCCATCAGGCCGGTATCGGCGTAATCCTTGACTGGGTACCAGCCCACTTTCCACAGGATAGTTGGGCGCTGGCACACTTCGATGGTACCGCGCTATACGAGCATGAAGATCCGCGCATGGGCTTCCATCAGGACTGGGGTACGCATATCTTCAATTACGGTCGCAACGAGGTGAAGAGCTTTTTGATGTCCAGTGCGCACTACTGGCTTTCTGAGTTCCATTTCGACGGACTGCGCGTGGATGCGGTCGCTTCCATGCTCTATCTGGACTATTCGCGTAAGGCCGGAGAGTGGATCCCGAACCGCCATGGTGGCCGTGAAAATCTCGAAGCTGTTGATTTTCTGCGTGAAATGAACATCATGATTCATGATGAATTCCCCGGCGCATTGACTATGGCGGAAGAATCCACCGCATGGCCGGGCGTATCCCGCCCCACCTACCTCGGTGGTCTGGGCTTCTCGATCAAGTGGAATATGGGTTGGATGAACGATACTCTGAGCTACTTCCACCATGAGCCGGTACATCGCCGCTACCATCATAACCAACTCACCTTCGGCCAGGTTTACGCCTACAGTGAAAATTTTGTAATGCCGTTCTCGCATGATGAAGTCGTACATGGCAAAGGATCACTACTCTCCAAGATGCCGGGTGATGCTTGGCAAAAATTCGCCAACCTGCGCCTGTTGCTAACCTTCCAGATGACTAGCCCCGGGAAAAAACTCAACTTCATGGGGAACGAAATCGCTCAAGGTCGCGAGTGGCAGTCCAAATGGGAGCTGGAATGGTGGCAACTCGGACAGGAGACGCATCGCGGGGTGCAAAACTTGACTCACGATCTGAATAAACTGTATCGCGAATTGCCCGCGCTGCATGATCTCGACTTTCAATCGGAAGGCTTCAGCTGGATTGATTGCAACGATGCGGAAAAATCCGTACTGGCATTTCAACGCCATGCACGCGACGGCTCAAGTATTGTTGTCGCACTCAATCTGACTCCAGTACCGCGCACTAAATACCGTATTGGCCTGCCAAAACAGACCGGTTACCGCGAGTTGCTGAACAGTGATTCTCAGTATTATGCAGGCAGCAATCTCGGTAATGCGGGCCTGATTCAGGCTGAGCCAATACCATGGATGGGGTTACCCTATTCCGCACTGATTTCACTGCCTCCATTGGCTGGCGTCATACTTGCACCAGAGGCCTAATTTTCGTTGATTTGATTCAGAATAATCATCATGTCCAAGCTCACTCAATCGCCTGAATGGCAAGCACTCAAGGCCCATCATCCGGCTATCGAACATCTATCTATGCGACAGATGTTTCGCGACGACCCGACCCGATTCGAGCGATTTTCTGTCCGCTTCGACAGCCTGCTATTCGACTATTCCAAGAATCGCATCACTGATGAAACGATGGGGTTATTGCTAGGATTAGCTAAAGGTTCAGGCTTGCCTGACTGGATAGAGCGAATGCTTGTTGGCGACAAGATTAACTGTACCGAACACCGCGCCGCACTGCACACTGCCCTGCGCAACCGCTCCGACTCACCTGTAGTCGTGGACGGCAAGGACGTGATGCCAGATGTTCGTCGGGTACTGGGACTAATGCGTCGTTTTTCAGATGCAGTGCGCAATGGAGAACACCTAGGCCATACTGGCAAGCAGATTACCGACGTAGTTAATATCGGTATAGGTGGCTCCGATCTCGGTCCGTTGATGGTGTGCGAAGCACTCAAGCCCTATGCTCGCGACGATTTGCATGCTCATTTTGTTTCCAACGTTGACGGCACCCATCTGACCGAGACAGTAAAGCAGCTGAATGCGGAAACCACCCTGTTCATCATCAGCTCCAAGACCTTCACCACTCAAGAAACATTGACCAACGCACGTTCGGCCCGTGCCTGGCTGGTTGAAGAACTGGGTGATGAGCTGGCAGTCGCAAAACACTTCGCTGCGGTCTCCACCAATCTAAAGGCCACGAGCGAGTTCGGCATCAATCCGGACAATGTGTTCGAATTCTGGGACTGGGTAGGCGGTCGGTATTCGCTGTGGTCGGCCATCGGCTTGCCAATTGCGCTGTATATCGGCATGGACAGATTTGAGGAGTTGCTGGGCGGTGCTCACGCGATGGATCAGCATTTCCGTAGCGCCCCGCTGGAACAGAACATCCCGGTGCTGATGGGGATGTTAGGCATCTGGTATGGCAATTTCTTCGGAGCAGGATCTAACGCCGTATTTCCCTACGACCAGTACCTGCACCGCTTTCCCGCCTACCTTCAGCAACTGGACATGGAAAGTAATGGCAAGGGCGTGGATCGCGACGGCAATCCTGTCGATTACGATACCGGCATGGTTGTCTGGGGCGAACCCGGTACCAACGGCCAGCACGCTTTCTACCAGCTGATCCATCAGGGCACACGCCTGATCCCGGCAGATTTTCTAGCCCCCACACATAGCCAGAACCCGATCGGCGATCATCATAATATCCTGCTTGCCAACTGCTTCGCTCAGACCGAAGCGTTGATGCTTGGAAAAACCAGCGACGAGGCGCGCGCCGAATTAGCAGCTCAAGGCCTGAGCGGTGACGACCTGGAAGCCCTGCTGCCACACAAGGTATTTGCCGGCAACAAGCCCACCAACACCCTGCTGTTTGACCGCCTCGATCCGCACACGCTGGGCATGCTAATTGCCCTATATGAGCACAAAGTATTCGTACAAAGCGTGGTGTGGAACATCAACCCGTTTGACCAATGGGGAGTGGAACTGGGTAAGCAACTGGCTGGAAAAATACTGCCGGAACTGACCGCTGGCGGCGCGAAATCAGAGCACGATGCCTCGACTAACGGGTTGATTTCACATTATCTGGAAAGATAAATTTTCAAAAATAAATCCGAGCACAACCTAAAGTTAGCTTTAGGATATTCGCCTATCCTGCTGTTTTAATTCTCACTATTGAATTTATTTTTTGATGCTTAGTTCTGCCGAATAGGGCTTGCAGGGATACTGAAAGGCTATCGGGCCGTCAGGCTCGCCGTGGACAAACTGCCGCACGAAGGGATCTTGCGAGTTGATCATTTCGCTCACGTCACCCTCTGCCACCACGATACCATCGTGGATAAAATAGACATAATCTACGACCTTGAGCGATTCTGACAGGTCGTAGGTCACCACTACCGAACTTACTCCCAGCGCATCGTTCAGCTTGCGGATCAGGTTGGCGATAGTACTAAGCGAGATAGGATCGAGGCCGGCAAAAGGCTCATCGTAAATGATCAAGGTGGGATCGGTCGCAATTGCACGCGCTAGCGCCACGCGCCGCTCCATCCCGCCCGAAAGCTCGCTTGGCTTCAAGTTTCTGGCATTGCGCAGACCTACTGCTTGCAGTTTCATCAATACCAGATCGCGTATCATCTCTTCAGGCAGGTCAGTGTGTTCGCGCAGGGGGAAGGCCAAGTTGTCGAAAACCGACAGATCAGTGAACAATCCGCTCACCTGAAACATCATGCCCATTTTCAGGCGCATCTGATACAACTCATCGCTATCAAGTTCGTGTACCACCTGCCCCATGAATGTTACGTTGCCTTGCGATGGGCGCAACTGTCCGCCGAAATGTCGCAACAAGGTTGTCTTGCCGCAACCACTGGTGCCCAGTATGGCCACAATTTTTCCGCGGGGAATCTTGAGATTGATGCCTTTCAGCACCTTGTTAGATCCATACGAGAAGTGTAGGTCATTAACCTCAATCAGATTTTCTGTCATTTGATCCAAAGCCAAACCTCCACCCGTTAACGACCAAGTACTCTTAGATAGACATCCTTGTAGGCCCGCGCGCTGGCCTCCCAGCTGAAATCTTTGGCCATGCAGTTCTTGCGCAAAGTCTTCCACTTCTTCTGGTCGCGATACAGTTCGACTGCACGAGCTATGGTGGCATAGAGATTATCAGCAGTCATGCCGTTGAATACGAAGCCGCTGGCACTGCCATCTTCCAACGATTGCTCGTCGCAGTCGATTACCGAATCGGCAAGTCCACCGGTGGCATGGACAATGGGAGGTGTGCCGTAGCGCTGGCTGTAGAGCTGATTCAGACCGCAGGGCTCAAAGCGCGATGGCATGATAAACATGTCGGAGCCCGCCTCGATCAGGTGGGAGAGCTCTTCGCTGAATCCGATATGGGCAGCAATTCTTCCCGGATAACGCGCCGCCAAATTGCGTGCGCTGTCCTGCAACGCTGGATCGCCCGTGCCCAGCATCGCCAGTTGTACTGGCAGATCAACTAGGCGAGGTGCGATTTCCAGCAGCAGGTCCAACCCCTTCTGATAGGTAAAACGGCTGACCACACCCAGCAAAGGCACATCCGCCTCCTGTTGCAGTCCCATACGCTCCTGCAAGGCCTGCTTGTTTGCCGCCTTTCCCGTCATGCGTGCGGCGCTAAAATTTTTTACGAGATGAACATCCTTGGCTGGATCCCACTCTTTTGTGTCGATGCCGTTCAATATTCCGGTCAAGTGGTTATGTCGCTGTGCCAGCAGGCCGGTCATACCGAAACCCAGCGGTTCCTGCTGTATTTCCTGCGCATATTTCGGACTGACCGTGGTGATATGGTTGGCGTAGTACAAGCCCGCTTTAAGAAAGGACAGGTTGCCGTAATACTCCACCCCGTTCATTGCAAAGCTGGATAGCGGCAGATTCAACTCGTCCAAGGTATGCGCAGGGAATACCCCCTGAAATGCCAAGTTGTGGATAGTCATCACGCTAGGGGCGCCATGTTGTACCAGTCGTGAATAGGCGGGAGCCAGCCCGGTCTGCCAGTCGTTGCAATGCAACAAATCCGGTTTCCAGGAAAAGGGGGATGCGTAGCTGGCAAGCAGCGCAGCGACCTGTGATAGCAGACCGAAGCGCAGTGCATTGTCCGGCCAGTCCACACCGTTGTTGTCCTGATACGGCCCGCCCGCGCGCTGATAGAGTTCGGGGCAATCCAGCACCAACAGCGGCACGCCGTTTTCCGTATCCCCTTCGAGCAGGCGGGCGGGGGGAAATCCCGGCAGATCAAAGGTGGTCAATACTTTGTGCTGGGATATTTGTGCCAGCACCGGGGTATAGCCCGGCAGCAGCACACGCACATCCACATCGAGCGCCCGCAATGCGGCAGGTAGCGCGCCGCTAACATCTGCAAGACCGCCGGTCTTGATCAGAGGCGCGAGTTCGGAAGTCGCAAACAGGACTTTCAGGCTTAACATTGTTGATTCTCCATCCGGGCCAGACTATCTGACCAAACGCATAATTATAGCGCTACTCCGGCCAGAGACCGGAGCTATGATTTATCGCTTCTCGGCGTGCCCGCCAAATTCGGAGCGCAATGCGGAGAGTAGCTTGTCGCCGTAATCGCCCTCGCCGCGCGATGAGAAGCGATTGAACAGCGCGGCGGTGAGCACAGGAGCAGGCGTACCCGATTCGATGGCCGCAATACTGGTCCAGCGCCCCTCACCCGAATCAGAGACCTTGCCGCTGAAATTCTGTAAATCTGGATCGGCCTGCAATGCGTGCGCGGTCAGGTCCAGCAACCAAGAGCCCACTACGCTACCCCGACGCCACAACTCGGCAACTTCGGACACATTGATGTCATAACGGAAGGCATCCGGCTCGCGCAAAGGTGTGGTTTCGGCATCAGCTTGATGGTTGGCACCACCAACATTGGCGTGGCGCAGCAAATTGAAACCTTCCGCATAGGCGGCCATCAAGCCGTATTCGATGCCGTTATGTACCATCTTGACGAAGTGCCCCGCCCCCGGCGCGCCGCAATGCAGATAACCCTGCTCCGCCGTGTTCGGTGTGCCAGACAAACCGTCGGTACGCGGCGCGCTATCTACACCGGGTGCGAGTGCAGCAAAGATGGGTTGCAGGCGTGCGACGGGCTGTTGCTCGCCACCTATCATCAGGCAGTAGCCGCGCTCCAAACCCCATACCCCGCCACTGACACCGACATCGACGTAGCGTATGCCTTTGTCCGCCAGTCGCTTGGCACGAATAATATCGTCCTTGTAATAGGAATTCCCCCCGTCAATCAGGATGTCGTCCGTCGCAAGCAGCGGCTCTAGTTCCGCTATGCTGCCATCGACGATCGCAGCAGGCAGCATCAACCAGACCGCACGTGGCGTCTCAAGTTTGGAGACAAAATCCTGCAAACTGGTCGCGGCGGTAGCGCCTTCTTTGGCCAGCGCCTGAACTGCTTCTGGGCTGCGATCAAACACCACGCATTGATGCCCGGCCTGTTGCAAACGGCGCACCATATTCGCGCCCATGCGTCCTAATCCTATCATTCCGATTTGCATCTAATTTCTCCTGAGTGTTGTTTAATCAATTGAATTATTGGGTAAAGAATCCCTGCTTACATGCCATTCTGCGCCCTCGATAGCGGTAACGGGCAAGGTCACACCTTTAGCCAAATATTGCATGGCTTGCCGCTTGCCCGCTCCCGCCACCAGCAACAATTTATGTCTAGACCGGTTCAGCGTAGTCATACCCAACGACACCCGTTCAGACGGCGGCTTGGGTGAGTTAAATACCGCGACAACCGCGGCACTACTCAGCGTTGCGGGATTGTGCGGAAACAAACTGGCGGTATGACCGTCTTCGCCCATGCCCAGCAGAACCAGATCCAGCGGTTCATCACCCAGCGTCTTCGCATAGCAGGCAGCTGCCGCTTCGGGCCCTAATTCTGCGGGAATGTTGAACACGGTTGCCGCAACCTGATCCAACAGCGTGGCGCGGGCCATGGTGTCATTGCGTTGCGCATCACCTGCGGGCAGGCAGCGTTCGTCGCCGAAAAAGACCTGAGCCCTGCTCCAGTCTACCGGCAACTGGCGCAGTTTTTCATAGCAGCGGCGAGGTGTCTCGCCACCCGCCAGCGCGAGGCGGAAGATTCCCCGCGCGGCGATGGACTCGGCCGCCAACTCTGCGATACGCTGCGCCGCGGCGCTGCTCAGACTCTCCAGGTCATCGTATACCAGCTGTGTACGTATCAGGCTCATGCTGCCAGCCTTGCTGCGCATAAAGCCGCACCCAATAAGGCCGTGCGGTCATTCAGTATTACTCGCACCGGCATCGCCTCCAGTAAGGGACGCATGCGGCCCTTGTCCAGAAAGGCCTCGATAAAGAGGCCATCTTGCAGCAGCGGCAATATTTTGGGGGCGATGCCGCCGCCCAGATACAGGCCACCGCGACTCATTACCTTCAGTGCCAAGTTGCCCGCCTCCGCACCATACAGGCGAACGAAATGCTGCATGGTTTCGCTACACAACTCGTCGCGTCCATTTAGTGCGGCATTAGAGATCGCGGCGGCGGCATCGCCCTTGCTCATTTCATCCGCAAGCCACTCCGGCACCTCAGCACGACGATATAACAACAGGAATTGATACAAGCTGACCAGCCCCATGCCGGATACGACGCGCTCCCAACTGACGTGACCGAACTGTTGCTTGAGGTAGAGGAAGAAGGTCATCTCCAGCTCGTCGCTAGGGCAAAAACTGGTATGTCCGCCTTCGGTGGCGTAGGGCTGGTGATGCCGCCCATCCCAATACAGCCCCGCTTCCCCCAGCCCGGTTCCGGCTGCGATTACGGCGGTATTGCCGCAGGCCTCATTTTTACCGGCTTGTAGCGTCAACATATCGGCCTCGCTCAAGGCGGGAATGCCGCTGGCAGTTGCCTCGAGATCATTAAGTAGCTCACAGCTGAAACTAAATTGTTGTTGCAATACATCAGCGTCAATCTGCCAAGGCAGATTGGTGGTCTGCACCACCCTGCCCTGCACCGGACCGGCAATACCAAAAGCCGCATACAGAGGACGCTCAACGGCAGCCAGAAACTCGCTTAGCAAAACCTCAAAAGTTGCATAATTCTGGCTGGAGTAACTGACTTCATGAACGATAGTCACCGTCGTCCCAACTACATTGACGAGCGCCAGACGCGTCTTGGTTCCGCCGATATCCCCTGCCAAATAACGATTTCCCATTTCAGTACGCCTGTATGTCAGCTCCGTCCAAATTCAAAGAGTGACGCCAGAACTGATCGTCGCGATCAAACAAACGATAAGTTCCGCGCGGCCCCCAGCTACCTGCCGGATAGGTGTTAATAAACTCCCGTTCCATCGCCCAGACTTTGAGGACGGGATCAACGACACG
This sequence comes from Burkholderiales bacterium, assembly GCA_038210095.1. Classification (GTDB taxonomy): domain Bacteria; phylum Pseudomonadota; class Gammaproteobacteria; order Burkholderiales; family Gallionellaceae; genus Gallionella. The sequence continues at coordinate 14,074 of JBBQXA010000055.1, forward strand.
CCAAGCTCCCTCGACTTCATCTATGCGCAGGAACAGGGAATGATCGCCCAGCATCACGTCCAGTAGCAAACCTTCGTAGGCGTCATAATCCTCCTCGCCCCCCTTGCGATAGGTCGCATCAAGGCTGATGGGGCGGGTATGTAAATCAAGCCCGGGCACTTTTACTTGCATCTCCATTTTCAGGCAATCATTAGGCTGGATACCTAACATGATCCAATTGGGCTGCGGGGGGCCTTTGCGGATATGTCGCAATAAATCCTGCGGCGGTGTCTTGAAACGAATACAGACCGCAGAACTATTCTCGGCCATACGTTTACCTGTGCGCACGTAGAACGGCACGCCAGCCCATCTCCAGTTATCGATGAATAGCTTCATGGCCGCGTAGGTCTCGGTGGTGCTGTCCTGTGCTACGCCCGGCTCTTCCAGATAACCGGAAACGGGTTTCCCATCTATGCTGCCGCTAGCGTATTGACCACGGAAGGCATGGGCATGCACCGAGTTCTGGGTGATGGGCCGAATCGCGCGCAACACCTTTACCTTTTCATCACGCAGATGCTCTGCAGCCATGGATACCGGTGGCTCCATCGCCACCAGCGCAAGCAGTTGCAGCAAATGGCTCTGTATCATGTCGCGCAATGCACCCGCACCCTCGTAGTAATCCGCGCGCCCCTCCACCCCCAGTGTCTCGGAATGGGTGATCTGCACATGATCTATATAGTGGTTGTTCCACAGCGGTTCCAGTAACAGATTGGCGAAGCGGAACACCATGATGTTCTGTACCGTACCTTTGCCCAGATAGTGGTCGATACGATAAATCTGCGGTTCATCAAGATGACGATACAAGCTGGCCTGCAAGGTCTGCGCGCTCAGTAGATCGTATCCGAAGGGCTTCTCAATCACCACGCGACGCCATCCGCTCTTTTGCTTCAACAAGCCCACACCGCCGAGCTTCTCCACGATACCGGGATAGTCTACCGGCCGTACCGCCATGTAATAGATTACATTGGGAGGGAAGCCGGAGTCCTGTTCTACATACTGTTGCAAGCGCGAGTAAGCGGCATCATCTCCCGGCGGAATGGCAAAATAATTCAGTCTTGCGAGAAAACGCTTCCGCGCCTCCTCGTCCACCCCTTTCGGGTAGGCCGCTTGCAGTACGTCGGAGACAAAAGCCAGCCATTCATTTCGCTCTCTGGACATGATATCGCATCCCAATATGACGGCCTGTTCAGGCAAACGCTTGGCTACTTCAAGACGAAACAAGGCCGGTATTAGCTTGCGGCGGCTAAGATTTCCGCCCGCGCCAAAAATGGCCAACGTACAGGGGTCAAGCATTTTCATATTTAAACGCCTCAAGGTTGGATTGCAAGATTACCGACCAGCGTTTGGATTCTAGCACGTGGTAACGTACGAAACCCAACTGTAGCAAGAGCCGCGGAAGTTTTTGTCAGCAAAATTACCAGCCTCCCAACGCCAATATTTGACAGGAGAACGTCCGTTCTTTACCATATCAGTACGTTCGTTCTGTAGGGGAGTAGATATGACTGACTTCGATAATGCCGCATCAGAATCCAATCCCAAAGATGTAGAGTATCTTTCCCGCCTGCAGGACTACTATGCCGACTGGAAAAGCATACCCTCCTACGCTGCGCTCTGCGATGTGTTTGGTATTGCCTCCAAATCATGGGTGAAAGCAATTTTGGATCGACTAGACAAGGCTGGTTATCTCGAACGCACACCAGACGGGATGTGGATTCCAACCAAGCAATTCTTCGCCCGGCCACTGGCTGAATCATCGGTTCCTGCCGGTATGCCGATAACAGTCAGCGCCACTCACGGCGATCATTTTGTTATTGATGAAATGCTGATTGACACCCCCTCCAAGACCACAATGATTACGGTCAAGGGTGATTCAATGATGGATGCAGGCATCCATGACGGCGATGTTGCGGTAGTAGAAAAACGACTGACCGCCAACATTGGCGATATCGTGGTGGCTATTGTGGATGATGAATTCACCCTGAAGACACTGGACAAGGAACGCGGACAATACATTCTGCGCCCGGCTAATCAAGCCTATCCGGTGATACGCCCACAGGGCTCTCTAGAAATTTTCGGCGTATTGATCGGATTG
>JBBQXA010000056.1:0-16156 GCA_038210095.1 Burkholderiales bacterium
AATCCAGAACTAATGCAGTTGATCGATGCGATGCCCAACACGGATTTCATCTTCGGCTTGGGCGGCAATGCCAATCTGTTGCGTTCTGCTGAACCCACATTGAAACAGGCGCGTGCGCTGTACGCACAGCGTCAGGCTTTCGGCGAGAACGCACCGGTTCGTTTGTATGAGGAATTCGACTATGCCGCAGCTTCCTGGCACACGTCACGCCGGGTTATTCTCAAAGCCTGCGTGATGGCGCTGGTCGACAATCCGCGCTTTGTGGTGACCTCGATGGATTTGCCAGACCCGCATACGATTTACACCGAACTCTATTGTGCCCGTGGTCAGGCCGAGAACTTCATCAAGTATCTGAAGTGCGATCTGTCCGCCGACCGAACTTCTTGCACGACTTTCCTCGCCAACTGCATGCGCTTGATTCTTCATTCCGCAGCCTATGCGTTGCACCAGCAGCTGCGCGCCGAGGCACTCCAGCACACTGAATTCGCATCGGCTCAGCCCATCAGCGTGATTCTCAAGCTGTTCAAAGTGGCCACTCAGGTCAAGCAATACAAAGACCGTGTCATTCTGCATCTGCCATCTGCCATCAGCCTTTCCCTTCAAGCATCTGCTGTGGCAGCTTACCGAACGTCTGTATCTGCCCAAACCGCTCCGCGTTAATTCTTCCTGAGCACGCCACGTCCGGCCTGCCGTGAATAGGTCACTCACCCTCCATCCATAATCGATAACCTGCCCCCCCAAGCATGGGGTTGGGGTAGCTTTGTCCGGCGCTTTGTTGCAGGGGTAATTTCCCCAGACTTTGATATTCAACAGAGTTTATGAAACATTCAGGGTAACTTCGTAGCGCTCGCACTCCGGTGCGAGCGAGGATTGAAACTGATGAGCTACAAACTGTCCTTAATGAGTTCTTCGTAGCGCTCGCACTCCGGTGCGAGCGAGGATTGAAACTTTGTTTTCGATGGGCTGTTGTTGGGGATGAGGCGTAGCGCTCGCACTCCGGTGCGAGCGCGGATTGAAACTAGTTATATTCGACAAAGGTAAGTGCCTGCTCCGCCCAACGATTGCGCTTCCGTTTGATCGAAAAAAACATCTCGCTCAAATATAAAAAAAACCCAACGGGTTTCCCCGCCGGGCTTGGATGCAACACCGTTCTTTCTTCAAGCGGCTGCCGAAGCAAGCTGACGAGCTTGCGAATAGCGGCTCGACAGCGAACTACTTGTTAAACAACCCCTGTAAATCACTCTGCTGCCGTTCAATCTGCTCCTGTGACTTGTTTTTGAGATTGCGCGCGCGCAGGCTATTGGGCCTCTTGCTCAGAACCTGCTTGGCCAAATCTAGGGCGGCCAAGTATGAATGACTGTTGTACATGCGCTCTCCCATTGCGAGCATCTGCTCATATTGAGGTTCAAGTTTTACATCACGTACCGGCGCCGATGGTGGTGCGACAGGCCGAACAGGCTCCGATTTATCCACATTGGATGCCGCAGTACGGGGCTTGCCGGAGCGAGGCTCATCAGGCCGCACTGGTATGGGGGGCACGGGAGGAACCTGAACTGCAGGCTCGACTGTTGCCGCAGATTGCAATAACTCCATCGAATCCGGTGCGGGATTTGATGCATCCCGCCCAAGCCACCAGTACGCCGCACCGCCTCCAATCACACAAATCAGAATCCCGGCGGCTAGTAGTACCGTGCCACGCTTCCCAGCGACCGATGCATCGTTGCGGGCAGCGACATCGCACGCGACCTGTTTTTCAGGCATTTCCTGCAACGAGTCTTCCTCGGGCTGGATGTTTACCGTTGTGATCGGAGCCGGCTCTGGTGTTGAGATTGGTGCTGGAGTCGACACTAGCAAAGCGGATAAGAAGTTATGCCCGCATTGCAGGCAGAATTTTGTTCCCGCTTTGTTCATATTTTCGCAGACAGGGCATTTCTTTCCTTCCTCCGCCTGAACTTGCTTCATCGCCGTGCCACAGGCGCGACAGAATTTAGCGCCATCCTTGTTTTCCGCATCACATGCCAGACACTTCATACATCACTCCTCACTTGCATGAACTCATGCAGATTGAAAATGTGACCCACACAGTTCTTGTGATGGTCACACTCAAATTTGTTATTTCAGTTTATGTCCGCATTCACCGCAGAACACATCATCTGCCGATATGCCGACTCCGCAATCGGGACAAGCCAAACCCGCCGATACAGGTGCAGCTTCAACCTTCGATGGTTCCGCAGCTTCGGCTGGCGCGGGTGATATTTTGGCGCGTTGCGCCTCAGCCGCATTGCGTGCACGCTGCGCTGCTTCCGACGCCTTGGCCTTTGCTTCTTCTGCACGCCTTTTTGCTTCAGACATCGCCTGTCCTATACGTTGCTCCGCCACATCGAGACTCAGCCCCTCCATCGCCCCCAGATAGACCAGATTGATCCCCAGTATGTAAACTAACCCCGGAATCGCCATTGCAACAATAATGAGCAAGCCACCGCCCAGAGAGGCTGCCGTGAAATAGCTATTCCCGCCACCTTGTGTCGAATTCATCAAGTTGCCAAGCAAGTTTTGCAAAACGACGCCAGTATTCAAAATCGGCAGCGACAAACCCGTAGTGAAGAAGAAGCCTGACAGCAGAATTACTTCAACCACTGCCGTAACCAATGCAACGATAAACAGCAACACAATCAACCCCAGCACAATTTGCACCATGCGACTTTCAAACAAAGCCCAGCGACGCACGTAGACGCCCTTGACGGTGTTGTCTTCCCAGATGGCGGGGAGCGTCATCGGCGTCACCACAAAGAATACGGCCGCAAACAACAATCCGCTGCCCAGCACCAACAAAGGAAAAACGACGACATAGAGGGCGGGCCCAATGCCGGGAATCTTGCAAATCAACAGCAACAGGCAAGAGGCAATCACGAACAGCAGCAAGGCCAAGCCATCTAGAATGAAAATTAGGATAAATTTCAATACACTCATTACACCTGAAATGAAAGCATCCATCATGCCGCGCATCTCAATATTGCGAGCCTGATCCATCAGCAGAATTCCGGCTCCTGACATGCCTGACACACCAATCAACGCGGCCAGCAAACCCAACAAGCCGCCTATCATCATCGCCATGTTCGGTGAGTCGTAAAACCTCGAAGCGATAAAGCCACCCAGCATGACAATCACTCCCGCCACCAAAAGGCTGCCGGCCAGCAACACTAACGCCCGCCAGTTTTTTAATGCTTCCGGCGCACGTAGCAAAATCGAAAGGTTACCGCCGTGCTGAATATTCACGTTGTTACTCATTTATCACCTCGATAGAAAATGTAAATCACAAAAGTTTACTGCCAAGAAAAATTGGCGCTGAAAGCGGCGATATTTACGGCGAGATAAAGCAATACACACAGGAGTCTGGCATTTATGGCACTACTTTAACCCAGATAATCCAGCAGTAAAACATTCCGCGATGCGGGCAAAATGGCCATGATGTCCCGCGTCACGGGGTAATTTGAATCAACTGAATTCCCGCCTGCGCGCGATAACCAGCCACTTTGCGCATGTTTTATCGCGTTTAGTGGAATGGTTGGCAGTTTCATCAATGACGGTTTTTTTGCTTATGGACAATTTTGGTTTAAGCGGTTTGCTGAATAAATTCCCTCCCCTTCAAAGGGAAGGAAGCTGTCTCGTAGCATACGCAAGAGGTTTATGCTTAAGGTAGTGCCATGAGAAGTTGACATGAGATTCCGTCTGATGACAGTTTTGCACGAAAGCGAGCAACCGTTTTTATTGCCTGCTTAAGAGCAAGTACAGCTTATTTCCCCGCGTCGTCCATTGCTGCATAGTGATCCCTCCCGCCTGATTTGATGATTTTTTATAACTCAGGCCGTGGCTGCGACACTACCCTGTAATTGCCATAAATGAAATAGGGCGAAAGACATATGCCAAGCCAACTCTGTCAAGTCAAGCCGACTCACTGCTTATGCCCCGTGCAATGTTAGAATCGCGGAATGCTTAACGAACGCGCACAAATCCTGCTCAAGACCCTGATGGAACGCTACATCAGCGACGGTCTACCGGTCGGCTCGCGCGCGCTGCAACAGTATTCCGGACTGGAGGTCAGTTCGGCCACGATACGCAACGTGATGGCCGACCTCGAAGAGCTTGGCCTGGTCAGCAGTCCGCACACTTCTGCCGGACGCATTCCGACCGGGCTGGCCTATCGGCTGTTTATCGACACGATGCTGGTGACCAAGCCGCTGGACAGTGTCCGTCTCCAGCAGATGGAGCACAAGCTGCAACCGGACAATCCGTCGCGCCTGATCACGCAGGCCTCCAATATTCTGTCCGATCTGACCCAATTCGCGGGGGTGGTCGCATCGCCGCGGCGCGAGTCTTTTACCGTGCGCCAGATCGAGTTCCTGCGCCTGTCGGAAAAACGCGTGCTGCTGATTATCGTGATGCCGGACGGTGAGGTAGAAAATCGCGTATTGCTGACCAAGAAGGACTACACCCAATCACAGCTTACCGAGGCGGGCAACTTCCTGAACCAGAATTACATCGGCTGCAGTTTCCTGCAGATACGCGAAAAACTGCGCGGCGAACTGCACCAGCTGCATCAGGACATGAGCGCGCTGATGGCAGCAGCTTTGGCGGCGGGCGACGAGGCCGCGTCCAGAACCACTGGGGACTATGTGGTCAGCGGCGAACGCAATCTGCTGCATGTAAATGATCTGTCTTCCGACATGAACCAGCTGCGCGGCCTGTTTAATCTGTTCGAACAGAAGACCGAACTGATGCAGTTGCTGGAAGCCGGACGCCAGGGACAAGGCATTCACATCTTCGTCGGCGCCGAATCCGGCCTCGCCTCGCTGGAAGAATGCAGCGTGATCGCCGCCCCCTATTCCGCCAATGGCAAAATCATCGGCACGCTGGCCGTGGTCGGCCCGAAACGCATGGACTATCAACGCGTCGTTCCCATCGTGGACATTACCGCCCGACTGCTGGGCAACGCGCTTTCACAACATTAACCGAGATCAAACATGGCCTACTTATCCGAACCTCCATACACCCACGGAACCGTTGAAAAAACTGGAATTCTGCTGATCAACCTCGGCACGCCGGATGCACCCACCACCCCGGCTGTGCGCCGCTACCTGAAAGAATTTCTGAGCGACCCGCGCGTGGTCGAGATTCCGCGTGCGATCTGGTGGCTGATTCTGAACGGCATCATCCTGAACACGCGGCCGAAAAAATCAGCCGCAAAATATGCGTCGATCTGGATGAAGGAAGGCTCGCCGTTGCGGGTCTACACCGAAAAGCAGGCCGTGTTACTACAGGGCTATCTGAGCCAGCGCACCAAGGCGCCGTTCGTAGTGGACTATGCGATGCGCTACGGAAATCCGTCGATTCCCTCGGCACTGCGCAAACTCAAGGAGCAGAACTGCCAGCGCATCCTGATCGTCCCGATGTATCCGCAATATGCCGCCAGTACCACCGCGACGGTTTGCGATGTCGTGTTCGACGCATTGCAGCAGATGCGCAATATGCCCGCACTGCGCACCATCAAGCACTTCCATGATGACCCGGGTTATATCAAAGCACTCGCCGCCAACATCAACGACTACTGGATGAAACATGGTCGTCCGGAAAAACTGGTGATGAGTTTCCACGGCCTGCCGCGCTACACACTGAAAAAGGGCGATCCCTATCACTGCGAATGCCAGAAGACCGGACGCCTGCTGGCACAGGAACTCGGCCTCAAGCCCGAACAATTTGCAATCAGCTTCCAGTCGCGCTTCGGCAAGGCGGAATGGCTGAAACCCTATACCACCGCCACGCTCAAGGAACTGGGCAAACAGAAGACCGCACGAGTGGATATCGTCTGCCCCGGTTTCGTGGCCGATTGTCTGGAGACGCTGGAGGAGATTGCGCAGGAAGGCAAGGAAGATTTCCAGCACGCGGGCGGCGGCGAATATCACTACATCCCATGCCTAAATGGCCGGGATGACTGGATGCACGCGCTGACCGATCTGGTGACGGATAATCTGCAGGGCTGGCTGATACCCGGTGACGCGCAGGAACTCGAACAAAGCCGCTTACGCGCGCTGGCGATGGGTGCAGCGCATAAGGAATGACTGAGCAGCTCATCAGCGGCCGTTTCAAAATCCTCAGCGAACTGGGCCGAGGCGGACAGGGCTCGGTCTATCTCGCGCATGACCAGCAACTTGATCGCAAGGTCGCGATCAAGACGCTGCGCAAATTCAGCCACCAGACCGATCAGCTGACCCACGAGGCACTCATCGTCAGCAAGCTGCAACATCCGAATATCATCACCTTGTACGATGCGGGCGTGCATCAGGGCACACCCTATCTGGTTTACGCCTACATCGCGGGCAAGACGCTCGCCCAAGTGCTCAAGGAAGAGAAGATGCTCCCCTTCCCCCGCGCGGCAGAAATCGCATGCGACGCACTGGAGGGGCTGACTTCCGCACACTCGCAAGGCATCTCGCATCTGGATATCAAACCCGCCAACATCATGATTGCCAAGAGCGGCATCGCAATGGTGATGGACTTCGGGCTGGCGACGACCAGTAATACCGACGAACAAACTGCTACCGGCATGCTCAACGGCACGCCGCGTTATGTCGCGCCGGAAATTATTTCCGGCAAGCTCGGCTCGCCGCGTGCGGATATCTATGCCATCGGCGCGGTGCTCTACGAAATGGTGACGGGACACTATGCCGTCACGGGTGAGAGCTTGTTCGAAGTATTGAACCGCGCGGCGCACGAACAGGTAGTCAGCCCTTCCGCGCACAACGATGCCATGGATAAAAAGCTGGAAGCCATCACCCTCAAGGCACTGGCAAAAAATCCAGCCGAGCGCTACCCGGATACTGCAGCGATGCTGAAAGATCTGCGTGAATACCTGAATGAGTCACGCAGCGTGGCGCTGGAGTTCATGCTCCAGCGTATGCGCAGCAAACAGGATTTTCCCGCCATTTCCGGCGTCATCGCGGAAATCAACAAAATTGTTTCCTCGGAAGAAGCCAGCAGCAGCCAACTGGTCAGCGTGATCCTGCAAGACCTCGCGCTCACCAACAAGCTGTTGCGTCTGGTGAACACCGCGGCGTTTAGTCGCTTTGGGGGTTCCATCAATACCGTTTCCAAGGCGGTGTCCATTCTCGGTTTCGGTATCGTGCGCAATATCGCGACCTCACTGATCCTGCTGGAATTCATGCAAAACCGCTCGCAGTCGGTACAGCTCAAGGACGAAATTATCCGGGCGATGCTGGCGGGCGAACTGGCGGCTCAAATTTCCGCACGAGACAACATCCGCGATGTGGAAGAAATTCTGGTCAGCGCGATGTTCCATAATCTGGGCAAGATGCTGACAATTTTCTATTTCTTCGATGAAAGCCAGGAGATTGAACGTCTGACCCGAGGGGGTGAAAACGAAGAGGCCGCCTCCGCCCGGATACTGGGCATCCCCTATTCGGAACTGGGAATGAGCGTGGCACGCAGCTGGAATTTCCCGCAACAATTGATTGCCGGAATGCGCCCGGTTTCCGCCGACAAGGTTCCCCCTCCCCAAAACGAGCAGGAAAAAAGAACCATTACGGTTAACCTAGCCTATGAGTTGTGCGACATGTCGGTTTCGACGCGCGCCCAGGATAAGCAGCAGCAACTGATCGATCTTTCCGTGCGCTACGAGGATGCGATCAAGGTATCCGAACATGAATTGTCCTCTGCACTTCAGGGCGGACTGAACGAGATGAGCAAACGCTCCGCCATACTGGACATCAGCGCCACCAGCAGCCCGTTACTGAGTCGCGCAAAGCAGTGGAGCGGTCGCGCGCTGGCCACCCCCAAGCCCAAGCAGGCGGACGACATGGACGGCATGACCGCTCTGGATAAGTCTGTCTCGGACAAATATGGTGAAAGCGAATCCCTCACGCTCTCGCTCAATCCCGACTCAATACTCGGCGCGGGCATACAGGATGTGACGAACTCGATGATGGGAGACTTTAACCTGAATGATGTACTGCAAATGGTGCTCGAAACCATGTACCGCGGCATGGGATTCCATCGTACGCTGCTCATGATTCGCAATAACAACAAGGGAACCATGGCTGCACGTTTCGGCTTCGGCCCCGGCATCGGCGAGGTGATCCCGACGTTCCGCTTCCCTCTGCCCTTCATGGCCGATGTGTTCCACCTGTCCATCGAAAAAGGCTTGGATATCTCAATCGAGGATGTACGCTCACTCAACATTGTCGACAAAATTCCCGACTGGTATCGCGATTCACTCAATGCGCCCAGCTTCATCCTATTGCCGCTCATGCTGGACGGCAAGGCCATCGGACTGATCTATGGCGACATGCTGAATGCAAATCAACTCGACATCTCGCACCAGCAACTCTCCCTGCTGCGCACCCTGCGCAATCAGGCGGTGCTGGCAATCAAGCAAAAAATATGATGTCTAAAATTCGCCCAGCGAACTGAATTTCGAGGGTGCATGATGTAGAATGCATGGAAATATTTACCAAATAATTCTAATTATCTCAGTCATCATTCACTCCAGTCATATCTAATCCAGCCATCCATGCCTGCACAGTCTATCGGTCGTTTTGAAATCATCCGCGAGCTCGGCAAGGGCGGTCAGGGTACGGTGTATCTTGCGAAAGACACACAACTGGGGCGCGAAGTCGCCATCAAGACCTTGCGTAATATGGCGCGCCAGTCCGAGCAACTCGGGCACGAAGCGCGCATTGTCAGCAAGTTGCAACACCCCAACATCATCCCGCTCTACGACGCGGGCGAAGATCAGGGAATTCCCTATCTGGTCTATGCCTATGTCGACGGTCAGACGCTGGAACAACAACTGAAACAGAACTCACCCATCTCGCTGGTTCAAGCCGCAGAAATCAGCTGCGGAATACTGGAAGGGCTGGGCTACGCGCATGAGCTGAACATATCCCACTTTGACATCAAGCCCGCCAACATCATGATGGCTGCCAACGGCACGGCCATGGTGATGGATTTCGGCTTGGCCAAGTTAGCCAATCGGCAGGAGGCCGGCAACGGGCAATTGAGCGGCACACCGCGCTATATGGCCCCCGAACTGATCGCGGGGGAACCGGCCGATTTCACGGCGGACATCTACGCCATCGGTGTCATGCTTTACGAAATGGTGACGGGTCAGGTTGCCGTGGGCGGTGACAATTTATACGAAATATTAAACCGCGCTGCCAACGAGCGCATCACCTCCCCCTCCGAACTGAACGAACTCATAGACGAAAAGCTTGAATCCATCATCCTCAAAGCGGTTGCCAAGCAGCCGCAGGAACGCTATGCCAGCTGCACCGCCATGCTGGATGGTTTGCGCGGTTATCTGGGCGAATTAAACGAACAGGACAACCCGGAATCGCACAGCCACAGCACACTGGAATTCCTACTGCGCCGCATGCGCAGCAAGCAGGACTTCCCCGCACTGTCCAATATCATTTCCGAGATCAATAAAATTGTCTCGGCGGACTCGGAAGGGGCCAACAAGCTGGCCAGCACCATCCTGCAGGACTTCGCGCTGACCAACAAGCTGCTGAAACTGGTTAATACCGCCTCCTACGGTCAGTTTGGCGGCAGCATCAACACCGTATCCAAAGCGGTGGTCATCCTCGGTTTTGAAACCGTGCGCAATATCGCGATGACGCTGATCCTGCTTGAGTTTTTGCAAAATAAGACACAGGCCGCCCATCTCAAGGATGATGTGATACAGGCTATCCTGTCGGGACTTGTTGCCGCCCAACTACTGGACGAACACGATTTTCGCGATGCCGAGGAAATCATGGTCTGTGCGATGTTCCACAACTTGGGCAGGATGCTGGCCACTTTCTATTTTTTCGACGAAAGCCAGGAAATCTCACGCCTAGTTGAGCAAGGCTCCAGTGAGGAAAAGGCTGCCACCAAGGTTCTGGGCATTACTTATCATGAACTCGGGCTGGGCGTGGCACGCAACTGGAACTTCCCGCCCAAACTGCTTGCCGGGATGCGCAAGCTCCCGCCAGAAAAGGTCGATGCACCAAAAACTGATATGGATCGCCTGACGACAACGGTCAATATGGCGCATGAGCTATGCCGAGTCGCGGCCTACACAGATACCAAAGACAAGCATCGCTTACTGAGCGAAATGGCCAAGCGCTATGAAAAAACGGGGAAGGTTTCAGAACGAAAGCTATCAACCGCGATTGATGTCGGCCTGAATGCGTTATCCAGTCGCGCCGCGATTCTCGGCATCAGCACTACCCGTAGCACGATGCTAAACCGCGCAAAACTTTGGAATGGTCACACCCAATCAGCAACGGTGGCCAAGGTGGATAACTCCATGAACGGCCTCACCGAGATCGACCAGACCATCCCGGCCGACGACGATCAGAACGGCACGCCGAAACATAATCCGGAAGCCACCCTCGGCGCGGGAATTCAGGACGTCACCACCTCGCTGGTGGGCGAATTCAAACTCAACGACGTACTGCAAATGGTGCTGGAAACCATGTATCGCGGCATGGGCTTCAGCCGCGCCATCATTCTGATTCGCAATAATCCGAAAAACACCATGGCCGCGCGCTTCGGCTTTGGTGCAAACGTACAGGACATCATCCCGCGCTTCTCCTTCTCGCTGGATTTCGTGCCCGACGTCTTCCACCTGTGCATGCAAAAAGGCGTGGACCTCGCCATCGAGGACGTGCGTGCCCCCAATATTGCCGACAAAATTCCCGTCTGGTACAAGGACAACATCGATGCCCCCTGTTTCATGCTCTTGCCAATACAGGTAAAGGACAAGATTATCGGAATGTTCTATGCCGACATGATTGAGGCCAACGCACTCAAGCTGACGAAAGAACAATTATCGTTGCTACGCACCTTGCGCAATCAGGCCGTGCTGGCGATTAAATCCAAGACTTAGAACGGGATTTAGAGGCAGGATTTGGGATTTTGGATTTGGGATTTAGCTGGTAGGTCGGGTTTAAACCCGACTTGCGAATTACCAAGCAGTAGTTACCCGCTAGCTAAGGGCTAGTTCCCCGCACCAACAACACCGGCACGCTCGCGCCGCGCACTACGCCTTCGGCCACGCTGCCGAACAACAAACGACTGAAACCCGAACGTCCGTGCGTGCCGATCACGATCAGGTCGGCGGACCACTGCGCGGCGACGGATTCGACGACTTGCGCGACCCGCTCACCTTCGGCATCCAACATCTGGGTCTCGACCTTTACCCCCTGTGCAGCTTCCTTCGCCTTGGCGAGCAGGCGTTTTCCGCTTTGCTGTGCCACCTCACGCAGCGCGGCAAAATCAATGAAGGCATAGCCCTCCGCATCCAGCGGGTAGATTTCCTCAACCACATGCACCAGCAACAACTGCGCCTTGCCGTCCGCCAGTGTTAACGCCTCCTGCAATGCTCTGTCTGACGTGTCGCTACCATCTATTGGAACCAGAATACGTTTGTACATGATCGACTCCTTGACGCGAATATGGGGTTGCCTGACGTTTGCGGGGTATGGCTTACAGTTTCAGAAAATTCTCACGGTAAAAACGCATCTCTTCGATCGATTCGTAGATGTCCGCCAACGCCTCGTGCTTGCCGTGCTTCTTCAAGCCTTTCATGATTTCCGGCTTCCAGCGTTTTGCCAGTTCCTTGAGCGTACTCACATCGAGATTGCGATAGTGAAAATAATCTTCCAGTTGCGGCATCCAACGCGCCATGAAGCGGCGATCCTGACAGATGGAGTTGCCGCACATCGGTGACGTGCGCGCGGGGACATGCTCCTTGAGAAAAGCCAGCATCTCCGCCTCCACTTGCACCTCATCCAGCACCGATGCACGTACCCGGTCGATCAGCCCGGACTTACCGTGAGTTGATTGATTCCAGGCATCCATACCCTCCATGATGCTGGCTGGCTGGTGCACCACCAGCACGGGCGCTTCGGCCACGGTTTCGAGATTGCTGTCGGTAATCACCATCGCTATTTCGATGATGCGGTCGCTATCCGGCAAAAGACCTGTCATTTCCATGTCCAGCCAGATAAGATGATTTTGGTTTTGTGCCATAATTCGCGCGTCTACATTTGAACGGTAAGGTGCGTATTGTGTCACAACAGCGCACCCGCCGAATACCAACTCCCACATGACTGCATCGCAATTCACTTTATTCTTCATCGTCGCGCTGGTCTCGACCACGCTGATTCAGACTTGGCTGGCGCGCCGCCACCTGGCCCATATCGCCGCACACCGCGCTGCCGTTCCGGATGCATTCAGCGCCAAAGTATCGCTGCAAGAACACCAGAAGGCCGCCGACTACACCTCAACCAAAGTACGCTTCAGCATGGCAGGCTCGCTGTTCGATGCCTTGATCCTGCTGGGCTTCACCGTTGCGGGCGGCATTCAGTTCATCGCCGACCAAAACTGGTTCGAGAATCCATTTACACAAGGCATTGCAACCATCATCGCGGTGATGATGCTATCCACGCTACTTGAGATGCCGTTCAGCCTGTACCGCACTTTTGTGATCGAAGAGCGCTTCGGCTTTAATAAAATGACGCTGGCACTGTATTTCAAGGATGCGATCAAGGGCCTGCTGGTCGGCTTGGCACTCGGCCTGCCCCTGCTGTTCGGCGTACTGTGGCTAATGTCGGCGATGGGCACTTACTGGTGGCTGTATGTCTGGCTGGCCTGGATGGTATTCAATCTGCTGATCCTGTTCATCTACCCGACCTGGATCGCACCGTTGTTCAACGACTTCAATCCGCTCAAGGATGAAGCGATGAAAGCACGCATTGAAGCCCTGCTGGCCCGTTGCGGATTCACTTCCAGCGGACTGTTCGTAATGGATGGCAGCAAGCGCAGCGCACATGGCAACGCCTACTTCACCGGCTTCGGAAAAACCAAACGCATCGTATTCTTCGATACCCTGCTGGAGCGTTTGAGCGGAGAAGAGGTCGAGGCGGTACTGGCCCACGAGCTGGGGCATTTCAAACACCGCCACGTGGTCAAGCGCATCGCCATGACCTTCGCACTCAGCCTCGGCTTCCTGTGGATTTTGGGTCAACTGATGCAGACCGACTGGTTCTACGAAGGACTTGGGGTAACCACCCATTCCACCGCGCTCGCGCTGTTGCTATTTTTCCTGATCCTGCCGGTATTCAACTTCCTGCTGAATCCGCTGCTGTCAGCCTATTCCCGCAAACATGAATTCGAGGCCGACGCCTACGCGGCACAGCAGACCGATGCGGAAAATCTGGTCAGTGCGCTGGTCAAGCTGTACCAAGACAATGCTGCCACGCTCACGCCCGATCCGCTGTATTCAAACTTTTATGATTCGCATCCACCCGCGATGGTGCGCATCGCTCACCTGAAACCACAAAGGAAAACAACATGAAATATCTAATTTCTATGGCATTGCTCCTGACTGCGACAAGCGCTATCGCCAATCCCTTTCCGAACGGCAGCGCGCAAGCCGGACAAAAATTGTTCGAACAACACAAATGCAGCCATTGTCATGAAGCCATGCAGGGCGGCGATGGCACCGGCATATTCACCCGGGCGGATCGCAAGGTGCATACCGCCGCGGAACTGGTCGAGCAGATGAATATGTGTTCCGGCAATCTGGGGATCACACTGACACCGCAGAATGAGCAAGATATCGGCGCTTACCTCAACCGTTATTACAACCTAAAGTAGACACTTTTGAATTCCATTCTGCACGGACGCATCATCGCCGCCTTTGGTCGGCAATATCTGGCCCGACTGGCCGATGGCAGCGAGATGATCTGCCTGACGCGCGGCAAACGCAGCGATGTGGTCTGCGGCGACCAGGTCGAAATCAAACTCACCGGGGCCGCATTCGGTGCAGACAACGCAGAAACCGGGCTCAAGACGGGGGCGCAAGGTGTGATCGAGCGCATCCTGCCGCGCAGCTCGCTGCTGCATCGTTCCGATGCCTTCCGCTCCAAGCTGATTGCGGCCAACGTCACACAGATCATCGTGGTGGTTGCCATCGAACCGGCATTCAGCGACGAGTTACTGGCGCGCTGCATGGTCGCCGCATACAACCAGGATTTGGAAGTTTTGATCGTGCTGAACAAGTGCGATCTGCAAGCCGCCACCGATGTCGCGCGCCGCACCCTCGCCCCCTATCGCGCCATCGGCTATCCAGTACTGGAACTCAGCGCCAAGCAAGACGTGAGCGCATTGCGTCCCTTCCTGCACAATCACACCAGCGTGCTGGTCGGCCAGTCCGGCATGGGCAAGTCCACACTGATTAACGCGCTGCTTCCCGGTGCGCGCGCGGCCACCCGCGAGATTTCCACCGCACTGGATTCCGGCAAACACACCACCACCCACGCGCGCCTTTATCCGCTGGACGAGAACAGTGCACTGATCGACTGTCCGGGCGTGCAAGCCTTCGGCCTGCATCACCTGAGTGTTGGCGAAATCGAACAGGGCTTCATCGAGTTCGCCCAGTATCTTGGGCAATGCCGCTTCCGCGACTGCCATCATCTGCATGAGCCGGGATGTGCCTTGCTCACAGCGGTTGCAGAGGGAAAAATAAACGCGCGCAGACTCGATCTATTCCACCAGATAATTGCGAACAAGGCTTAACCCATGTCCGAATCCACACCTTTCCGCGGCCTCTCCCCCTACCTGCGCATGAGCATTGCGCGGGAAGACTTGCAACCCATTGGGCAAGAACTGCTAGTCAAGGCGGGCAACGATGCCGACGACGCAACCCTGTGGATGAATCTGTCACTGGTGATGCAATGCATGGGCCAGCGCGACCTCGGTCTGGCCATCCAGCAACAGGCGTTGGCGATCAAGCGCATCTACCCAATCCCGGCCCTGATTCAGCCCGCGAAATTCCGCCTGCTGATGTTGATGGTAGCGGGCGACCTGTCGGCGAATACCCCGCTGGAATGTCTGCTCGAAGGCAGCGATGTCGACCTGATCTGCTATTACCTCACCCCCGGTGCGCCGCTGGCCCAGCCCGTGCCGGAACATGATGCCGTGATCGTCGCGCTGGGCGAGTCCGATGAAAATCGCGCGATATTGGAAACACTGCAACAGCGGCTGGCCGACTGGCCAAAACCTGTTATCAACGCACCGCAATTCATCTGCACCATGAATCGCGCCGTCGCCAGTGCGCTGTTACAGGATGTACACGGACTACTGATTCCACCGACGCTGCATGTTTCGCGGGAGGTGTTGCTGGAGATCGCGCTGGGCGAGGCCAGCCTTCCCCAACTGACCGGCGACTGCGACTTCCCCATCATCCTGCGCCCGGTCGATTCCCAGGCTGGACGCGATCTGGACAGAATTGCCGGCCCGGATGAAGTGGGCGCCTATCTTGCCCGCGTGAAAGACGAGGAGTTTTTCCTGTCGCGTTTTATTGACTACAGCGGCAAGGACGGCTTGTTTCGCAAGTTCCGCGTCGCGCTGATCGATGGTGATGCCTACGCCTGCCACATGGCGGTATCGTCCGACTGGATGGTGCATTACGTGAATGCGGGCATGTACGAAGACGCGGGCAAGCGCGCCGAAGAAGCCGCCTTCATGGAACACTTCAACGACTTTGCCCAACGCCACAAAACCGCTCTCGCCGCCATCCACTGGCGCACCGGGTTGGACTACCTGTGCATAGACTGCGCCGAAACAGCGGACGGCCAACTGCTGATATTCGAGGCCGATCATGTGATGGTCGTGCATGCGATGGATCCGGTAGAGCAGTTCCCCTACAAACAGATTCACATGCAGAAAGTGCAGCAGGCATTCCGCGACTTTCTGTTCCGCCTGGCTGCCGGCACGCCGCCGCGTAGTCGCCAGAACATCAGTACGAAAATGCTATGAATCAGATCCCCCGCAAGAATCCGCTCAACGCACTGAATTTTTCAGGCGGTCCCGGCGCGCTCCCCGAGGTCGTATTGCAACAAGTGCAACAGGCCATCATCGGGCTACCCGATGTCGGCCTGTCGATACTGGGCATCAGCCATCGCTCGGATTGGTTTGCCGCCGTCATCGGCGAACTGGAAGACAATATTCGCACCCTGCTGGGTGTGTCCAAAAACTACCACGTGCTGTTGTTACAGGGCGGTGCAACGCAGCAATTTTCCATGATACCCAT
>JBBQXA010000057.1:0-15939 GCA_038210095.1 Burkholderiales bacterium
GCGACGATCAGGCAGGTCGGATTGCTGCGTTCAATCTGATCAAATGCAAGCTCACGCTCTGCGGCGCTTAAACTGCGCAAATAGTTCAGTTCAGTCTCACTCAATACCTGCACCCAGTTGGGATGTATCAGGTTCAGGTGGCCAATCAAGCCCTTGTTTGATGCATTAACCTCTTCGTCCGTGATGATGCGATCATTACCATCCGCTCCGGCAACACGACTGAGCTCCAGTCGCGCCTGTTTATCATCGAAGAGCTGCCGGACGTTTACCTCACTCATGCTGTTCCGTTCCAGTCATAGAACAATTGGTGAATGCTGGGTACATCTTCGCAGGCCAGCAGGCGATTACGAAATTGCGAATCGCTGAACATCTGCGCCAACTCGCCGAGTATCTGCAAATGCATGTCTGTGGCGCGCTCCGGCACCAGCAACACAAAAATCAGATTGACCGGCTGTGCATCCGGCGCATCGAACGGTATGGGATGACTGGTCTTGACAAAGGTGGCGGTCGCTTCACGCAACTTGGCGATACGCCCGTGCGGAATGGCCACGCCGTGTCCAAGTCCGGTCGAGCCCAGCTTTTCACGGGCAAACAGGCTATCAAACACCTGACTGCGCGCAATTTGCTGATTATTCTCGAATAACAGACCAACGCGCTCGAATACACGCTTCTTGCTGGTAGATTCGACATCCAACAGAATATTGTCGGGTGCCAGAATTTTACTGATCAGATTCATGCTGTCTGCCATTAAAAAATGGGCGGTATAACCGCCCATTGTGGATCACTCTGCCTCGACTACTGGCTTGCCGGAATCGTCATGACGACGTGTCGCCATTTTTTCCTTGTGCTTCAGTACCTGACGATCCAGCTTATCCACCAGCGCGTCAATCGCTGCGTACAGATTTTCGTCTTCGCACTCCACAAATACGTCCTTGCCGCTGAGATGGACGGTGGCTTCGGCTTTCTGGCGCAGTTTTTCTACCGACAGGATGATATTCACGTCAATCACGTTATCGAAGTGACGTTTGATCTTGCCAAATTTGCTGGTCGCATATTCACGAATAGCAGGGGTAATTTCCAGATGGCGTCCGGTAAGATTGATGTTCATGATGCGCTCCTTTGTTTTAGAGTGATTTACGGAGATTCACCGGGAGGATATGTAGCGCCTCCCGATACTTTGCTATGGTACGCCGGGCAACAACTATGCCCTGCTGTGCCAAGATTTCTGACATACGGCCGTCGGTAAGCGGTTTGCGGGTATTTTCCGCGCTGACTAATTGCTTAATCAGTTCGCGTATCGCCGCAGAAGAACAGGTGCCGCCGCTTTCCGTTACCAGGCCGCTGCCAAAGAAATGTTTAAATTCGAAGATGCCGCGCGGTGTGCGCATAAATTTCTGGGTGGTGCCGCGTGAGATGGTGGATTCATGCAACTCAAGCTCCTCGGCAATTTCGCGCAGCACCAGCGGACGCAAGCCGATCTCGCCGTGCTCGAAGAATTTTTCCTGACGCTCCACAATAGCCTGCGCCACGCGCTTTATGGTATCGAAGCGCTGTTGCAGATTCTTGATCATCCATTTGGCCTCCTGCAACTGAACCGTCAGCTGCGAACCGTTTCCATCGTCGCGCTGTTGCAGAATATTGGCATACACCTGATTGACCCGCAGCTTGGGCATGGCCTCGGCATTCAGCCTTGCCCGCCACTTGCCCAGATGCTTTTCGACAATCACGTCTGGCACTACATAATCGGCCACGCTCCGATCAAATTCAGCCCCAGGTTTAGGGTTCAAACCGACTACCAGATGCTGCGCCGCGCGCAATTCATTATCCGAGCAATGCAGCAATTTTTTAAGCTTGCTGAAATCATGTGCTGCAAGCGCATCCAGATGACCGCAGACCAGACGAATCGCCAGATCCCGTTGCGGCGCATCCTCGGGTAGAGCCTTAAGTTGTAGCGCGAGGCACTCGGAAAGTGTGCGCGCTCCCAAACCGGGCCGATCCAGATGCTGCAACTGCACCAGCGCTGTTTCCAGATCATCCAGAGAAATATCCAGCTCGTCAGGCAACAGACCGGCCAACTCGGCCAGATCCTGCGTAAGATAACCGCTCTCGTCC
This sequence comes from Burkholderiales bacterium, assembly GCA_038210095.1. Taxonomy (GTDB): domain Bacteria; phylum Pseudomonadota; class Gammaproteobacteria; order Burkholderiales; family Gallionellaceae; genus Gallionella. Next base: position 2,113 of record JBBQXA010000057.1, read on the forward strand.
AGTGTCTCGATCAACAGACCGACCACGATACGATCCCTGCCCTCCAGTGAACCGGCAGCGAGCTGTCCATGCAGATGATCCCGCAACGTAGTCTGTTCGGCGGCCTGCTCGGGATAGCCGTCATCCTCGTCGTCCGTATTGTGCGCCCTGCCGCTATCCCATTCCGCCGCCCGGATACCGAAATCTTCCGAACTGAAATCATTCTCACCACGCTCATCCGTTTGCGACACTTCCGGCTGGGCAGTAACCGTTCCCGCATCAAACTGCGTTTCAGTCGAAAATGCCACTGGCGCAGCACCCTCGTCCACCTCCAGCATGGGATTTTCATCCAGCATGCGCGCGACTTCCTGATGCACATCCTGCGTGGAAAGCTGCAACAGCCGAATAGCCTGCTGTAGCTGCGGGGTAAGCGTCAGTTGCTGGGAAGTTCTAAGTTGGAGAGCTTGTTTCATTGCCTGTTTTGTTCTGGGTGAGCTTGAATCAAAGTCTGAAATGCTCGCCCAGATATACTTTTCTCACGCCTTCATTATAGATGATTTCTTCCGGCGTGCCCTCCGCCATCACCGCTCCGGCATTGATAATATAGGCACGGTCGCATATTCCCAGCGTTTCACGCACGTTATGGTCGGTAATCAGCACACCGATACCCCGCTCCTTGAGAAAGCCGATGATCTTTTGAATATCCAGCACGGCGATCGGATCCACGCCGGCAAACGGCTCATCCAGCAGAATAAAGCGCGGCTGGGTCGCCAACGCCCGGGCGATTTCAACGCGCCGCCGTTCGCCGCCCGACAGGCTAATGGCAGGATTATCGCGGATATGGCTGATGTGCAAATCCTCCAGCAATTCATCCTGCCGACTCTGCAATTCATCCTCGTTCAGGCCCTGCAGCTCCAGCACAGCCTGAATATTCTGAGCTACGGTGAGGCGACGAAAGATCGAAGCCTCCTGCGGCAGGTACCCCAAGCCCAGATGGGCGCGGCGATGGATAGGCAGATGCGTAATATTCTGATCATCGATAAATATCTCGCCGCCATCGGCAGCAACAAGCCCGACGATCATATAAAACGAAGTGGTCTTGCCCGCCCCGTTCGGCCCCAGCAACCCAACCACTTCGCCGCCATTCACCGACAGTGATGCATCATGCACAACCGTGCGCGAACCATATTTTTTCTTCAACCCGACTGCGCGCAACTCACTCATTCTGCCTCCATGGGTGCAAGCGTTTCGCTGGCAGTAATGGGCAAGGCATCCGGCACGGCAGAAGCCGCCCCCTTGGTAGACTTGGGCTGCAGGATCGCCCTGACCCGCGTTGGTTTTGCATTACTACCACCATCGCTATTGACACGGAATATTTCGGTCTTCTGGCTGTAGGTAATATGCTCGCCGCTCACCTCATCCATATTGCGAACCACCCGCGCCCTGACATAAAAATCCACAGTCTCAGCGCGCGCGTCATGCACAATACGTTCACCATAGCCCTCCACATACTCGTCCAGACCTTCGCGTTTCTGCCGGAAACTGGCCGTATTCCCATACGCCGTGGCATGCTGAAAGCCTTCCGCATCTTCCGTCACGACGATTCTGTCGCCGCGTATCAGCATGGTCCCCTGGGTCATTTGCACCTTACCCGTAAAGGTGTTGATCTTCTGCGCATCATCCACCAGCACCTGATCCGCCTCAATATGCAGCGGTTTTTCGCGATCAGCCCGCTCCGCTAGACAGGGCGAAGAGCAGCACAGCATCAAACCAAGCAAGCACCAGTTAGCGCGGTTCATGAACACTCCTGACTTGGGCAAGCAGCTTCAGGGTGCGCGCCCGGTTATCCATTTCCAGGCCAATCGCCTGAATCGTATTTTTATGATCGAAAATAGTGACGGGGCGATTCGTATCAGCCCAGTCGCGCTCAGGCAGAACACGCAGGTAATCGGTTTGCAGCGTCAATTCTGCCCGCTCCGCACTCGCCTCGCGCAGCACCTCGACTTCATCGTGTAGAAACACCGCATCGCCGCTACCGGAAACAATGCCGCGACGGGCAACGATATGCACCGTCGGTCGATCTGCGGAAAGCGAGGTCATGCGGGGGGCGTCCAACGTAGAAGTATCATCATCCGGAAAGTGCTGCATCTTGCTGGATGCCAGGATAAAGCTCGGCACGCCCTGCTCGTCCATTTTCACTGATGAGAAATTCTCCATAAACGCATCCGGATCATGGCGCATCACCTCATTCGAACCCCGGGATTCCGGGCGCACCTGCTGATCCAGCCAATAGGTGACTCCCAACAATCCCAGCAATGGCAGCACCGGTAGCCAATAACGTGCGCGGGAAGAAAACGTCATTTCAGATAGGGTTCAAGCTGCGCATTCAACGTCCCCTGGGCCGACATGATCAGCTCACAGGCTTCGCGCACCGCGCCATGCCCGCCACTTAGTTGCGTGACGTAGTCGGAATGTTCGCGCACCAGTTGCGGAGATTGCGGCACGCTGATCGACAGACCGACATGGCGCATCACACACAGATCGACCACGTCGTCACCCATGTAGGCCGCGGCATCGCGCGACAGCTTGAGCTTATTGAGCAGATCCACCATCGCATCGAGCTTGCGCTCAACCCCCTGATAAACATGCTGGATGCCGAGGTTCTGTGCGCGCAACTCGACACAACGCGAAGTGCGTCCGGTGATAATCGCAACCTCCACCCCGCTGGCGCGCAGCATCTTGATGCCGTGACCGTCCAGCGAATTGAAGCGTTTGAACTCCTCGCCGGAATCGGCCAGAAACAAACCGCCGTCGGTCATTACGCCATCGACATCGAAGGCCATCAGGCGTATCAGTTTTGCGCGACTCAAAAGCATGGTTTTCTCCTATATGACTTTGGCATGCAACAAGTCGTGCATATTCAATGCGCCGACCAACAGGTGCTGTTCATCCACCACCAACATCTGGCTGATGTTGTACTGTTCCATCATCTGCACCGCCTCGACTGCCAGCGCATCCGGTCCGATACAGCGTGGACTAAGCGACATCACGTCGCGCACGGGGGTAGCGCCGAACTCCAGCCGCTTTTCCAGCGTACGACGCAGATCGCCGTCGGTATAGATGCCCAACACGCGCTGACCGGCATCGACGATAGCGGTCATGCCCACTCCTTTTCTGGAGATTTCCAGAATGGCATCACTCAGCATCGCACCCTCGCCCACCATGGGCAAACGCTCGCCACTGCGCATCACATCGCGCACATGGGTCAACAGACGCCGCCCCAGACTGCCGCCCGGATGCGAACGCGCGAAATCCTCCGCACCAAAACCCTTGGCATCAAGCAACGCCACCGCCAGCGCGTCGCCCAACGCCAACGCCGCCGTTGTACTCGCAGTCGGTGCCAGCCCCATTGGACAGGCCTCCTTGTCCACCGCCGCATTCAGATGCACATCCGCCGCCACTCCCAGACTGGAAGCCGGATTGCCGGTCATGCTGATCAACTTTGCGCCCTGACGCTTGATCACCGGCACAATAGTCATCAGCTCCTGACTCTCGCCCGAATACGACAGCGCGATGATCACATCCTCCTCGGTGATCATACCCAGATCGCCGTGACTGGCCTCGCCCGGATGCACGAAGTAAGCCGGAGTGCCGGTACTGGACAGGGTTGCGGCAATTTTGCGCGCGATATGCCCGGACTTGCCCATGCCGCTGACGATCACACGCCCCTCACAACACAGAATGATGTCGAGCGCTCGCAGGAAGGTGTCATCGATACGAGCGACCAGCGACTGGACAGCAGCCGCTTCGATGCTCAGCACCTCGCGAGCCAGATCAAGCGCGCGTGGCGCGGCGGAAAGGGATTTATTCATGGCGCGCATTATAGCAAGGGCGATGAATTCAAGGCACGCTAAGCGCAAAGAATAAGCCCCGCCGCAGAACATGACAGGAAAATTTTGCAAACGGCCCAACTTGCGGCATCATCGGGGTAAATATAGCTTCGTTCAAACTGATGGATAGCACACTCTCTCTGGTCCTGATTCTGCTCGCCACCGCCGTGATGGTCGTGGTGCTGTGTCGCGTCCTGCATTTGCCGGTCATGCTGGGCTACATCGCAGTCGGCATTCTGATCGGCCCGCATGCGCTGGCATGGATACCCGATGCGGTAGAGACCCAGCATCTGGCCGAATTCGGCGTGGTGTTCCTGATGTTCAGCATCGGACTGGAATTCAGCCTGACACGACTGCGTGCGATGAAGCGCACCGTGTTCGGACTGGGTGGCGCACAAGTCATCTCCACTATATTACTGGGCATGGCAATCTCAGCCCTGTTCGGTCTGGACTGGCGCGCGGGCCTGGCACTGGGCGGCGTACTCTCCATGTCCTCCACCGCTATCGTCAGCAAAATGCTGGTTGAACGCGCGGAACTGAACCTGCCCTACGGCCAGCAAATGATGGGCGTACTGCTGTTTCAAGATCTCGCCGTCGTCCCCCTGCTGATCGTCATTCCCGCGCTGGCCTCCAACCCTGACGATCTACCGGCCACGCTGGCCTTCGCCGCACTCAAGGCGACCGGCGTACTGTTGCTGCTGCTGGTATTCGGCCAGCGCATGATGCGCTCCTGGTTCCATGTCGTGGCTCGCCAGAAATCCTCCGAACTGTTCATGCTCAACGTGCTGCTGATCACGCTGGGACTGGCCTTCTTCACCGAACTGGCTGGCCTCTCGCTGGCGCTGGGCGCCTTTGTCGCAGGCATGCTGATCTCCGAAACCGAATACCGCTATCAGGTGGAAGAAGACATCAAACCCTTCCGCGACGTGCTGCTCGGCCTGTTCTTCGTCACGATCGGCATGAAACTCAATCTGGGCGAAGTCGTCGGCGAACTGGGCTGGATACTGCTGGCAACGACCTCCCTGATCCTGCTCAAGGGATTACTCATCGCCCTGCTGGCGCGCGCACTGGAAGGCGACATGGGCGTCGCGCTGCGCAGCGCAATCGGCCTAGCGCAGGCGGGCGAATTCGGCTTCGTACTGCTCACGCTGGCCGATGGCGCACACCTGCTCAACGAACCCACCATGCAGATCGTGCTGGCGGCCATGCTGCTATCCATGCTCGCCGCCCCCTTCCTGATCCAGTACGGTGAAGCCATCGCCCGGCGCTTCTCCGCCGCCGAATGGACCAATCGCTCAATGCAGATCTACCAGATCGCGACCCAAAGCATGAGTGCAAAAGCTCACATCATCGTCTGCGGCTATGGTCGCAGCGGCAGCGCGCTAGCGCACTTCCTGAAAGAAGAACAACTGCACTTCATCGCATTGGACCTCGACCCCCGACGCGTGCGCGATGCGATCACCGCGGGTGAAAGCGTGGTTTACGGTGACGCCGCCAAACGCGAAGTACTGATGGCCGCCGGACTGATGCGCGCCAAGGCGCTGGTCATCTCCTACAGCGACAAACACTCCGCCCTGGCCATCCTGCGCCACACCAAGGAACTGCGTCCCGACATGCCCGTGATCGTGCGCACCAACGACGACACCGATGTGGAAATATTAAAAGCCGCCGGTGCGGCGGAAGTCGTCGCCGAAGTGCTGGAAGGCAGCGTCATGCTCGCCTCGCAAGCCCTGCTGATGGCGGGCATTCCACTCAATCGCGTGATACGCCGCGTGCAGGAAAGTCGCGCGCGCCGCTATGCCTCCTTCAGCAGCTACCTGCGTAATCCCAGGGACGAAATTGGCGAAGGCACCGAAAACCAACAGTCGCGTTTCCTCAGCGTCCTGCTCAAGGACACCTCCACCGCCGTCGGCAAGCAACTGGGCGACATCGGGCTGGATGCCCTCAGTGTCGAAGTCAACGCCGTACGCCGCCACAAGCTGCGCGGCTCACAACCCAGCCCGGACATGGTCATGCAATCCGGCGACGTGCTGGTGCTGTTCGGACTGCCGGAAGCGTTACAACTAGCCGAACTCAAACTGCATCAAGGATAAGAGGAGGGAACGCGAAGTAAGGCGTGGGTAAGTGGTGAGTGGTGAGTGGTGAGTGGTGAGTTTATTTATCCTGCCCATCCTGTATCGCCATGTAAACGTCTATCAACGCCAGCTTCGCCACTCTCGACAGCTTCTTGATCGCCACCTCACGTTTCGACGCGCTTGACCTATCCTCGCAGCATTCCTGATACACCAGCGCCACCGGCCCACGAGCCCGTGTATATTTCGCCGCCGTCCCGGCATTGTGCGCAGCAATGCGCTTGGCGAGATCATTCGTAATGCCGCAATACAAAGTATCGTCGGCACAGCGCAATAGATAACAGACCCAAGAGCGGGGAGAGATGGTTGAATTCTTCATCGGGAGAATGGTACAGGAGGCAGGATCGTGTGGTGAGTGGCGCGCAACTGAAAGACTGCAATTCGGCAAACCGGTCAGCCACGACTGGCCGCTGTATGGAAGATCATTCAGGATGCAGGTCAGCAAATACGTGTCCTAAGCAGCCTATGAGCTTTAACGTAAAATGAGGGGCACGCCCGCTTCTGGGCTGTTCCTCTCGAATGGGGTTGGGCTGTGGGATGGCGGACATGATTACGTATCAGGCACCGAACCGCTCCAACCAAGCTCTTGGCTCACGATGCTGGTGAAAAAACGAAACCACCAGCAACTCGTCCGGACTTGGGAGATAGATGAGCGTGTAAGGAAATTTACGAAATAGCACCCGACGAAACTCTTCTTCGATGCGTAAATGCCCAAATGAATTACGAAGAGCAGACGCTACTGCCGCGTCAGCGGCACGGGCAAACTCAAAGCCCAGCCCCAATACTTTTGACTCATACCAAGCCTGAGCTTCCAGAAGTTCTTGCTCTGCCTCTGGACGGAGCAAGACCAACATCAGGATTTACTTGGAAATAATTTGGAACGAACCTGCTCCCACGGGACAGCGGTGGAAGGGTCGGCGCGGTGTGCAGCGACGCGACGATGTAACTCAGCCTTTTGAGCTTGTGATAGGTCAACGGCATTTGGCGCTTCCGCCGCAATGCTATCCCAGATGTCCTCGACGAGCAGAATACGCTCGGAAATGGACAACTTCATGTATTCGGTGGTGGCGGTGGAAGTCGGCATGGGCGTAGTATAAATCAAGGCCGATATTTAAAGTATGGGGGTAAGGCCTAACGAGGCTGTAGAAAAACTAACTGAGGAATCGGAAGGAGTAAATTTTCGGGGTCATTAAACCCCTCCCTCGCCTGGAATCGGGCGAAATAGGCTAATAAACGCCCGTATCCGGCATCACCTGCGGCAATAGCCCCCATGAAACGGGCGATCAAGCACCCGTTATCCCGGTAGAACTTCAAACCAGAGCCATTTCCAAAAAGATATTTTCTATGAGGCTACTCCGGCACTCGGGGCTGGGCTCGTCCAACAAGCGGTTCAGATCGTGGCTTCGCACGATCTAACCTTATTCGTTAGATCACCGCTTCCGAATTTCGATAGTGGTGTCCGGTGCATCTTCCCATCTGATTGCCTTTATATCAGTGACGCAAGAAGAAGCTGGTCGAGAGCTTTTGTATGAATTGATGCCGGTTACCTTGCCATGGAAAAACCAAACTGTTCGATAGTCGTGATAGCCAAAGCCTGCGCCTGTCTGACAGTATTGCCATGCCTCGTTCTCGCCCTTTAGTTGACGGTCGTCAGGCGGCCCCATTACTGTAAGGACTTGATCCTTTGTGTCTCCGAGATTGAGCAGAACCGCCTTCTTTTCAAGGCTGCCGCACGCAGCAAGCAGAATGACGAATGCTGCTGCCAATATGGTCTTCATAGATGTCATGTAGGTTCCCTCTGGTTTTGGTGATCTAACGTAGAAGTGAGCGGCCTGCGCGGCTTTTCGCGCAGGTTCACTCGACTGAAAGGTTAGAACTCGTCTTCAAAGAACGGCTCCCTTAGCCCAAATATGACCTCAACAACGGGCTTCGATTCTTCAAACTCTGCGGCAGTCAATGCAAAGTCGACTTCCACACGGTTGCGATTGTTTCTTGCGATCTCGAAAACCAAATAGGTTGGAGTGAACTCAATCAATATCAACTTAAAATGCCCGATGTAGTCTTCATCGTCAGATTCGACGTAGCACTTGCCGCCACTAAAAAACTCAAATTGCGTTTGAAGCAATAAATACGAGCCAGTTTGCTCGAAGTCGTTCTCGGATTCTTCGTCGGAGCTTTCGGACGCAAGGGAAAATTGGTAGTAGTCACCGCACACGGTTCCGGAAACTGATTTTGCGAAAAAGCGCATGATGTTGGCCTGAGAGTTCTAACGTTAAGTTGAGGGGCTGACGTGGGCTGCTTCGCGGCAGTCCCGCTCGAACGATAGGTTAGGCATTTTAGATTGTAAAACTAAAGCTGCTTAGCCCATTATTTAATCGACATCTTACGGAGCCAATGTAAGATTGCATCCACTCCAGTTTTTTAACAATACTTTGGTCTTCGCCATTCTCTTCAATGCCGGTAGTTATCGTCTCCATTGCCTTTCTTTTGATTTGATCGAGCGTTAATTCTTCCCCGTCATAATTAAGCACGCTCTCCATTTCAAGATGGTATAAAACATTTAAAAAATATGTGCCATCTTCATGCAAGACAATTCTTGCAAAGGAATCTCTTAATTGGTGGTTAAAAATTTTGACCTCTTCATCCTCTTGAATGCTACTTTCGAATTCAAACAGTTTCTGCGCCACAATTGGTTCAATTAAAACTCTGGGAGGAGAACCTTTTATTTCTCCCAATTTATATGCACATTCAACGGCAGGCCCAAAAAAACCATCATGGTCTAAATATGCATCCCCTAGAGTAGCTCCTCCTCGGACAAAGTAACCTCGGCTCATTAGTTTTGTTAACATTATCGAAGTGTTGTACAGAGCTACCTGCATTAATTTTCGATTGTCTTTCCTTGAGTCATCTATTCCATCTTTGTAGAAATAAAAAATAAAGCAGCAATCTGAAAAACTGTACAGCCTTCTTTCATGCGCAACATGGCTCAGATGTTCTGATCCCTGTCTAGCTTGGCTAACCTTAACACTTTCATGAAAGAGCTTATGTATTTCATATTTTTTATCGAAAGTGTTCATATTCTTTGAACCCAATATGTCAAAGTATATGACAGCCATTTCCTGATAGTTCGACATTAAATTTTCTCGATTTTGTTGTGACCAGACCAGTATGGGAATGCTGAATGCCTAACGTAAAAGTAAGGGGCTGCGCGCTTTTGCGCAGTCCCTCTTGACTGCCGGGTTAGGCGCACTTATTGAATTCGGGCCTCAACATAGAACTCGCCCTTGTCCTTGTTGCCCCATTTTACGGAGTACTGAAGATTGTCCTCGCCAGCAGTCGTAACAAGCGTGCCAGAGCAGGAGCGAATTTGTGCTTCTTGATTGAACCCTTGCTCCAACACATTTTTAACGGTAACAAATTGTGCGCCTGTCGCTTTGACAAGTGGCATACCGTTAATTATTTGGCCAACAAGGGACTTTGCACTCTCGCTATCGCAGGCGGGCAAAGATGAAAGGGCGGCACCACTAAACGATGCAAGAACCCATAGACCGCCCACAATTGATAGGGCTGCGGCTTTACCGCCGCGACCTTTGGCTTCTACGGGATTCTCTTTCGCTTTTCCAATCAAATCTCCTCTTTTGATGAGATAGGCGGGAAACCCAATTATCCAGAGCAACAACGTTACGATACCCCAAGCGCCAGCGGACATATTAAACATGCCTTTGCCATCGGGTATTTTGCCGATTTTGTTCTTTGTGGCATCGAGATATACCCAGACCGCTGTAACGGCTATTACGGCTACGATAATTGCATTTTCCATTGTTATTGGCTCCCTTGTGATTCGTCCATCATGTTTTTCGCGAGTCAAGCGCTGGACGAGTAAAACGCCTAACGTAAAAGTAAGGGGCTGCGCGCTTTTGCGCAGTCCCGCTTGACTGCCGGGTTAGCCACCATGTTGAGAGAGGGGCGCAAATACGCCAGCATGTCTATCAATGTTGTAAGAAACTCCACCGCCTATTTTGTAATCATCGGCATGTGTACGGAGTTCGGTGGAGTCTGACTCATAGAGCGTAAATCGGTACTTTCTACTAAATGACGCGGAGCCCGGTTCAGCGTCAACAATTAGCTCAGCCACATATTCTCCCGGTTGCCAGATGAACAACCGCTCAAACAGCTTCATGAATGGCTCGACCAACTCTGGTTCAGCGACAACCGGATTGCGATCACCATCGGCTTTTGCATCGAGTTTTTTACGTATGTCTGCGCCGAGCTTGGATTCTGACTCACGGTAAAGCTTTTCGGTTGCGCGGTCGAAGAAGTTAAGGAAATTTGTTCCATGAGCCCATGTGTCACCGGACTTCAAGGAGAAGGGCACAAAGAGCACGGAGGATTGTGAGGTCGGACTCTCAAAGTAATTCTGTGCGGGAAGAGTCACTAGCGGGCTGTTGTCTCGCGTGAGAACAATTTTTAGTAAACGAATGCGAAGTTCCCGACCGCCAGTGTTGCGAACGCTGACGAACATTCCTACGTTCGGATTACCGACCTTGTGTGTTACTTGAATCCGGCTGTGTACCTCGACCTCAAGGCGGCGTGGACGAAACCATAGAACTATTGGTGGGAGTTGCGACAAGACAAGCGCGAGCCCAGCAACTATTGCCGCCCAGAACTGCCAATCAAGATACAGCGGTGTCGCAGTCAGTGGCATAGAAACTCCGTAGTGGCTAACGTGGAGCTAAGGGGCAGGCCGCTTCTGGCCTGTCCCGCTTGAGCGTAGGGTTAGATTTGCGGTTTTATTTTTTCAGCAGCTTGTTTAGGAAATTTATCAATAAGCCACTGCATAACCTCAAGCTGGTCTGGTGATGTTGCGCGGCGAACTTGAATCAACAGTTTTTGTAAATCTGGACGGGTCATGGTTGCGTTTGATGCGCCCTCATTACACACGGAGCAAATTGCACGAAGATTTGATGGGTCGTCTGCACCGCCCATGCTTTTATCAATAATATGGCCAAGGTGCAGTCTGGTTTTTCTTGTGGTGTCATATGGATGCGGCTCGCCTGCAACTGCGCCGCACATTTGACAAGTAAATCCGTTCCGGTCAAGAACATAAGCACGAGTTTCTTTTGATATGGCGCGCTCGAATGCGGGCTGCGGCTTCGGCGTTTCGAGCAAGTATTGACCGGGCTTCAAATTGCTGCGGTCGTTATGCGTGAGAATTAAATATCCCTCTTCTGTCCGCAACTCACGAACACGACGCGCCCACTCAGATTGATTTTCGGCGACAACTCGTAATTCATCCGAGTCCATTACGCGGCCAATATTTTCCAAAAAATGTGCGCGTAGTTTTCCGCGCGCACCGCCTCGTTGTGTTTTTTCTTTTGCCATTGGCTACGCTCTTTTTAACTTGGGTTTTGCCGCTGCATTTAGCGCAGCTTGAATTTGCGTGCCAACGGCGCAAGCAACGGGGGGTGGAAACGCATTGCCTATCTGGCGATACGCCGCTGTTTTTCTACCGCTGAATTGCCAGTGATCGGGAAAGCCTTGAATGCGGGCAGCCATGCGGACGGTAAGACGGGGCATACCAATAAAGCTTTTTTCCGGGGCGGCATCTGCGATCCCCATGCCGTCAACGCCAAGTGATGCCCACGCTTTTTTTGCTCTGGTAGGGCCAAGGTCAGGGCCGCCATGTTTTTTGCTCCCACCAACCAATGTCGGGGCAATATCACATGCCCGCTCGCGCCATTGCTTCGCACCGAGCCAGCCGCTTTCCGCCATCAAGTCAAAAAGTGCCTCGCCGACTGTCGGGGGCGGAGCGATGAGTGCGGAAGGCCAATTAAAATAAGCAGAGGCTTCTTTTTTGAGCGCAACAAAAACAACCCGTGGGCGCAATTGCGGAACACCAAAATCGCTGGCATTGAGCAAGCGCCACTCGGCGATATAGCCAAGTTTTTTTAAATCGGAAATGATTTTTGCGCGGTATTCGTCAAACACAGAATCCAGCAGCCCGCGCACATTTTCGAGCATGACCGCTTGGGGCTTGCACTCGGAGACAAGGCGAATGGCTTCTGGAAATAGATCGCGCTCATCTTCGTTGCCAAGCTGCTTGCCCGCCTTGGAAAAAGGCGGACAAGGCACACCGCCAGCAAGCAACTCAATGCCTTGCCATTTTTCAGCCGAGTAGTAGCGCAGGTCGCCTTCTGTGACATGCCAATGGTTGCGGTTGATACGCAAGGTTTGACATGCTGGTGCCTCAATCTCCACGAGGCTGACGTGCTCGAAACCCGCCTGCTCCAGCCCAAGAGCCTGGCCGCCAGCTCCTGCACAAATCTCTATTGAACTTAATGACATAATATCCAAATGCTCTTTGGGTTTAATTCGCTCATTTTACAGGGCATACATCATTCCATAAAGAACTACTTCAGCGGAGTGCTGAGCAAATCTAACGTAAAAGTAAGGGGCTGCGCGCTTTTGCGCAGTCCCGCTTGACTGCCGGGTTAGGCAATGGGGTTACTTCTGGGTCCATGATCGACCGGTTGGAGTAGCGCTCCACTTAGATGACGCAGTCATTCGTATGCTGTAGTCAGCGGCGTCATCCCCAAATACACACGAAGTCTTTTTCAGATTCTCTGGCGACGGGCCTTCTCGCTGTTTCCAATATATCCAAGTGTCAAAGTACGGAAGGTCTCGAAACTCAAGGTCGTGTCTGAGCCTAACAATGTCTTCAGGTGATGGAGCATGCGCCGGTTTTGCATCGGTGGGAATTGCCGAGTTCAAAGCGGAAAACATATCGCTTGGCTTGAACCCTGCGCCTGACATTCCGTGCGTCTTCAATACCGAAATGAATTCGTTCAATTGGTCGCCGAGATAAGCCTGAATGTCATACGACGGCGAGACTGGGAAGAGGAAGAACTTCGGGTTTTCGCCACGAGAGGTAAGGGATAATTCAAGTGCGTTTCCACGCGCCGAAAATAGACACTCAAAAGAGGCTGCACCGGTCTTAAACGGGAACTTTTGAATGTCGATGCCAGCATTCAGCATGCTTCGGTGCAAGGTCGCTAGTGCGGTCATTCGCATATCGGTGCTCTCAGTGGAGAAAGTGGACTACATTGCCTAACGTTAAGTTGAGGGGCTGACGCGGGCTGCTTCGCGGCAGTCCCGCTCGAACGTTAGGTTAGAACCGCTATACATCACTGATGCCATGTAATTGATACCTTTTTAACCGACCATTGCCAGAATTTATTTTAGTCACAATTGCAGTTAACGGCTCAAAATCACCTCTTGCGACTTTGCCTAGATTATCTGCCATTACGGTTTTTTGATAATCATCGAGATCATTAAATGGTGAAAAGCCATGAGATATAGAATCAATAGAGGTAATAAATCTTCCCGTGCCCGTTCTTGCGTTGAATCTACTAACCGCTACTGAAATAACTTCTGAATCAGGCTCAACAACTTCTGTTTCTAAATAATTTAAGGTGTCTGCATCGAACTCAATTATCGGTGTACGCCCCATAGATAATGTGACGTTGTAGCCTTGATGTTTGACTGGCTGATGAGCTTTGAGTAAGGCTCTTTCTAGCCTGTCATGTAAATCTTCATTTTCAGTTGTTAGCTGTAGCAATTTCCTTTTTGCTTTCCGGTTGTTTATTAGATATGGAATGCCGAGGCAACTACCTAAAACAAATTTTATTACTAAAGTTTCGGGGTTCATTTTTCAGTACAAATCATGTGTAACCTATTGAATTAACATGATTCCAGGCGCATGGTTCGCGGGTCAAGTTGAAGGGCTTGCACAAAGAAGCGCTGAACGCGTAATTCGATCGCTTCCA
>JBBQXA010000058.1:0-15560 GCA_038210095.1 Burkholderiales bacterium
GGTTGGGTGTTCAAAGCGCACATGGCGCTGGGCATGACCATCTTCCTGCTGTTCCCGTTCAGTCGTCTGGTGCATGTATGGAGCGGCTTCGGGCTGCTGGGCTATCTGGCCCGACCCTATCAAATAGTGCGCAGTCGTCGCCTGGGTCTGCCAGCCGGACATAACCAGCCGGGAAAATTCTGATGGAGACGGTATCAAGCCATACGACTGTCAATGGGCCAGCAACTATCAATGGCGTGCTGCTTAATTTGCCGGACGAAATGCTGAATGAAGAACAACTGCGTCAGCGTGCCTGCACCGAGTTGCTGCGTCAAGCGGCACAGGCGCAGGGCCTGCTGAGCGCAGTCGACGAAGTCGCGGTCGAGGGAGTCATCAGCGAGGCGGCGGCACAGGCCATAGAGTCTCTGCTGGACACTATGCTGAAAACGGAAGAGCCGACGGAAGAAGCCTGTCAGCGTCATTTTTCCGCACATCAGAGCACCTATCACACCGGAGAAAAAATCTACGCGCGACACATCCTGTTTGCGGTGACGCCGGGCGTGGACGTGGTCGCCCTGCGCAAGCGCGCCGAGGCGGCACTGCTGGACGTGCGGTGTTACGATGAAAATGCAACCGATCAATTTGGCAAGCTGGCACGCGAGTTATCCAACTGTCCCAGCGGTGCAGAAGGCGGCGATCTGGGCTGGCTGACCACCAATGACTGCGCGCCCGAGTTTGCGAAAGAGTTGTTCGGTCACACGGAAGTGGGCGTGTTGCCGCGTCTGGTACACAGTCGCTTCGGTCTGCATGTGGTCGAAATCATGCAGCGCGATCCCGGCGTTTCCCAGCCCTACGACTCGGTACACGGCGCGGTCGCGATGTCGTTGCGTCAGCAAAGCTATGTGAACGCCCTGCGTGGGTATTTGCGCCGACTGGCCGCACAGGCCGACATGGTCGGCGTGGAACTGGACTCCCACTAGAGCTGGGCGGGCATTCGGGTTAGCATGGCGACAATTCTGTTTAGAGTCGTCGCCATGAAAAAATTCCTATTCGTGTTTTTGCTGTTCCCCATCTTCGCCTTCGCCAATGAGCTTGAGGTCATAGATCTCAAGCATAGAAGTGCCGAAGACCTGCTGCCCATTATCCGGCCCATGCTGGACAAGGATGGCGTAGCCAGCGGGATGAACTATCAACTCATTCTGCGCACCTCGCCGCGCAACCTCGCCGACATCAGGAAACTGCTACAACACCTGGACACCGCGCCGCGCCGCCTGAAAATCACCGTGATGCAGGAAGTGGACAGGGATACGGTGGAGCGCCTCACGTCTGTGTCAGGCACCATAGGCAACAATCCGCGCATTAGCGTGGCGGATCCGGGTAACGCAGGTGCGAGCGTCGAGATCGGAGGCGGTCAGGACAGACTGAGGGCAAGAATTATCAGTACTCGCGCGCTGGAAGATAATCGCAAAACACAGCAACTACAGGTGCTGGAAGGAAATCGTGCACTGGTACGCAGCGGACAGAGCATGCCAGTCACCCAGCGTCAGGTCATACAGCGACCCTGGGGGACGGAGGTGGTCGATAGCACCGAATACCGCGAGGTGAACAGCGGCTTTTACGTGCTGCCCCGCGTCAATGGCGACCGCGTCACCCTGGAGATCAGCACCCAGAACGACGCAGCTGATGCCAATTCGCAATCAGTCAGCGTGCAACACGCCGACACCACGCTGTCGGGCCAGCTGGGCGACTGGATGGAGTTGGGCGGAATCGGTCAGCAGCAGGAAAGGAATGATGGCACCATCTCCTCGCGCAGCGCGTCGCGCCTGAACGAGCAGCGCAGCATTCTTATCAAGGTCGAAGAGCTTAAGTAATTCGAGGACTACTAAAAATCGCAATCGAGTCGTGCAGTAGGTTTTAACTATCAGAGCGTAGGATTTCGCACAGGTGTTGGTGCGGATCGACCACACTGCGTGCGACGGTATCCAACAGTTCCTGTATCTCTTTCAGCGTGAAATTAGCCAGCAGCCGATTTGCCATCTCCGGCGTCATGGGCACCTGTGCCGTCTTTCCATCCGGCAGATTGACGCGAAATCCCGCCAGTTGCTGATAGCCGCCCGCTTCTTGTCGCAGTAGTTCGGCCTGGCGTTTTTCCAGCGAGGCATAACAATCTTCCAGCTGGTCTTCCAGCGCATCGTCGAGATTTTCCTCCTCCACCGCAACCACTAACCCTAGCGGGTCATCACGCAGTTCAAAGACAAGCCCTAGGCTTTGCACGAAGGCGACGAAATCGTCGCGTAGTCCCGTATCGAAAAAAATGTATTCCAGCATGGCGGTTCCGTTCTTGTAGGGTCGGTGGATTATGCCCCAATTTTTCTCGCAGGGATGTCCCCCGAAATGGTGGCATCGTCGTGCCGGAATGGAGTGTAGCCAGCGAAGGATGAATACCGCCGGATTTCTGCCTCAGTTCTGTGTTTGTTCCTGCGCTGTCCTGCGGCATAATGCGCGGCCATTGAATCTTCTTCGCGACCTTGTGCGCGAAGTTCTGTTTAACTTCGGAATATCCCATGCTGCCATCCATAGAACAACGACTCGGCGTCGAGATCGCCGCCAAACCTGCGCAGATTGCTGCCGCTATCGCCTTGCTGGACGAGGGCGCGACCGTGCCTTTTATTTCGCGTTACCGTAAGGAAGCGACCGGCGGGCTGGACGATATCCAACTGCGTATGCTGGAAGACCGGCTGCGTTATCTGCGCGAATTGGAAGATCGTCGCGCGACCATCGTCGCGTCCATCACCGAGCAGGGCAAGATGACGCCGACCTTGCTGGATGCGGTGATGCATGCCGAGGACAAGACGCTGCTGGAAGATCTGTATCTACCCTACAAGCCCAAGCGCCGCACCAAAGCGCAGATTGCGGTGGAGGCGGGGCTGGCGCCGCTGGCCGAAGCGCTGCTGGCTGATCCGATGCTGAACCCTGAAGCGGAGGCGGAAAAGTATTTGAAAGAGGCGTTTACCAATGAACTGGGCGATAACAATCCCGGTGTGGCGGATGTGAAAGCGGCGTTGGATGGGGCGCGCCAAATCCTGATGGAACGCTTTGCCGAGGATGCCGCGTTGTTGCAGTCGCTGCGTGTATACGTGCAGGAGCACGGCGTAGTCGAATCGAAGGTAGTCGAGGGAAAGGAAGCGGCGGCGGAGAAGTATGCCGATTACTTCGACTATATGGAATCCATCAACACCATCCCGTCGCATCGTGCGCTGGCAGTGTTCCGCGGTCGCCGCGAGGAGTTGCTGAATGTGCAACTGCGGTTGGATAGCGAGGTGGAGAAGCCTTCCTGGAGCGCGCCGCTGAATCCCTGCGAGCTGCGCATCGCCAAACATTTTGCTATCTCGCAACAGGATAGGCTTGCCGACAAGTGGCTGGCTGACACGGTGCGCTGGACTTGGCGCATCAAGTCTTTCATGCATCTGGATACTGAACTGATGGGCACGTTGCGCAGCAATGCCGAGACCGAGGCGATTAACGTGTTTGCGCGCAACCTGAAAGCATTGCTGCTGGCCGCGCCCGCAGGCCCGCGCGCGACCATGGGACTGGACCCCGGGGTACGCACAGGTGTGAAGGTGGCGGTGGTGGATGAAACCGGCAAGGTGCTGGATACGGCGGTGATCTATCCGCACCAGCCGCGCAACGATTGGGAAGGTTCGCTGCACACGCTGTCACAACTGGCCGCGAAACATAAAGTCGCACTGATCGCCATCGGCAACGGCACGGCTTCGCGCGAGACCGACAAGCTGGCGGGCGATTTGATCAAGCGCCAGCCGGAATTGAAACTGACCAGCATCGTGGTATCCGAGGCGGGTGCATCGGTGTATTCGGCATCTGAATTTGCCTCGCGCGAACTGCCCGACATGGACGTGAGCCTGCGCGGCGCGGTGTCCATCGCGCGCCGTCTGCAAGACCCGCTGGCTGAACTGGTGAAGATAGACCCCAAATCCATCGGTGTGGGGCAGTACCAGCACGATGTCAGTCAGACGCAGTTGGCGCGTTCGTTGGATGCGGTGGTGGAGGATTGCGTGAATGCGGTCGGAGTGGATGTAAATACAGCTTCCGCGCCCTTGCTCGCGCGTGTGTCGGGTTTGAGTTCCAGCGTTGCACAGGCCATCGTCAGCTATCGTGACCTCAAGGGCCGTTTCACCACGCGCGCACAACTGCGCGAGGTGCCGCGATTGGGCGATAAGACTTTCGAGCAGGCGGCAGGCTTCTTGCGCATCATGGGCGCGGATGACCCGCTGGATGCTTCGGCAGTACACCCCGAATCCTATCCGTTAGTGCAGCGCATCCTCGCGGACATCAAGCAGGACATTAAGGCGGTGATAGGCAACAGCGCCTTGCTCAAGTCGCTGAACCCGGCGAAGTACATGGATGAGAAATTCGGCATCCCGACCATCACCGACATCTTGGCGGAACTCGACAAGCCGGGTCGCGACCCGCGTCCCGAGTTCAAGACTGCAAGCTTCCGTGAAGGGGTGGAGGAATTATCCGACCTCAAGCCGGACATGATTCTCGAAGGCGTGGTGACTAACGTCGCCGCTTTCGGTGCGTTCGTGGACATCGGTGTACATCAGGACGGGCTGGTGCATATCTCCGCATTGTCCAACACCTTCGTCAAAGACCCGCACAGCGTGGTCAAGGCGGGACAGGTGGTCAAGGTCAAGGTGCTGGAGGTGGATGTAAAACGCAAGCGTATCGCGTTGACCATGCGTTTGACTGACAGTGCGCCGCCAGCCGGTGTCAAACCGGTACAGCGAGATGCTCGTCCCCAGTCCGGTGCTAAGCCGCGCGAGCAACAGCGCGCCTCGCAGCCGGAAGCCCAGGGCGCACTGGCCGCAGCGTTTGCAAAACTGAAGCAATAGAGAGAGTTAAAACGGGGGCGGACCGAGGAAAGTGGTCTGGCATCAAGCGGGCCGCAATTCGTTTATTGCAACAGCGGATGATCCTTGGGCAATTGCTTTGAGTGCCAGATCGCCAACTTATGCCGTAATGTTTTTTCGGCAACCTGATCCTCGGGCAATGGCTGGATGACCTTGTCGTGAACCAGTAAGCGGTATATGTAGAGCAGTTTCTCGCTGGCAGAATCGGTGGGTTCGAATTCAACCACTCCCCGACCTTCGGCATACTGCACACCTGCGAGTAACGCCGCCTTGAATAATTCCGCTTCGTGTTTTAATTTTTTCATGAATCGAACCGTTTACGTAGAGCAGAATTATGCCTTTGCAGGATCTGTGGCGGGTTTTTTCGCTTTGGCCGCAGCCTTGCTCGGCTTGCCCCATGCCGGTGGCAGGTTGCCGGAAATCCAGTAACACACATAATCTTTGCCGCCCCTGATCCCGCTGCAGGTCTGTAATTCCCGGCGTTCACACATTGCGTCGAGTTCGTTAGTGAGGTCCGCCAACTTTACTTTCGGGACGATCTGGGCTTTCAGAGTGGTCAGGTCAACGGTCATCTGGCTGGATGAACCGACTAACACTTTGAGGATGGAGGCGTGCAGAGTTTGAGTGGGCATTGTGGGCAGCGTTGGGAGCAATATTTGTGAACAGATGTGTCATCTTACGCTGAAGTGGTGAGGGGTTAAAGGGCAGCGGAGGTGTTTGAGCTTTTTGCAGCGCGTGTTTGCGTGCTGTCCTGTAGTAGGGAGGGGTGCGTACGGATGTTAAACGGTTAGGGGTCGTACTCCGTTCGCTCTCGCTTTAGGGGCCTTTTTAGTGTTCGCGCCCCAGCCAGCGCAGCCAGAAGTAACCCAGCAGTCCCGACAATAGCGAGGCAGCCAGTACCCCTGTTTTGGCCATCAACAGAAATTCTTCCTGTCCTGCAAAACCCAGCTCGGCAATAAAAATCGACATGGTGAAGCCGATTCCTCCCAGCAGTGAAACCGCGGCGATCTGCGAAAAACGCGTGCCGCCCGGCAACTGTCCGAGACCGAAACGCAAGGCCAGCCAGCTTGCGCCCGTGATGCCGATAAACTTGCCCAGTACCAATCCTGATGTCACTCCCAACATGACCGGATGGCTCAATGTTTCCCCCAGCGCATTGAATTGCAATGGAATGCCGGAGTTGAACAAGGCGAATATGGGAATCACCACGAAGGCTACCGGCAAATGCCAGCTGTTTTCCAGACGCTGCAAGGGAGTTTGTACACCGCGTGCACCGTGCTCCAACGTTTGCACGATGGTGTGCAGCTTCTCGTTGGTCATAATGTTGCTGCCGGCTTGAACGCTGGCGTCATAGCGCACGAGTAATTCCTTGATGCGTCCGCTAAACAGGCCGGGATCATATTTTGAGCGGGCCGGTATGGCGAAAGCGCACAGTACGCCCGCCAGCGTGGCATGTACGCCCGATTGCAACAGCGCATACCAGAGCAGTGTGCCCACTAAGAAATAGGGCAGTATGCGGCGGACGCCGACAAAATTCAAAACGACTAACAATAGCGCCAGCACGGTCGCAGTGGCTAGCCATCCGAAGACCAGTTGCTGTGTGTAGAAGACGGCAATGACCAGTACGGCTCCCAGATCGTCGGCAATTGCGAGGGCGACCAGAAAGGTAATCAGTGCTTTGGGAACGCGTCGCGCCAGTAGTACCAGCGCGCCAACCGCAAAGGCAATGTCGGTTGCCATCGGCACACCCCAGCCCCGAGCCGCATCTCCCGATGGGTTGAAAACCAAATAAATCAGTGCGGGCATGACCATGCCGCCGATCGCGGCGATGATGGGCAAGGCCGCCTGACGCAGATCGGCAAGCTCGCCCACCAGAATTTCACGCTTTAATTCCATACCCACCACGAAAAAGAACATTGCCATCAGGCCGTCATTCACCCAGTGATGCAGACTCATATCCAGTTTCCACGGGCCGATTTGAATGTTCATGGGGGTGTGCAGCAGATGCAGGTATGCCTCCGCGAGGAAACTGTTGGCCAGTATTAGCGCCAAAATCGCGGTACCCATCAGCAACATGCCGCTGGTTGTTTCCCTGTGAATGAACTCTTCGAACGGTGTCAGAACCTTGGTGAATGCCCGCTCCCAGGGCGCATAGATAATGTCTTTATGGGCGCTTTTTTCGCTTGGATTTTGCATGCTAATATTTTTGATAGTGTCCCTATTTGTTGGTAAATAGCTTACACCATAAACAGCGCGATACTAATTTTCGATGGGACTGTTGTCGATAATGCCGGATTATTTCCCAGCCTCAAGCGTGCTGTACGCCGCGACGAGTCGCCATATTTATGCCAATTTCTTTGAGTTGTTCCACGGTCAGTACGCGAGCGGCGAGTGGCAGCAGTTCGGCTTCTTCGACGGCGATATGATCGGTGTAGCTGCGGATGAAGTTTTTCATCAGCTCCACGTTCAACGCGACAGTTATTCCTTCGGCCAGTTGTTCCAGAGTTCCGCGCAATGCGTCCCATGCGGACAGCATGACGACATGCTCGGACAACAGTCGTTGCAACAGTGAGTTTGCTTCTTGACTGCTGGCGCGCAACACGGGGAACAGATTTTCTTCTTCATCCTGATGATGGAATTGTCCGGCGGTGTTGAAGTAGCGCAGTATTCCCTGTGCGGCTTGTTGCACCTGCGTGTCGCAGCCGTACTTACCCAGATGCACGTTCAGTTTTTTCAGCGTGTCGCACTGGTGCAGTATCTTGCCGTGACAGGCGTGTAGCATCTCCAGCGGATGATCGAAGGTTGGGGCGACGCCCCCAGTGTTTATTGAAATCATGGCTGCACCTAAAAGATGTAAGGGTTGTGATTGATTGCGACCAGAACGATGTAAGCGAATGCGAATTGTGCTGCTATCCACGCGGTGATGAAGCAGCGTTTGCAGCGGATATTTTTAAATGCGGTGTAGCCCAGCGCGATATAGAGCAGCAGGGCGCAGACCTTGGAAGTTAGCCAGCTATCCATGAAAGGATATTGGCCCAGCATCCATGCTAGTGCTACGGCGCTGGTGAGCAGGGCGGTGTCGATGATATGCGGTACGATTTTTACCCAGCGCTGCTGCATGATGGGTGAGTCGCGCAGTACCCAGATGCCGCGCAGCAGGAATAGTGTGTAACTGGCAGCGACGCAGCTTGTGTGCAGACTCTTGATCAGCAGGTAACTCATGATGTTGCGCTCCATTACTTTCGATACAGTGGCAAGATAGCATAAAACATGTATGATTCGCACATCATTAAGTGCATGGCGGATAATTTTTAGTGGAGTTTGCGAGATGGCGATGAAAAGCATACTGAGATTGTTGGGCGTGGAGACGAATGATGTCGGTCACGCCGAGAAACTGATTTCCACGCTGGGTGCGCTGATTGCGATCGCCTTGACCATGACGGTCAGTCTGCATGTTGTCGGCGGTGAGAGTGCAATGTTGCTGGTGGCATCCATGGGGGCGTCGGCGGTATTGCTGTTTGCCGTGCCGCATGGCGCGTTGTCGCAGCCTTGGCCGCTGATAGGCGGCAATGTCATTTCGGCGGTAATCGGCGTGAGCTGCGCGCTGTTCATTGACAATCATTTTGTGGCGGGCCCAGTGGCCGTGTCGCTGGCGATATTCGCGATGCACTATCTGCGTTGTCTGCATCCGCCCGGCGGCGCGACCGCGCTGGTGGCAGTGGTCGGTGGCCCGGCCGTGCATGCGTTGGGATATCAGTTCGTGCTCACGCCGGTGATGTTGAATGTAGCCATCATGTTGGCTGTCGCGGTAGCGGTGAACTATCCCTTTCCTTGGCGCCGTTATCCGGCCAGCCTCAGGAAGGTGGCGCCAACCGCTACGACAAGTACCTCCGCGGATGAGCAACTATCGCACAAGGATTTCGCTTACGCGCTGCGCGAGATTGGTTCCTATGTGGACGTAACAGAGGCCGATTTGGCAAAGATATACCGGTTGGCGCTCAAGCATGCTCGACGCGCTTCTACGGATGGTGATTCGCTCGCAGTCGGAAATTATTACAGTAACGGTGAATATGGTGGACTGTTGTCGGTGCGCAAGATAATCAAATTGTCAGGCAAGAATGAAGCTGCAACGGTGAGCTACAGTACCGTCGCGGGAGTCGGCGACGGCAGTTCTGGACAGATGCCTTGGTCCGACTTTTTGGCGTGGAGACGTTATGAAGTCATTCCTGTGGAAGGCGAATGGCATCGCATCATGGAGCTGTAGGAATATTCAAATGATGGCATACAAGTTCACCGCTAAAACCGTAGCGAGCACCTTGAGTGCAAGGCGCACGGAACAGAACAACGAGACAAATCTATTGGGTAGGAGCGGCAGCGAGTACCGCACAGCGAAGCAATCGAGGGGCGCAGTAGGTTTTGGGGGCGAAGATGAAACTGACACAGTATTCTGATCTTGGCCTGCGGCTGATGATGTATCTGGCCCTGCGTCAGGCCGAACCGGTGACCATAGGCGAGGCGAGCGAGCGGCTGGCGGTTTCCAAAAATCATCTGGTCAAGGTGTCGCATCAGCTGACGCGCGCGGGACTGATAGAGAGCCTGCGCGGACGCAATGGCGGTGTGCGGCTGGCCAGTCCATCTGAAACGATCACGGTCGAACAGGTGCTGCGTGCGACCGAAGACAACTTTGATCTGGTCGAGTGCATGGCCGCAGGTGAGAGCCACTGCCAGATTGTGGGCGCATGCAAATTGAGCGCTGCGTTATACAACGCACGCGAAGCTTTTTTTGCCTCGCTGCGCGAAATCAGCATGGCCGACTTGGTCAAGAATCCTCGCGCGCTGGAACGCACGCTGATTCCGCTGAGCAGCCTCACTAAAAAAACCGCAAGGCTGGCCCGCACCTGAATCCTTAACCTTCGATCCTGATTTTTCAACCCCACCAAAGGAAATAACCATGACTCACAATTGTGCCAACAGCTATACCCAAGACATGCGCTACCCCTTCGACGCGCGCGCTGTCGCCAAGCGCTTCCGTCATGCGGCCATCTTCGGCGCGCTCGACTCGCTGAATCCCGGTGAGACCATGGCTTTCGTCAACGATCACGATCCGTTGCCGCTGCTCGCACAGTTGCAGCAACGCTATGGTGCGGGCATTGAGATTAACTACACCGCCCGCGAACCGGGCAATATCGCGATCGACTTCACCCGCCGTTAAGATCACGGCACGATCATGAAACGCAGTGTGGCGCTGCAACCGTTGTCGCGCGAACATCATGCCGCGCTCAAACTGGCGAAGGCCTGTGAGCATGCATCAGATGCAGCGCTGCTGCGCGAGTGCTGCACCCGTGTCGTCACGGAATTTGTGAACGAGCTGGAGCCTCATTTTCTGGTCGAGGAACGCACACTGCTGCCTCTGCTTGAAGCAGATGAGCATCAGGTGCTGGCCGAGCGCACACTGAACGAACATTGCCAGTTGCGCGATCATTTCAAGCTATTGCAGCAGCGCTGCGATGCCGCAACGCTAGACCATTTCGGGAAACTGCTCGCGGCACATGTGCGCTTCGAAGAACGCGAGTTGTTTCCAGTGCTGGAAAAATTGTTGTAGAGGAATTTAATGGAAAACAAAACAAGCACGCATCCACTCTGGCTGGTGGGATTTCGTCCGTTCTTCGCGCTGGCGATGTTGTCCGGTCTGAGCCTGCCGGTGTTGTGGGTGCTGATGTACGCAGGTCATCTCACCGCACCCGTTAACCATTTCAGCATGGTGCAATGGCATGCGCATGAAATGTTTTTCGGCTTCGGTTGGGCGGTGCTGGGCGGATTTCTGCTGACCTCCACCAAGAACTGGGTGAAGGTGCGCGGCTATCACGGACAGGTGCTGATGTTCATCGCGGCGGCTTGGCTGCTTGAGCGTATCGGTATGTGGTTCGGGAGTGACTGGTCGCGTGCACTGTTTCTGTTATCTAACAATTTGTTTCTGGCCGCCATTGTCGCGATGCTGGTGTGGACGCTGGTGAAGAATCGCGCGAACGACTCCTATAGCAACAATTATTTATTCTTGCTGATCCTGCCGACCTTTTTGCTGGCGAAATATCTGATGCTGAGCGCCGATTATTACCTGCTCGGCTGGAGCATGGCGCTGGGACTGTTTCGTGTGGCCTTTCTGGTGATGTTGGAGCGCACCCTGAGTGCCTTCATGAAGGGCGCATTTCAAGTCGGCATCCTGCAACTTCCGCAACTGGATGCGGCGATCAAACTGCTGGGGCTGCTATTGGTAATGGGCGGACTACTGCCGGATGTGGTCACGGCTTGCAGCGGTTTGTTGCTCGCCGTACTGCTACTGGTTCGCTTTGTTTTTTGGAAGCCGCAACTGGCGTTTCGGCGGCTGGATATAGGCATTATGTATCTGGGCTATTTGGCCATTGTCGCACAACTGCTGGTTGAATTCCTGCGGCTGACCACGACGCAGGAACTCACCTCACTGTCTATCCACGTGTTCACCTTCGGCGCGATGGGACTGATCATTCCCGCGATGCTGATCCGTATCTCCCAGGGGCACACCGGCAGGAAAGTCATCTTTGATCACCTCGACAAATTGGCGTTGCGCGTTATGATTTTAGCTTTCGTGCTGCGCATCGTCGCTCCGCTGTTGCATGCGGATAACTATACGCTGTGGTTGACGCTGTCTGCTGCATGCTGGTTCGCGGGTTTCGCACTGCTGGCTTGGCGCTATATTCCGATGCTGGTGCAGGCGCGGGTGGATGGGAAAGAACATTAGAATCAGGATTGGGGATTACTCCCGCTTGGAAAAGGAACAGAATGAATATGACCTACCTTGTCGATGACAGCGACCACGTTGAAATGTCGTGTTCCACGTGCAAGGCAAGCTGCTGTCGCCTGGAGGTGATGTTGATGGGGGATGACGATATCCCTGCCGACTTAACGGAGCAGGATCAGTGGGACGGCTGGGTTATGACGCGCCTAGACGATGGCTGGTGTGCGGCATTGGACAGGCGCACCATGCTGTGCACGATCTACGAACGCCGGCCAATGATTTGTCGTGAATACCAACTGGGCGACAGCGACTGTCTCGGTGAGCGCCTAAGATATACACGGGAAGCCGCATGAACGATACCACTGCGCATGCACTGAGCAAAGTGCCGGAAGTCACGCTGCTCTTCTGGATCATCAAGATCGCGGCGACCACGCTGGGCGAGACGGGAGGCGATGCGGTTTCTATCTCGATGAACCTAGGCTATCTGGTCGGATCGGCCATCTTTGCCGCAGTCTTCTTCAGCGCTGTTTTTGTCCAGATCAGGGCCAAGGGCTTTCATCCCTTGCTGTACTGGGTCACTATCATTGCAACCACCACGCTAGGCACGACGCTGGCCGACTTTGCCGATCGCTCGCTCGGCATCGGCTATGCGGGCGGCACGACATTGCTGTGCGTCTTGTTGATGGCCTCGCTGCTGTTTTGGTATCGCTCACTAGGCTCGATATCGGTTGAAACCGTCATCTCACCCAAGGCCGAGATGTTCTACTGGGTGACGATCATGTTCTCGCAGACGCTAGGCACGGCTCTGGGCGACTGGTCCGCCGATACGGCAGGTTTGGGTTATGCAGGCGGTGCGCTGTTGTTTGGCGCGTTATTGCTGCTGATCGTTGCGGCGTATTACCGGACTAAAATATCCCACACCATCCTGTTCTGGGCGGCCTTCATCCTCACGCGCCCGCTGGGTGCGGTGGTGGGTGACTTTCTGGACAAACCGCTCAGCAACGGCGGGCTGGCCTTGAGTCGCTACTCCGCGTCGATCGTGCTGCTCATCTTCATCGTGGCTTGCATTCTGATATTCGAACACCGGGCAGCCAAGACCGCTCATTGAGTTTATCTCCTGCGGATAGCGGACGCAGGGGTGTAAATCGTAAATATGGAAAGAGGCACATGTCCTGGAAAATATTCGCACTCGGTTCAGCATTTTTTGCGGGCCTGACTGCCATCTTCGGCAAGCTCGGGGTCGAAGGCATGAACTCAAACCTAGCGACCTTGATACGAACCCTGATCATCTTACTGATGACTCTCGGTATCGTGACTTTTCGCGGTGAATGGCAATTACCCCGTGCGTGGGAAATTCGTCCTGTTGTCTTCCTCGTGCTGTCCGGCATGGCAACAGGCTTCTCATGGCTGTTTTATTATCGTGCGCTGCAAATGGCCCCCGCTTCCCAGGTCGCGCCCATCGACAAACTGAGTGTGGCCTTCGCCATCCTGCTGGGAGTTGTTTTTCTGGGCGAAGCGATGACGGTCAAGCTGGCAACGGGTGCGCTGCTGATTGTCTCCGGTGTGTTGATATTGGTATGGCCTTGAAGTCGATGGAGGCACTTTGTGGAATTAATACGAAGCTGCACCCTTTGCTTGCGATATGTACTCGAATTCGCATGAAAAACTAATTTAGTGCGCTCATGAATTGATGTAACGGAGAGTATCTAGACCTTGCATTTCGTTGGCGGGGCTAGCTTGCGCCCATCGCAACCGGTATCCGGTTGCGGCCGAAGGCGGTGTTGAATTGCTCGTAACGCCCAGCAATTTTTGTGTGGCAATCGGGGCAGTGACCGTCCGGGGTGAGGCGGTATTGTTCGATGTTGTACCAGTCGCGCACGATCAGCTCGTGGCCGCATGAAGGGCAGAAGGTGGTGTCGCCTTCGAGGTTGTGTACGTTGCCGGTGTAGACATAATTCATGCCCGCATTCATTGCAATTCTTCGCGCGTTTCCCAATATCGCAGGCGCAGTGGGGGGGATGTCTCGCATCTTGTAATCGGGGTGGAAGGCGGAGAAGTGCAGCGGCACATCCGGCCCCAGTTCCTTGACGATCCATTCGCTCATTCTGCCCAGCTCATCGTCCGAGTCGTTGTGTCCGGGAATCAGCAGGGTGGTCAGTTCCAGCCACACGTCTGTTTCCTGACGCAGGTAGGTCAGGGTGTCCAGCACCGGTTGCAGGTGGGCGCCGCAGAGCTTGAGATAAAACGCGTCGGTAAAGCCCTTGAGGTCGACATTAGCTGCATCCATTTTTGAAAATAATTCGCGGCGCGGTTGTTCGTGGATGTAGCCTGCGGTGACGGCGACGGCCTTAATGCCGCGCGCGTGGCAGGCATCGGCGGTATCCATCGCGTATTCGGCGAACGGAACCGGGTCGTTGTAGGTGAACGCCACGCTCTTGCAGCCCATGCGCTCGGCGGCTTGTGCGATGGCTTCGGGACCGGCCTGATCGGCGAGTTTGTCGTGGCTGCGCGACTTGGAGATGTCCCAGTTCTGGCAGAATTTGCAGGCGAGATTGCAGCCTGCAGTCCCGAAGGAGAATACGCTGCTGCCGGGGTAAAAGTTGTTGAGCGGTTTTTTCTCTATCGGGTCGATACAGAAGCCGGACGAGCGCCCGTAGGTGGTGAGCACCAGATGGTCGCCGACCCGGCCGCGCACATAGCAGGCGCCGCGCTGTCCGTCGTGTAGCCTGCAATCGCGCGGGCACAGGTCGCACTGGATGCGCCCGTCGCCCAGAACATGCCAGTATCTGGCCGGAAATCGTTCTGATTCGCTTATGGGTTCGTCCATATCATCGCTCCTGTTGGTGGCGCTCTTTCATAGTATAGATGGCCGTACGAAATAAGAAGACTATTGCCAAGAATAGTCTTTGAGTTTGGACGTCGGAAAATGATAGTGAATCGTGTTCAGGTGACGAGCTACGTCGACGATGTCATCTTCTCCCCAGCGCAGGCCTGGGACGTTTGCCATTCGAGTCACTCGTGGAAATTGAAATGCAGAGAACCTCTCGTGGGATATTGCAGGCGATGTAAATTTCCATACTTAGCTCATCAGCCATCAAGATTGATTTATGAGAACTAATTTCTGGGTGCGGGCGGCAGACATTCCTTGCGCCAATTGCAAGCCAATTGATCGCAATCACCATTGCGAGCGGTGGCAAAACAGTCAAAATTTCCTTCTGCGGTCTGGATGCTTTTGATCAGTTCGGTTTTGGAGAGGCCGCCGGATTGGATGCCTTGTGATCTTGCGATGCTGCGAATTTCATCGATTTTCATGACGGCTCCTATGGTTGGTTGCGCATACAGCTTTGACCGGTGGCGGTCGACTGCATGTACGCCGCCCGATAGGGGGAAACATAGCCATCAATCAGAGCCTTTCGGGTAAAGCTGTTCAGCTGTGACTGATCGGAAGTCGATGCATGAACATTGTTCGCGATTTCCTCTTCCATCAGGGCAAGTTCAATTTCATCGGGTTGTGCGAGGGTATGGCTCATGACTTTTCCTTTCGCTGTAATAAAAGAATCCGTTGTTCTGTGGGGAGATTATGTCGGCGGCGCTCTGGCGTCACAATCAGGCTTGAACGGAATCTCGCATCAGGAAAGGACTAGTGTATTGCTTCGTTCCTTTTGGGGCTTATATCCGCCCGACCTACAATACAGTGCTGTTTGACGGTATAAATCCATCAACTGCAAAGCACTACACTAGTGTAGTGCTGCATTCTTGATGGAACTTATTGTATTACCGATTATCCAACTCTCTGTTGCTGTATCGGAGAGAGGAATACCAATGAGAGTTGCCCTGCAAATTGAACTGACCGACGAAGAGCGAGCCGAATTGACGAA
>JBBQXA010000059.1:0-15494 GCA_038210095.1 Burkholderiales bacterium
CACCCAGAGGTAGATGTCGGGTGCGGGCTTCTTGTGCGGCACGATGTCGCCGCAGCCGTTGGCCGCGAAATAGTCTGCCCAGTCTTTGCCGATACCCACTTCCAGTAAACCGCTGACATTTTCCGGCGAGGTGGTGGTGGAAATCGCCAGCGTAATGCCGGCATTGCGCGCATCGTTAATAAACTGTTTGACGCCGGGGCGTAAGGGGATGCCACCTTCGCGCAACAGGCTGATGTAATGTGCGGTTTTTATCTTGTGCAGATTTTTGACGAACTCGTCGAAGTCGGCGGGCTGGGTGTATCCGGCCAGGAAGTCGGAGACAAAATACTTGATGCGCTCCTTGCCGCCGGTGACTTTCAGCAGCTTGTCGTAAAGCTCAACGTCCCAATTCCAGTCCAGCCCGCTATCGGCGAAGGCCTTGTTAAAAGATATACGGTGCCCGTCTTCGGTATCGGCAAGGGTTCCGTCCACGTCAAAAATGATGGCTTTAATTGTCATGATTATTTAGTTGTAAGTGGTTAGTCGAAAGTGGTGAGTTGCCCCAAATTCTAGATCCTGTCTTCATCACATGCCTGGAAATTTTCCGGCCATGCCGCGCATCAGTTTGCCCATGCCGCCCTTGCTGAACATTTTCATCATTTTTTGCGACTGTTCGAACTGATTGAGAAGCTGGTTGACGTGCATCACCTGCACGCCCGCGCCCATGGCGATGCGGCGTTTGCGCGAGGCCTTGATGAGTTCCGGCTTGCTGCGCTCCAGAGCGGTCATCGAGTTGATAATGCCTTCGATGCGGTTGATCTGCTTGTCATCTACTTTGGCACCTGCAGCGGCTTGGCTGAGTTGTGCGGGCAGCTTGTCCATCAGTGCGGACATGCCGCCCATGTTGCGCATTTGCACGATCTGCATCTTGAAGTCGTTGAGGTCGAAGCCCTTGCCGCTCTGCATCTTCTTGGCGAGTTTTTCCGCTTCGGCAACATCCACACCGCGTTGCGCCTCCTCAATCAGCGACATGACGTCGCCCATGCCGAGTACGCGAGAAGCCATGCGCTCGGGGTGGAACGCTTCGAGCCCGTTGGGCTTTTCGCTGACGCCGACGAACTTGATTGGCTTGCCGGTAACCTGACGTACCGACAAGGCGGCACCGCCGCGCGCATCGCCATCCAGTTTGGTGAGGATGACGCCAGTCAGTGGCAGGGTTTCGCCAAAGACCTTGGCGGTATTCACCGCGTCCTGTCCGGTCATCGCATCAACCACGAACAGCGTTTCTATGGGTTTCGTCGCGGCATGCAGCTGCTTGATTTCCTCCATCATCGCTTCGTCGATTGCGAGGCGACCTGCGGTATCGACGATCAGCACGTCGTGATAGTGTTTGCGTGCGTAATCCAGTGCGGCCAGAGCGATGTCCTTTGGCTTCTGGCTGATGTCGGAGGCAAAGAAGTCGATGTCGAGTTGCTGTGCCAGCGCGCGCAATTGCTCGATAGCGGCCGGGCGGTACACGTCGCAACTGACCAGCAGCACCTTCTTCTTGTGCTGGTCACGTAGCAGCTTGGCTAGCTTGCCGCTGGTGGTGGTTTTGCCCGCACCTTGTAAACCCGCCATCAGGATTACGGCGGGTGGCGTGGTGGCAAGGTTGAGCGCATCGTTATGTTCGCCCATCAGCTTGGTGAGCTCGCGATGGACCACGCCGATCAGTGCCTGCCCCGGGTTCAGGTTGCCGATAACTTCTTGTCCCAGTGCGGCCTGTTTGACTTGGGCGATGAACTCCTTGACCACGGGCAGCGCAACGTCCGCCTCAAGCAGTGCCATGCGCACTTCGCGCAGGGCATCCTGAATGTTGCTTTCGGTAAGGCGCGCCTGTCCGCGCAGATTTTTGATGACACCCGAGAGGCGTTGCGTCAGATTGTCCAGCATATGGGAGTGTCGTTACGTATGGTGTAGAATCCCCGAAGTCTAAAACATCCCGACGAAAAATGTCTAACGTTATCCTTTCATGGTTGGCCTTTACTGCTTATAGCGTGCTTGCAGTCTATTTCTGGCAGGCGCAGGTGCACGGCAAAGGGGACGCGCTGAGCCGTAGCCGGGTGGGGCATTGGGTGCTGGTGCCGCTTGCGCTGCAAGGCTATTTGCTGGCGCAGGATCTGTTCGCCGGCGGCGGCTTCAATTTGAGTATGGCCAATGCGATATCACTGATTATCTGGCTGACACTGGGTGTGTATTGGGTGGCGCGCTTCTTTTATCCGGTCGGTGGTTTGCAGGCGCTGGTGCTGCCGATTGCAGCGGTGGCGGTGTTGCTACCGGAGATATTTCCGACCAGTCATCAGCTGGAAAATACCGGCCTGCTGGCATTCAAGGCACATATTGCAGCCGCGATGCTGGCTTACAGTCTGTTCACCATTGCGATGCTGCACGCGGTGCTGATTTCGCAGGTCGAAAAGCGCCTGCACCATGCCACGCTGCCGCGCGTGTTGCAGAATCTGCCGCCGCTGCTGACCATGGAGTCCCTGCTGTTTCGTATGATTGCCATCGGCTTTTTGTTGCTGACGCTGACGCTGGCTTCCGGCGTGATGTTCTCTGAGGCGATTTTCGGCAAGGCTTGGCAGCTCAATCATAAGGTGCTGTTCGGCTTTATTTCATGGCTGGTATTTGCCGTGTTGCTGTGGGGGCATCGCTTCTACGGTTGGCGCGGACGTATCGCGGTGCGCTGGACGGTGGGCGGCTTCGTGCTGCTGCTTCTGGCCTATCTGGGCAGTAAGTTTGTGCTGGAGATATTGCTGCATCGTTGATGCAGTTTGCGGCTTTAGGGACTATCGCCCTTGCGGGCGGTTATCTCGGGAAATTCCCTTGCATTTCTTGTGCTTGCCATAAGCTGTGGAATTGTCGTAGAATTCGCGCCCTTTCGCTTGGCTAACAACTTTACATAGGTTTTATATGGTAATCATTCGTCTTTCCCGTGGCGGTTCCAAGAACCGTCCGTTCTACAACGTGGTAGTGGCTGATTCGCGCAATCGTCGCGATGGTCGCTTCATCGAGCGCGTTGGCTTCTTCAATCCAGTTGCAACAGAAAATCAAGAAGCACTGCGTTTGCAACTTGAGCGCGTTACTTTCTGGCAGAGCAAGGGTGCGCAATTGAGCGACGCAGTTGCCAAGTTGGTCAAGCGTGCCGGAGCCGCAGCAGCGTAATTCAGAGCGTGCAGCAGCCTGATAAAGCAGACTCCATGGTAATCATGGGGCGCGTGGTTGGTGCTCATGGAATTCGCGGCTGGATCAAGGTTCAGCCTTATACCGAATACATGGATACCTTGCTGGACTATAACGTCTGGTGGCTGGGGCCCGAGCAAGGGCCGTGGCGCGAAGTTAAGGTCTTGCAAAGCGAGTTGCACACCAAGGGCCCCGCGGTATTGCTGGACGATTGCCCTGATCGCAATGCGTCAGAACGGCTGAAAGGCCAACTGATTGCGGTGCCCCGTTGCAGTCTTCCCGAAGAGGATGATGGCGAGCACTACTGGTCGGATCTGATGGGCATGTCGGTTGTCAACGAAGCTGGTGAGGTTCTCGGCGTCGTGGTAAATCTGCTTGAAACTGGCGCGAACGATGTGCTGATCGTCAAGGGTGATAGCGGCAAGATATTGGTTCCCTTCGTGGATTCCGCGGTCAAGGAAGTGGATGTTTCCAGTCGGATAATTCGGGTGGACTGGTCGGCGGATTATTTGTCGTGATTTTTGACGTAATCACGCTGTTTCCGCAGATGTTTGATGCGTTGACGCAGCATGGCATCACGCGGCGCGCGGCGGAGCAGGGCTTGTATGTGTTGAAGACGTGGAATCCGCGCGACTTCACTACAGACAATTACCGCACCATCGATGATCGCCCCTATGGCGGCGGGCCGGGAATGGTGATGTTGGGCGAGCCTCTGGCGGGAGCGATCAACGCGGCCAAGCAGAGGCAGTCAGCCAGCGGTGTGAAGAAAAGCCGGGTGGTTTATTTGTCGCCACAGGGTCGCTTGCTCAGTCACGGCGTGGTCAAAGAGTTGATAGCACAGCAGGACGAAGGAATTATTTTGCTGACGGGACGTTATGAAGGCATCGATGAACGCCTGATTCGACAGTATGTAGATGAAGAAATTTCCATCGGCGACTATGTCTTGTCCGGTGGCGAATTGGCGGCGATGGTGTTGGTGGACAGTCTGGTGCGGCAATTGCCCGGTGTATTGGGAGATGCCGAGTCGGCGGAGCAGGATTCATTTGTGCACGGCCTGCTGGATTGTCCGCACTACACCCGCCCCGAAGAATTTAATGGTGAAGTCGTGCCCCCGGTGTTGATGTCTGGCAATCATGCAGACATCAAGCGCTGGCGGCTTCAGCAGTCGTTGGGCAGAACGTGGTTGCGCAGACCGGATTTACTGGACAAGCGTGACTTAACAAAAGAGGAGTCTCGGCTTCTGGCAGGATTTCAGGACGCCGATAGAGATTCAAAATCCTAAGCGAGACAAGGCGCGAAGGAAATTTTAGTGCGCGGCAATATGTAAGCGTTAGTGCGCGGCAATATGTAAGCGGTAAAATTTTCTGAACAACGCAATATCGCAACGGAGTTTGGATTTATAGCGGTGTTCTGCAGAAGGAACAAGACCCGATAACCAAGGAGCAGTAAAGATGAACTTGATCGAACAGTTGGAACAAGAAGAAATCGCCCGTTTGGGCAAAACCATCCCCGTGTTTGCACCTGGCGACACTGTTGTCGTGAGCGTGAACGTGGTTGAAGGTGAGCGCAAGCGCGTTCAGGCTTTTGAAGGTGTGGTAATTGCCAAGCGCAATCGTGGTTTGAACTCCGCATTCATCGTGCGTAAGATTTCCTCCGGTGAAGGCGTTGAGCGTACTTTCCAGACTTACTCGCCTATCATCGCTGCAATCGAAGTGAAGCGTAAAGGTGCGGTTCGTCGCGCAAAGCTGTACTACCTGCGCGATCGCTCCGGCAAATCGGCACGTATCAAGGAAAAGTTGCCTGCACGCAAAAAAGCGGTATAAATTCGCTGCGTGTTCTGAAAAACGGGAGCTTCGGCTCCCGTTTTTTATTTGTGCGCTATTATTTGTCTGCGCCCCTCTCCCGCCATGGGAGAGGGGCGGGGGAGAGGGATATGGACTATCAGGCAAAGCTTTCCACGCCCTTAGGCGTACTTGGCATCCGTTGCAGCGACGAGGCATTGAGCGCTATCGACTTTCTGCCTGAGAGCGAAACTTGTTTTTCGGCAACTAATGAATTGGCAGCCATGACATGCGCGCAATTACTGCACTATCTCCGCGATCCCCGCATGCGATTTGAAATTCCGTTGGAGTTGTCCGGCACGGCCCATCAAAACAAAGTCTGGTGCATCATGCAGTCGATTCCCTGCGGTCAGACGCGCAGCTATGGCGAGCTTGCGGCTGAATTAAAGTCAGCCGCGCAGGCGGTAGGTCAGGCCTGCGGTGCAAATCCCATCCCCATTATCGTTCCCTGTCACCGGGTGATCGGCAAGGCAGGGCTGGGAGGTTTCATGCAGCACGGCAGCGGCGCGTCATTGGAGCTCAAGCGCTGGCTGCTGCAACACGAGGGAGCACTGTGAATAACGCCGAACTGTTGGATGAATTTTGCGACAACCTCTGGCTGGAAGACGGCCTGTCACGCAACACGCTGGATAGTTACCGGCGTGACCTGAATAAATTTGCCGTTTGGCTGGAAAAGAGCCGTGGCACATTGGCACTGCAGGCGACCCATGCGGATATTCAGGGCTATTTGGCACATCTGGTGATAGAGCAAAAAGCCAAAGCCAGCAGCACCGGGCGCAACATCTCCAGTCTCAAGCGGCTGTATCGTTACTTGCTGCGACAGGGCAGGGTTGAGGCTGATCCCACCTTGCAGATAGACACGCCCAAGTTGCCGCGCAATCTGCCCAAGAGCCTGACCGAGCAGGATGTCGAATTGCTGCTGGATGCGCCGGATGTGCAAACGCCGCTCGGCCTGCGCGACCGCACTATGCTTGAAGTGCTGTATGCCTCCGGTTTGCGAGTATCTGAGCTGGTGACGCTGCGCAGTACGCAGGTGAGTATGGACATGGGTGTGGTGCGGGTGATGGGCAAGGGCAGCAAGGAGCGACTGGTGCCGCTGGGCGAAGAGGCGCTGGACTGGTTGCGCCGCTATCAGTCCGATGGGCGGTCGGTACTGTTGGCAGGTCAAATTGCCGACGCACTGTTTGTCACTGCGCGAGGTGAGGGCATGACGCGGCAGATGTTCTGGTATCTGATCAAGAAGCACGCGAATACGGCAGGGCTGAACAAGGCGATGTCGCCGCATACATTACGCCACGCCTTTGCAACGCATCTGCTCAATCACGGCGCCGACCTGCGCGTGGTGCAAATGCTGCTGGGCCACGCGGATATTTCGACCACGCAGATATACACCCATGTTGCGCGCGAGCGCCTGAAGAAGCTGCATGCGATGCATCATCCAAGGGGTTAACGAAAAAAGAAGCATTTTGTAGCTATATTCAACGCTTTGAATTCATTTTGGATGCCTTATAACGTACAACATATTTCCGCGTAAAGTACAGGGGAGAGTTGAATGATTGATAGTCACGCAGATACGAGTGCGCCATATCGGGGCATGCGGGGGGCGGTAGACGCAGAGGATGCGTCCGAGGTTTTGTTGTGCGGCTCCATGCGCGAAATCGATACCCGAATTGCTGTGGAGAGCTTCGAATCCTGTGAAATAGAAGTCGAGTACCTGCATGGGTACAGCTTTCACGCCATCTTTAATGGTGCCATTCTGATCCCATTCGGTGGGCTGCTGCGTCTCGGGCAACGCCCCAAGGCGCTGGAACGTTACCGATCGGCCTGCCGAAATGCAGCGGA
This sequence comes from Burkholderiales bacterium, assembly GCA_038210095.1. Lineage (GTDB taxonomy): Bacteria > Pseudomonadota > Gammaproteobacteria > Burkholderiales > Gallionellaceae > Gallionella. The sequence continues at coordinate 6,882 of JBBQXA010000059.1, forward strand.
GCGTGCAGCATTTGTGGCGGAGCGCCAGATTGGCGGAGAGCAAGTGTCGTTGCCCCGCCGACTTTCGGTTTCTGTCTACTTTTCAGGCGATATCAAATATGACAGCGAAGACCTTGCCGCTTCATGTAAATTTTTGCTGGATGGTTTTCGGATAACCGGAATGCTCAATCCGGAAGACCCGCAACAAATCGCATCTTTCGACTGCTTCATGCAGCGCTGCGGTCAGGGAGAATCCCCGTCCGTGGGGATGGCATTCAGGTCGGCCTATAAATCGTAGTAGCTGAAGTGTCGCGGACAACCCAGCTTGTCCGCACTCATTGCAGATTCCCGCCCCATTTCCTCTCCTCACATTATTGAATAATGTAGTTCTGAGCTTTCCTGCGGCGGCAGGGGGAACATCCCGACAGAGGGCACCGCCCTATCGTAGTCCCAAAAATCTCCAATTTGGCTTAAAAAACAGGCGAAACCTATCTGGGTTGCTAGGTTTTTTAATTTTAATCTGGCTGTTGATGGAGCCGATGCTGCTGGAATTGCATAGTTGCCGCATCGCAGTGGACGGCGCGGCTTGTTCAATGTGCGGCTTTGACCGATAATCCGACTCGCGCCGAATGCTGTTGCAAAATGCATCCGGCGCTTTTCAATAACCGGATTGCGTTCCATTGAATATCAATTTCCAACGAGCCGTTGATCGTCTGGCCGGTGTGCCGATTTGTGCGCTGTTGTCAGGGTTTGAGCGCGCCCGTCGCATGCTGGCAGGCAAGCCGCGTCCCGCGCAGCCGCAACGCATTCTGATTATTCTGTTATCTGAAATGGGTAGTCTGGTGCTGGCGCAGCCGATGTTCGCCAGACTCAAGCAACAATATCCCGACGCCTCGTTGCATATCTTGATGTTCGCCAAGAATCGGGAGGTGTTGGACCTGTTGGGCGTGATGCCGCCGGAACATGTGATCACCCTATCCGACAAGTCGCTGGGCGGCCTAGTGTCGGATATGTGGAATGCCTTGCTGACGTTGCGTAGGCTGAAGTTTGATGCGGTAATCGATTGCGAATTGTTTTCGCGCATCAGCAGTATCTTCGCTTATTTGTCCGGTGCGCCCGTGCTGGTGGGTTTTCATCCGCATACGCAGGAAGGCCTCTATCGCGGCTCCTTCATCACTCATCCGGTGATGTACAACCCATATCGCCATTTGTCACAGCAGTTTTTGACCATGGTTGCGGCGCTCGCTTCCTCCGGTACTCCGATTGCGAAGGGAGAGGCTGCCCAACTCTCCGCGCCGCCACTGCTGGAATTTGATGACGGGGAACTGCAGCAGGTCGCTGCGCGCTTGCATGAAGATTTTCCAGTCCTGGCGGGCAAGCGACTGGTGCTGGTCTACCCTGACGGCGGCATCCTGCCGATACGTGCCTGGCCGCCGGAATACTATAAGCGCCTGTGTGCTGATCTGCTGGCTGAAGGCTTTGCGGTTGCGTTGATTGGCCTGCCGGATGCGAAGCCGCTGGCACAGGAGATCGTCGAGCATTGCGCGCACCCGCATTGCATCGACCTGACTGGTTACACCAAATCGGTGCGGCATCTGCTGGCAATTTTCAATCACGCGTCGCTGCTGATTACGAACGATGGCGGGCCGGGACAATTCTCGGCGCTGACGCGCTTGCCCACGCTGGTATTTTTCGGGCCGGAGACGCCCGTGCTGTACAGTCCGCTCGCGCCTAATATTCATTGTCTGTATACAGCGCTGTCATGTTCGCCCTGCTTGACTGCCTATAATCATCGCAACTCACCGTGTGACGGAAACAACCAATGCCTCAAGCGTATCTCGCCTGAGCAGGTGCTGGCTCAGGCGCGCGAGTTGCTGCTCAAGGATGCAGCATGAGAACGGGGTTGAATCTGCGCGTCACGGTGCCGTCGCTGATGCGGCGTATTTTTTCACGACGTTTCCTGAAATTTGGCACGGTGGGCGCGTCCGGCACGGTGGTCAATCTCGGCGTGCTGTATCTGGCGCAGGAGCATGTTTTCAACGCGGTGCAGCAGCCGGAGATCAGGCTAAATCTGTCGCTGGTGCTGGCGATTTTCTTTGCCACGCTCAATAACTTTTTCTGGAACCGGCTGTGGACTTGGGCGGATCGGGTGGAGCATCACCACAAGCCCTGGTTGGCGCAATTCGGCCAGTACACGTTGGCCTGCTGGCTGAGCATTGCGCTGCAACTGTTGTTTACCAATCTGCTGGCGCCGCACTTCTACTACCAGATTGCGAACCTGATCGCGATCGGACTGACCAGTGTGCTGAATTTCGTGCTCAACGATATCTGGACCTTCGGGCGGGTGAAACTGTTGATTCATGTCAAGCGGGATAAGCACTGAGCATGAGGACTGCGCGCCTGATCTGGTATCTGCTTGCCGTACTGCTGGCGGTGGCGACCTATTTTTACCAGCTCGACAGCCCGAACATACCGAAGAACGGCGATGAGTTTGTCTACGCCCACATCACGCGGCTGACGGCTGATAGCGGTCATCTGTTGCCGCTGCAATCCAATCTGGATCACATGCGTAACACCAAGCCGCCGCTGCTGTTCTGGCAGGGCATCGCCTCGACGCATTGGGGGGCGGACTGGAGTTGGTGGAAGCTGCGCTATCCCAGTGTGATCTATACCTTGCTGACTGCGCTGCTGGTTTTTCTGCTGGCGCAACGTCTGGCGCAACAGCAGCTCGTTAATCGCGAAATTGCGCCGATGGAGATTGGCTTTATCGCGGCGCTAACCTTCCTCGCATTCTTTAGCACCTATCGTTTCGGACGTCCTTTTCTGGTCAATTCCGCCGAGGTGTTCTGGTTTTTTACGCCCTTTTTTACGCTGCTGTATCGGCGTGCACACGCATTTGATTCGCGTCTGCTGGTGCCCGTGCTGCTGGGCGTCGAAATTGGCATGGGCTTGTTGTACAAGTCGTTTGCGCTGGTGGCGCCGGTCGCCTTCGCGCTGGCATGGTGGTATTTGCATATGCGCGATTATCGTCTGCAGGCCTTTTTGCTGCAGGATGCAGTCAAGATCGCGATTGCGGTTTCGGTCGCGCTGGCGATGTTTGGGCTGTGGTTCGTGTTCGATCCCAATCCGCAGGCGGTGTGGCAGGAATTCGTGGTCGGCGAAAATGCGGGCAAATTTAGTCCGCATGGGCAGAGCTATTTTACAACGCTGTTGTGGGGTGGTAGCAGCATCTGGGCATTGCTGCTGGGCTATCCAATCAATGCGGGTTTGCTGGCTTTCCCGGTTGCGGCCGTGTTTTTCGTGGCATTCCGGCGCCGCACCCTGCTGAGTCCTGCCGAAAAAATGTTGTGGATATGGCTGCTCGCGCTGTTTCTCGTGTTCAGTGTTCCCAGTCAGCGTTCTGCGCGCTATCTGTTGGAAGCCATGCCCGCACTGGCGGTGTTGTGCGCGCTCAACTGGCACCGCATTAGTCGTGCCGCGTTCATGGCTGGCTTGCTGTTCTGTGCCGCCGTGTTGGCGCTGCTAATTTTTCTGTCGTGGCGTTTGCAGGTCGAGGTGGGTGATTTGTATGGGATCGGCTACTGGCTGTTGTTGTTACTGACTTCGGGCCTTGTCGTCTTCGGTCTGCTGGCGGCGAATCAAGCGCGCACGGTGATGAATGTCGCCGCCCTGATGGTGATGCTGAGTCTGGCTGCTTTTCTCAGCCCCTTCGATGGCGAGATTGGAAACTTTAGTCCCGAGGCGCAGCAGTATGCCAAGGGTAAGGAAGTTTGGACGCCGTGCAACTTCCGCGCACTGGACGAGGGTTATCGTTTCCTGCTACCGGGTGCAAAAGTGCATGGCTATCAGGCTACCCCATCACCGGGCATCGCAGCACTGTCGGCCAACTACGGCTTGTTTGCGGTGCAACTGCCGCTGCATCAGGAGTGCGTCGGTTGCAAGGTGGTGGGGCGCAGGCTGGAGATACGCGGTCGTCATAGTTCTGAAGAGCTTGCGCGTATTTTCAGCGGTGAAGTGTTTCAGCAACTGTTTGTGCAGGAGTTACTGGTTGAGTCTGTCGGTGCCGCACCGGCTCAGCCGCTCAAGGAGGCTTGTCGCTGATGTCGGCTAATCGAATTTTACTCGGACTCATTCTGTTCGCCTTCGCTGCGGGACTCCTCAAGGCAGGGAGCGTGCCTTCTGCCAGCACATTCCAGTTTGTACCTGTCGTTGCGGCGGGAGCGCAAGAGCCACGCTTCGAGACTCACTTTGCTTCGTCCCGCTTACACACTCAGGTTCATGCCGCGTCATCCATCGAATTGAAAGACCATAGGCTGCGCGCCTTCTGGTTTTCGGGCAGTCGTGAGGGCGCGGCGGATGTGACTATCAAGACCGCGCTGTTCGATTCAAAAAACGGCGCGTGGAGCGGCGAGCATGCGATTACCAGTCGTGCAATTACTCAGGAAGGCCTGCATCGTTACATCGGCAAGCTGGGCAATCCCGTTCCGGCTCGCGCTGCCGACGGCAGGCTGTGGTTATTTTATGTCACGGTGTCTCTGGGTGGCTGGGCAGGCAGTTCCATCACCGCGATCAGTTCCGCTGACGAGGGCGCGAGCTGGAGCGAGCCGCATCGATTGATCAGTTCGCCGTTCATGAATATCAGCACGCTGGTCAAGAGCGCGCCCTTCTTATACGCAGATGGCACGATGGGACTGCCGGTGTATCACGAGTTTTTCAGCAAGTTCGCGGAGATATTGCGTCTTGATCAATCGGCTGCGGTCATCGACAAGCAACGGCTGGCAGCAGGCGGGCAGGGGACGTTGCAACCGGTGATGCTGGTGCAGGATGCGCAGCGTGCGCTGGTGCTCACTCGCTATTCCGGCAATGACAAGCCGCATCGCGCCAAGATGATGGTGACCGAAGATGCGGGTGCGCATTGGACACCCGCCACGCAAGCGCCGCTGGACAATCCCGATGCTGCGCTGACCGGCGTGGTGTTGGCGGATGGGCGCATGCTCGCGGTGCTGAATGATCAGGAAGGCGGGCGCGACAATCTTGCGTTAATGTTGTCGCGGGATGGCGGACTATCCTGGCGCAAGCTGCATGATTTCGAAGATCAAACCACCATGTTCAAACGGGACAAGACGGCCTGCCTGAGTCGGTTGACCGAACTGGTGCAGCGCTCGGATGCCAGAATTGTCAGCGGAGAGCGGTTGGCCGAGTATGTCGCCTCTGCCGAGGTCAAAGTGCGCGCCCACGACGGATGCAGCTATGAGTTTTCCTATCCTTACCTGATGCAGGCGAGCGACGGCGATTTTGATCTGCTCTACACCTGGAATCGCGCGTTCATCAAACATCTGAGATTCAATCAGGCTTGGGTGGATCAACATTTGCGGGAGGATTTGCCATGATGCCGTTGACTGATATGACGGGTTTGACTGGCAATGCCTTTGCGCTCGCGGTGCTGCTTATGCCGCTGGCAGCGGCGCGGGTGACCGGTCGCACGGTGTTGTTGTATGTGGTGGTCTGCATGGCGCTGGCGTTAGCGCCGTTCGACGGGCTGTCGGTGGCTGGCTATTTGCGCGGCTGGTTAGGCGATTTGAGTATCGCCGCACACATGTTGCTGGCACTGGCCGTGCAGCAACGGATGTCGCGTGGCGAAGCGCCGGTAGCCGGTCGCAACGGACTGCTGGTGCTGATCGCCCTCGCCGCATTTTCGTTTTATCCGTTCGCGCTGGGCATAGGCTTGTTCGATCCCTACCGACTCGGCTTCGGTAACTTCGGCTTGCTCGCCGGTTTATTCGCCCTCGCCCTGTTGGCTAGTCATAAGCGCAAAACCGCTATTGCCCTGTGGCTGGCTCTGGCAGTACTGGCGTGGGCTATCGGCTGGTACGAGTCGGGCAATCTGTGGGATTATCTACTCGACCCGTGGGTATCTATCTATGCGATAGGTGCGCTGCTGAGGCGTGGCGTAATTCGGGTCGTTGAACGAGTGCGCCGTAACTAAAGTCAAAACTGCCGGGGCACTTCCCCGCGAAGTTGTTTTTTATGTTGAATATCGTTGCGTTCAGCTCAATCTACTACTGTGCTGCTTGGCTCAGTCTGAGCGCTGTCCCCGCTCGATAGAAATCCCCACCATCTTGCTTCCTCGTATCGCCTGCAACTTGGCAACACTAACTTTGCACCACGGGGCCTTGAACTCGTTGAGCAGTATCTGCGCGGTGTGTTCGACCAGCGCTTCGAGCAGGTGGAAGTGGCGGCTGCCGAGTTCGCTTTGGATGCGACGGACGATGTCGGCGTAGTTTAGCGCGTCGTTGATGTCGTCGGTTTCGCAGGCACGGCTGTTGGGCAGGGCGATATCCAGATCAAATTGTAGGATTTGCGGGACGCGTTTTTCCCATTCATAGACGCCGATGAGAGTTTCGACCTTGAGTTCGCGCAGAAAGATGATGTCCATGTGATTCGTCGTTTGGTAAGTCAGCGGGAAAATCCGCAGCAGTTTGGTGAGAAAGTGGCGATTCGCGTAGAATTCGCTTCCCGAATTCTAAGGCATTACTAATGTTGACCATAGCTTTTGTCGTTGCAGCTTACCTGCTGGGCTCTGTTTCATTCGCGGTTTTGATGAGCAAGGCCTTCGGTCTGGCCGATCCACGCAGCTACGGATCCGGCAATCCGGGGGCGACCAATGTGCTGCGTAGCGGAAAGACGGCGGCGGCAGCACTGACGTTGCTAGGTGATGCGGCCAAGGGTTGGGTGGCGGTTGCTGTGGCGATATCATTTGTGTCACACGATGAGCTGGGTGCTCGGATGGTCGCGCTGGTGACCTTGGCGGTATTTCTTGGCCATCTGTTTCCAATATTTCTGAAGTTCAAGGGTGGCAAGGGTGTGGCGACGGCGCTGGGCATCTTGCTGGCCTTGAATATATGGGTGGGCTTGGCTGTACTGCTGACTTGGTTGGTAATGGCTGTGGTGTTTCGTTATTCCTCGCTGTCCGCGCTGGCGGCTTCTGCTGCCGCTCCTATCTATGTAATTGTGCTTGGGCTGCCGCGTGAGTGGGTGCTAGCTGTGGGGGTGATGTCTTTGCTGCTGTTCTGGCGCCACAAGGGCAATATCAAAAACCTGCTGGCAGGCAAGGAAAGCAAGATCGGTGGTAAGAGGGCAAAGCAGCAGTCTTCCGAGGAAGTCTGACGGACTCTTATATTGCGGAGTTAATCTCCTGCAAATCCCAGCGCGCCTTTACGCCGAAGCGATATTCTTTGCGGCCCTGTTGCTGGGCCAAGCGCAACGCACCAGCGAAGGCGATCATTGCGCCGTTGTCGGTACAGAATTCCAGATCAGGGTAAAACACCTTGCCGCCGCGCTTGGTGATGTCCGCACTTAGGCGTTCCCGCAACACGCGGTTAGCGCCCACTCCGCCCGCAACCACCAGTTGATCAAGTCCGCTCTGAGCTAGTGCGGCTCTGGCCTTGAGCGCCAGTACATCGACAATGGCCTCCTGGGTTGCGCAGGCGATATCGGCCCGGGTTTGCTCATCCATATCAGGGTGCTTGCGTACCAATGTGAGTACCGCCGTCTTTAATCCACTGAAGCTGAAGTCCAAATTGCCGCTGTGTAGCATGGGGCGGGGTAACTTGTATAGCCCGCTTCGGCCCTGAGTCGCAAGCTTGGCAAGTGCCGGCCCACCGGGGTAGCCTAATCCCAACAGTTTGGCACTCTTGTCGAAGGCTTCACCGGCAGCATCATCCAAAGTTTCCCCTAATAAGGTGTAATGTCCCACGCCGTCAACGCGCATCAGCTGGGTATGTCCTCCCGATACTAATAGTGCGACGAAAGGGAATTCGGGTGCGGGAGTGGACAGTAAAGGGGAAAGCAAATGTCCTTCCAGATGATGTATGCCTACAGTAGGTAGGTTCAACGCAAAGGCCAGCGCGTTGGCGACGCTGGCCCCAACCAGTAGTGCGCCGCCCAGTCCCGGTCCCCGGGTATAGGCAATGGCGTCAACCTGACTTAAAGAAATATTGGCCTCGGATAGGACCTGTCTAACTAGAGGGACGACGCGATGGATGTGGTCGCGTGAGGCTAGCTCGGGAACAACCCCGCCATATTCACTGTGCATGGCGATTTGGGTGTGTAGGGCGTGAGCGAGTAATCCGTGTCCCATTTTATAGAGTGCGATACCAGTTTCGTCGCAGGAGGATTCAATTCCAAGTGTAATCAATGACATTTAGGGCCTTTCAGACAGGCTGGCATTGTAGTGAATAATCGAATTGGCAGGGACATTGCGCATTAATTTCAGAAATGTGACAGAAAGGAGTTGACGGAAATTTCCCCATCCCTATAATGCGCACCTCTTCGCTGCAATGGGGATGAAACGGAGGCAAGGGTGAGTTAGAAACCTGCTTCATAATCAGATAGTTGATTGAGTTTCGTGCTGTAATTTGCGCTGAGAAAAAAGAGTGTGAAATTAAAGTTGACGTAAAGTTTTTAGTCTCTATAATGCGCACCTCTTCGCTGCAACGGAAGTTCAGGTTTTCAAGAAAATCTGATTCGCAATCAAGAAGTTGGTTGTGTATTTCGGGTTGTGGTTGTTGTAAAAGTAGTGTGAAATTAAAGTTGACAGAATGTTTTAAGTCTCTATAATGCGCACCTCTTCGC
>JBBQXA010000060.1:0-15165 GCA_038210095.1 Burkholderiales bacterium
AAGGGGCAAAACGGAGTTGGTTTGGGGTAGAATTCGTCATGGGCAGAGGCTGTTAGTGTTTTACGGATTACTGGCTTAGTAACCGCAATTATATCAAATACTTACATGCATTTCTGCCCTTTTTATGCAAAATTCAGGTTAGCAGACTGAAGAACGATTTTCCTGCATTCGATTTGCTCTCGAATTTGTAATCATCAATGCGAAATACCGAGTTCGAGCGCAATGCTGTAATACCCTCATCGCTGAAGCGAATCTGCATGTTGCTGGCTTCGCCCACACGCAGTGTATCGCCGCTCTGCACCTCAGTACCACGAAAAAGCTTAACTACACTGCCGTTCCGGAGGGCGGTCGTATCACCCGCCGCGACAAGAACCTTACCGACAGGCTCGGCCTGCACAACGCCAACAACAAGCAGTAAACCCGTCGTAATAATAAAAATATTTTTCATGGCACACCTCACTGGAATTCGTAACGCACCTTGGCGGAAACTACTTCGCGACCATAGCGGAACAACCCGATATTGGAACTCTGATCCAGTATCTGCGCCTCGGCACGAAGGCTTAACTGCTTACTGTAAAAATAGGACACGGAGCCATCCAGACTCCAGGAAGTGTCATTCCGATTGACACTGCCGGTGGTAAATACCGCCAGATAGCGACTCTCCTGATAGCCAAGGCCGGCACTCAATCCCCAACGCTCGGCGGGCGTCATGGAGAACGATGCGCGCACCCCCATCAGATCCCGAGAAAGGTCTGCACGGTTACGCCGATTGCGATCCACACCATAATTCGCGACCACCGTCACAACGGGCTGGGAAGACATGGCCAGCGCATGTGCCCAAGATCCTGAAATGCCGATGAAGTCCGAATTGCGGACCGATGTCTGACTAAACACGGCGCCGCCAACCTTGTTTTTGTTCAGATAAACATACATGTCGGAATAATCAAAACGGGCAACTTGTGCACCCAGCATCAGACGATTGAATTGATCAAATTGATGATTCCACTCGCCATTCAGCCCGTAGTTCAAAACATAGTTTTGGTTATCCACCCAACTCTGGGAGAGGAAGCCGCCCGCCTTGTACAGGTTTTTTTCCTTGAGCCAAGAAACGCCCCCGGTACCGCCCAGGCTATGCTGATCGAACACATTGTTATTTGGGCCGAGATACTTGCGCGCATCCAGCCCGCCTGCGCCATATAGCGAGACGCCCGGAGAAACGGGATAAGTCCCCTGCACCCCGGCGCTAGCCGTCACAAATCCGTCCTGTTCACGTGCAGAAATTGAATTGCTTGAAATAGGCGGAAGCGTGCCCAATCCGGGAATTTGCGGAGTCGCGCCACTGCCCAACCCAGCATTGATATTTGTATCCACGCCCATGCCGGCCTCCACGTACATCTGAGCAGTCGGCTGGTAGCGCGACTCGCGTGTGCGGATGGCATCAAGATAGCGCTCAATCGCCACCCGCTGATCACCGACACTATCAGGTAACAGGGCAGCAAACTCGTCGCGCGCGCGCTGATCTTCACCGAGGATAAAGTACCCGCGCGCAAACTGAAAGCGGGCATCCCTGTTGTCTGGATAGCTCAGAATATAACGTTCAAGTGCCAGCACCCCCTCGCCCGGATGGCCAGCATCAAGCGCTGCGATCCCGTAATAGAAGTCGAATGACGGATCGCCCAACAAATCCGGCGCAGCCCGCCCAACCAAATACGCTTCCTGAGCCTTATTTTGTTCCAGCAACGTTCGCACATCATCAACGGGAGATGCCCAAGCAACAGAACAGAAGAACAGTCCTAAACACCCCCAACCTGCAACTCGTCGCGATTTCATAATGCCTCCCTGTTATCGTCTACGGCCTCATACTATTCCTCTCGGATTAGTCAAACAATCGGCGTATTCCGATAACACACATAACAGTTGAACGGGACACTGGCACCTCAGATCAAACCGTGTTCCGCGAACGACAACGTATTCCCTCCCGCCACTACGAAGTGATCCAGCACACGCACATCGACCAGTGAGAGTGCCTGCTTGAGTGCATCGGTCAGCAGTTGGTCGGCCTGACTAGGCTCCGCGACGCCAGAGGGATGATTATGCGCAAGAATAACAGCGGCAGCGTTGTGCAACAGCGCTCGCTTGACCACCTCGCGCGGATACACACTGGTCTGTCCCAGCGTGCCGTGAAACAACTCCTCGAACGCAATCACCCGATGCTGAGTATCGAGGAACAGCACCATAAAAACTTCCTGTTGCCGCGCAGAGAGCAACAAGCGCAAATAGTCGCGTACCGCCTGCGGCGAACTGAGTGCACTCCCTCGCTGTAGTTCTTCTTGCAACGCGCGCCTAGACATTTCCAACACCGCCTGCAACTGCGCATACTTCGCGCGCCCCATACCATGAATGGCACAGAAGTCCGCCTCCGCAGCCGCGAATAAACGGGTAAGGCTACCAAACCCACCCAGTAAATCACGCGCCAGATCCACCGCACTCCTACCTGTCACCCCCGTGCGGAGGAAGATAGCCAACAACTCGGCATCGGATAGCGAGGCGGCACCACGCTGAAGCAACTTCTCTCTTGGTCGCTCTCCGACCGGCCAATCAGTAATACTCATGTTTGACCTCCTGCACACTAATGTGGAGCCAGCAAAATTTACGTCTGATTTCATGATACTAACAAACAAACATGCCGTGATACTGCTCCGGCGAAGATTACACCAAAGGTAAAAATTCTGCCGTCAGTCCTCCTGGCGGCAGCCAGACAGGTAACACAAGGAATATGCTAGCCGTCTTTCATTTCCTCCTCTTCTCAAACAGACTTCTACGTGGAAGTACACTGTCTTAATCAATCCGAATTTCATATAATTCTTCGAGATTAGACAATTCGCCTGCTCAGGAATGCATAGCTTCAATGAAAGGGACTCTTATGCTTAACGTCAGGAAAATGACTGTGCTGCTGTTCGCCGCCACTCTAACGGGCTGCGCTCCCGGGCTGTCGGGCACGACCTACTCCCGCGATCAAGTCAGGCAGGTTCTGAATGTGCGCATGGCTACCGTTGAAAACTCGCGCCTGGTGATGATAGAAGGCACAAAATCATCCATCGGTTCCACAGCAGGTGCGGTAGTCGGTGGCATAGGCGGTAGCAATGTCGGCGACGGCAAAGGCAGAGCGGTCGGCGCCGTTATCGGAGCCGTTGTAGGAGGAGTGACGGGTGCGGCCATTGAAGAAGGTGCAACTCGCCAGTCTGCCGTGGAAATTACGGTCAAATTTGATGACGGTAGCATGATTGCAGTAACTCAAGCCAATGATGAACCATTCCGCCCCGGCGACAGGGTACGCGTGCTGACAGGTGACGGCGTAACACGCATCAGCCACTAGACACAACTCCTGTAGCGCGGCAAAGGCTGCATGTATTTCGACATCACCGTAGCAGCAACTTTCTTGTTAAGATGCGCAGCATTATGAAACAAGTACAACACAAGCGCATCATTCTGGGCATCACCGGCGGCATCGCGGCTTACAAGGCGGCGGAACTGGTGCGGCTGTTGGTCAAACAAGGAGTGGAGGTGCAGGTAGCGATGACACAGGCGGCGACGCAGTTCATCACACCTACCACCATGCAAGCGCTGTCCGGCCAGCCGGTTCTACTAAACCAGTGGCAGGATGACTCCGGCATGGCACACATTCATTCCAGCCGCAAAGCGGATGCCATCGTGATCGCACCAGCGACAGCGGACTTTATCGCCAAACTCGCCCAAGGTATGGCAGATGATCTACTCTCTACGCTGTGTCTGGCGCGCGACTGCTCCTTACTGGTGGCGCCTGCCATGAACAAGCAGATGTGGGCGAATCCGGCCACGCAACGCAATGTGCAACAATTAATTGATGATGATATCGCCGTACTCGGTCCCGCCAGCGGCTCGCAAGCCTGTGGCGAGGAAGGCACGGGGCGCATGCTGGAACCTTCCGAGCTTGTAGACGAGATCATCGCCAGTTTCCAGCCCAAATTACTGACGGGCGTGAAACTGCTGATGACTGCCGGGCCAACCTACGAGGCTATCGACGCAGTGCGTGGCATTACCAATCGCAGTTCTGGCAAGATGGGTTATGCCATCGCACAGGCTGCACGCGAAATGGGCGCCACAGTGACGCTAGTATCCGGCCCAGTGACGCTATCCATCCCTGTCGGAGTGGAACGCATAGCAGTCAACAGCGCGCAGGAAATGTACGAAGCCGTAAATCGTTACGCAGGCGAAGCGGATATATTTATCGGTGTTGCAGCGGTTGCAGACTATCGCATTGCACAACCTTCCGAACAGAAAATTAAGAAGTCCAAAGCGCCGATGACGCTCGATCTGCTGCCCAACCTGGATATACTCGCCGACATCGCCAGTCTGCCCAATCCGCCGTTTTGCGTGGGTTTTGCCGCCGAGAGCGAGAATCTGGCCGAATATGCTGAACAAAAGCGTCGTACGAAGAAACTGCCGCTGCTGGTCGGCAACCTCGCACAACAGGCGATAGGCAGCGATGATAATGAACTGGTTCTGTTCGACGATGAAGGTAGTCACTTGCTGCCTCGCGCTGACAAACTGACGCTGGCGCGGATGTTGATGCGTCAGATTGCGCAACGATACGATGGAGTTCAAAAATGAAACATCTCTCGGTAGACCTCAAAATTCTCGATCCTCGCCTGCACGAAAATATTCCGTGCTATGCCACGGCTGGCTCGGCGGGCATAGACCTGCGTGCCTGCATTGACCAAAATATCGTGATCCAGCCAAAACAGTGTGAATTAATCCCCAGCGGCATCGCTATTCATCTGACCGACCCCGGCTATGCCGCGATGATCCTGCCGCGCTCAGGTCTGGGGCACAAACACGGCATCGTGCTTGGCAATCTGGTCGGCTTGATCGACTCGGACTATCAGGGGCAGCTCTTCATATCGCTATGGAATCGCAGCCAATTGCCGTTCACACTGATGCCGATGGAGCGCATGGCACAACTGGTGATCGTGCCAGTGATGCAAGCCAAGTTTAATATCGTTGAAGAGTTCCCGCTGAGTGAACGCGGCAGTGGTGGTTTCGGCAGTACTGGGAAACACTGATTAACTACATCGAAAACAAAAAAGCCCGCTGCAGCGGGCTTTTTTGTTTCAACGCGGCGGCAAATCAACGTTCGAGATTCAACTCCATCTCGGTATTGTCACCCTTGCGTACCGACACCTTCTCAGTAATCATTTTATAACCCGCAAGTTTGACGCTGATCGCATGTATCCCGGCATCCATTTCAAGACGCAAAGGTGAAAGTCCGTAATACACGCCATCCAGATAGACCTTCGCACGTTGCGGGTTGGTATTGACCAGCAACAAGCCTGCGCTCGCACTGGCATGCGGTGCATAACTTGGCGCGGGAATTGGTGCATTCTCCGGAACACCATAGGCCGATGAGCCATAGGGTGCAAGAGTAGGTGCCACAGCCGGGGCAACAGCCGCCGCAGTTGGTGCGACAAAAACAGTCACACCCGGAATCGGCTTGCTGCCCGGTGTCAGGTTAAACAATTCCGGCCGTGTAGCCATCAACGCTCCAGACATTGCTTCCACTGTCTTGCCGTTAACCCGATACAAACCAACATTCAGGTAGTCGATAATATCTTCCTTGCTGTTACCGCCCACACCGCCGAATCGATCATGCGTCTCGGTCACCTGCCCCGACCACACCACTTGACCGCTAGCAATATCTTTCAGCGTTGTCTCAAGCACGATGTTCATCTCGTCACGATTTTTGACATCCACCGCCAGCGCCTTAATAACACCCGTCACTTCGAACAGAGCGTTCGTAGCGGCACTTCCCTCCAACACCTGAAAGCCCTCGCCATCAAAGCGACGCTTGAGTGCTGTCGTTGCAAGAGTCGCAATATCCTGATCCATCATCAACTCACGGGCGGTAATACCCTTCACTCGTACAGTCCGAACCCCGAGAAAACGAGGATCACTGACCTTGCGTTGGTCAACCAACTTGGCAATTCGTATCGTCGCCGCATATTTTACTGCCGGCCCGGTACCAATTCCCTTCTTGCTCGTTGGAGAAGCAAGTGTATCTCCCCCGCCACCGAACCAGCCACCTACCGTATCCTTGGCATCACTGACCGTAGAACTCACAGCAGAACAGCCGGCAATAGCGACCACCAGCACACATAACGCAATACGCCGCAACAACGAATTCATCAGTTCATCCTCGTGAATTTGACTGCAATTAATGCGCAATGACTGCCTCGATTTCGGCGATAGTGCGTGCCAATTCGAAACTCTGCACCTGCGCACCCAGCTGACGTGCGATCTGGGTAATGGAGAACAGACCACAAATGGTCTGACGGCCATCTGCGGCTTCCGCAACAACCAGCGCATGCTGGCGATCGGCTTTCTTCAAGGTGGCGACAACCTGTCCGACCGTCGCTTCCTTCACATCATCAATCTTCAGCACTTCGAGTTCGCGCTGCGTTGTCATGATGTCGCGCACCATGATGTCGTCATGCGTTCCACCCACATTTTGTAGGAAACGCATGGGCTTTTCGCCCATCACATCGGCAGCGGTCAAAATCCCCACCACTTGCTCGTTGTCGTCCAGCACCAACAACATACGCACGCCGTAGCGGATCATCTTGGCATTGGCTTTATCCATCGAGGTCTTGGCGCGCACACCGACCAACGAAACCTTATTCAGATCAGTCATCACGTTTGTGGCGGAATCCGCCAACTTGACACGTTCCGGCAAAGCCTGAACCGGACGCACAAAGGACGAACCGGTCTTCAATGGCGTAGCTTGCAATGGGCTATATTCTTTAATCATCACTTCACTCCTTAAATCTATCCAAAAAACCATCAAAACTATCTGGCAACCTGCCGAACGGCACCACCATGGTGCCGACATTCCGGCAGATATTTAACCAACTCTTTAAGTGCCATCGTATACACCTCACGCTTGAACTCGATCACGGCATTGATATCCAGCCAGTAATCATTCCAGCGCCAGGCGTCAAACTCGGGGTGCTCGCTGGCGCGCAAGCAGACATCACAATCACGACCGGTCAGACGCAACAGGAACCATATCTGCTTCTGCCCACGGTAGCCGCCGCGCGATTCGCGCTTGCTCCAGCTCTGTGGAACATCGTAACGCATCCATTCACGGGTACGACCGAGTATCTTCACATGCTCCGGCAGCAACCCGACTTCCTCGTGCAACTCGCGATACATCGCCTGTTCCGGGGTCTCACCATGCTGTATCCCACCTTGCGGGAACTGCCACGCATGCTGTCGCACCCGCTTACCCCAAAACACCTGACTCCGGTCATTCGTGATAATGATGCCGACATTCGGGCGGTAGCCGTCTCGGTCTATCATTTGCAACTCTATCCGGTTAATTTCAACGGCGGGATTCTTTCACATTTCCCCATTATTTGAAAGCGAATCAGGCGCATTCATACCGAATGTTGCGCATTCCCTGTAAAATCACGTCCTCGTTTTTTATCTGGATCGTAGATCATGCGCGTTTCACAATTTTTCCTTTCCACTCTCAAGGAAGCTCCTTCCGAAGCCGAATTACCCAGCCATCAGTTGATGATGCGCGCCGGTTACATCAAGAAACTGGCCAGCGGCCTGTATACATGGATGCCACTGGGGCTACGCGTACTGCGCAAGGTTGAGAACATTGTGCGCGAGGAAATGAACCGCAGTGGCGGCATAGAGTTACTGATGCCTGCGGTACAGCCCGCCGAACTGTGGCGCGAAACCGGACGCTGGGAAGTATTCGGCCCGCAGATGTTGAAAATCAAAGATCGGCACGATAATGAATTCTGCTTCGGCCCCACTCACGAGGAAGTCATCACCGACATCGCACGCCGAGATATTCGCAGCTACCGCCAGTTGCCGATCAACTTCTATCAGATTCAAACCAAGTTCCGCGACGAGGTACGCCCCCGCTTTGGCGTAATGCGCGCACGCGAGTTCATGATGAAGGATGCCTATTCCTTTCACGCCGACTTCGCCAGTCTGGAGCAGACCTACCGCGTGATGTACGACACTTACAGCCGCATCTTCACCCGTCTGGGCTTGCAGTTCCGCGCCGTGGCGGCGGACACCGGCGCCATCGGCGGCTCCGGTTCACACGAGTTCCACGTGCTGGCCGATGCGGGCGAAGACGCACTGGCCTACTGCCCAGATTCGGACTATGCCGCCAACGTGGAACTGGCAGAAGCATTGGCCCCGATCGCTGCCCGCGAGGCTGCCAGCGAAACGATGAAGAATGTGGATACGCCCAAACAGACCACTTGCGAACAGGTCGCTGAACTGCTGGATATACCCCTGCAACGTACCGTCAAGCTGCTGGCCCTGATTGCAGAGGGCAAACTCAACCTCATGCTGCTGCGTGGCGATCACAGCCTGAACGAAGTCAAGGTTAGCAAGCTACCCGGACTGGCCGACTTCCGTTTCGCCAGCGACGAAGAAATTCGCGCCTACTTCAACTGCCCACCAGGCTTCCTCGGCCCGATCGGCATAGACCGGAGCAAGGTACGTCTCATCGCTGACCGCACCGTCGCCGCAATGAGCGACTTTGTCGTCGGAGCGAACTTGCCCAAATTCCACACCACAGGCGTGAACTGGGCGCGCGACCTGCCCGAACCCGATTTGGTCGCCGATATCCGCAACGCCGTCGCAGGCGACCCATCGCCCGACGGCAAGGGCACACTGGAAATCTGTCGCGGCATTGAGGTCGGCCACATCTTCCAGTTACGCACCAAATATGCCGAAGCGCTCAAAGCCACTTATCTGGACGCAGAAGGAAAAACACAGATCATCGAAATGGGCTGTTACGGCATAGGCGTATCACGCATCGTTGCCGCCGCCATTGAACAAAACTACGATAAGCGCGGCATTACCCTACCCGCGGCGATGGCGCCATTCCAACTGGTTATCGTGCCTATCGGCATGGGCAAGAGCGAAGCTGTGCGCGCCGCAGTAGAACAACTGTACGCCGACTGTCAGGCAGCCGGAATCGAAGTGCTGCTGGATGACCGCGACGAGCGCCCTGGCGTGATGTTCGCCGATATGGAGCTGATCGGCTTGCCACACCGTATCGTTGTCGGTGACCGCGGGCTGAAAGAAGGCAACGTCGAATATCAAGGCCGTCGTGACGAGGCCGCACAGGTCGTTGCCTTGCAAAATGTGCTGGAGCTCGTAAAATCAAAAGTATGACCGAAAAAACATTGAAGATGGTGGAGCAAAAAGCGAGCTGTATACGCCGCAGCTTGTTCGCGCCCCGCTATCCTCGATCCTCTCTTTTCACCCTACTGCTCTTCGTCGTCGCCACGCTGTTGCCAGTCACTTCCCATGCAGGTGGGCAGCGGGAAGAGGCACTTGCTGCCAGTGTGAAAGCGCTGTTGCAACGCAGCGTCTCAGACCAAGGCCTCCCCAAATCGGCATTCAACTCGCAATCTGACGCCGATGTGTGGATGAACGAGATGTCACAACGTTTGCTGAAACGCATACCGGATGCCGACGCCCGCAATGAGTTTTTGGGTACGGTGCACTATGAGGCGACCCGTGCCGGGCTGGATCCTCAGTTGGTACTGGGACTGATTGAAGTAGAAAGCGGCTTCAAGAAATATGCGGTATCGGGAGTCGGCGCTCGGGGCTACATGCAGGTGATGCCATTCTGGCTGAAAGCCATCGGCACCTCCGAACATAACCTATTTCACCCGCGCACCAACCTGCGCTACGGTTGCACCATCCTGCGTCATTATTTGGACATAGAAAAAGGTAGTTTGTATCGTGCGCTTGGGCGTTACAACGGCAGCCTTGGACGTCCTGAGTATCCCAATTTGGTCAGAGCCGCTTGGCGCAAGCACTGGTCATTGCCGCAACATACTGTCAGCAACAACAATTCGCCCGCTAGTTAAATTTCTTGCTCTTGATATAGGCTTCGACATCCGCACGATTCACTTCGCCATCCTGCCTAGCAACCTGTTCACCGTTCGGCGCGTAGAGATAACTGGTAGGCAGCACCTCTACCTCGCCAATCTGCTCTGCTAGCTTGCGATTGCCGATGACCAGCGGGTAATTAATATGAGATTTGGCTGCAAACGCCATGACCGATGCGCGCGTAGAATCCAGCGCGACACCTATCACTTCCAGATCACGCCCTCGATGCGCGGCCTGTAAAGCAATCAATTCAGGCACTTCATTTAGACAGGGTGGACACCAAGTCGCCCAGAAATTCACCAAGACCCACTTGCCGCGATAATCCGCCAGATGATGCGTCTTGCCTGAAACATCTTCCAACGCAAAATCGTCAGCACAAGCGGCAGTTGCCAGAAACAAAACGACTATAGCGAGTAAGGTGCGGGATGACTTAATCACAAGACTCAGTGACCGCTCTTGTCGGATGCGCTTTCGTCTTGCTCACCATGCGCACCAACCGGATCGGCCGCATGAGTGAAATATAGCGCGATGGAAATCAACGCAATCGCCGCACCGAGATAAACCAGATCCAGCGGCGTCTCCATGTGCATATTCAGCGCTTCTTCAAATAGCGTGACAATCATGATCATCAGGATTACCTTGGCCAACCGCGATTTCAGGTCATCTAGGTTATTGATGACCAATATCTTGCTGGCGCCCTTGCTGTCACTTGCCTGATCGATGTCGCTGATAAACAGTTCATACATACCCAGTGAAAATATCAGCATCACCATCGCCAGCAGGTAACCATCAACCACCTCGACGATATGCGACACCGTACTGTCGTGCAATGCCTTGCGCGCCTCTGCTGTCAGGCTGGAATCGGCATAATGCAGCGCATGACTGAACAAATACACCACGTCCACGGTCGCCATGTAAAAAATTGTAACGCCAGCCAGCAAGCTGCCGACAACTGCGGCCAGCACCATGAAGCGACTGTTCCACAATGCACCTTCGAACAGCTTTTCAATCAAACCCATGTCCTACTCCTAACAATAAAAAGTCGCGCATTAAAACGTATATGCATCGCTACGCGCAAGTGTCTCAAACAGGGCTGCGCATAAATAGTTCCTCCAGGCTGAGCCCTGCACTCTGCTCCATACCGGCGGCGTATTCCTCTAGCCAACTCCGCAATGGATCGCTATCCGGCACTGCAGTCAGCGCGCTGGCATTCAAAATGAACAATTTCAGCAATTCACCAAGTCGGATGTGCCGCGCGTCGCGCAACATCAGCCAACCGCCGCTCTCGGTTTCCCGAATCAGGTCGGCCCGTTCCAGCTTGCCGAAAATATCCTCCAATGCATCGTAAGAAATAAGCAGCAATCTGGACAGACCGGCCTGGTCGGTTACCCGGCCCTCGTGCAATCCCTCTGCCATCGCACGCAACACCCGCAAGGCATCGAAAAACTGCGCACCGGGCAACGAATGCCCTTCTTTTGGCGCACGCCAGTGCGACACCGACGCCGCAATCACAGCGCCGAACAGGATAGCCAGCCAGGATAGATATATCCACATCAGGAATATCGGCACACTGGCGAATGCACCATATATCAGCTTGTAGGTCGGAAAATGGCTGATGTAATAGCCGAAAGCTCGGTTCATCAGCTCGAATACGATAGACGCTGCCAGCGCACCTATTAAAGCATGCGAACGAGGCACATAACGATTGGGCACCATACGAAACAGCAAAGCGAACGCCAGCCATGTCAACAGCACCGGCAACAACTTCAATATCCCCACGCCAAATACCGGCACATGTTGGGCATAGCCCATCGACAGCCCGACCAGCCAAGAGGTCAATGCCAGACTCACACCAATCAGCAATGGTGCCAACGTAAGGACTGCCCAGTAGACGATCAGGCGTTTGAATAGAGGACGCGAGTGAGTCACTTGCCAAATAGTGTTGAAAGCATGCTCAACTGTCAGCAACAGCGACATTGCGGTGACCGCAAGCAAGACTATACCGACGGCAGTAAGACGCATCGCACTCTCGGTAAACTGCTGCATGTACTGGGTGATAACTTTGGTCGCCATACCCGGCATCAGATTATTGAGCAGGAAGAGTTTTATGTCCGAGGAATAACTCTCGAACACAGGAAACGCAGAAAACAGGGTCAGTGCGATGGTGAAAAGCGGCACCAGCGACAGCAGCGTGGTAAAAGTCAGACTGGCCGCAATCTGTGTGCAGCCGTCCTGCTTGAAGCGTTTCGCGATGAAGCGCACAAAATTTATAAAGTCATGCCAATTTTTTTGCATGGTCGATTCGTTTCCCTATAATGTGCGAATGATAACCGACAAAAAAATTCTGGTGCTGTACTACAGTCAGCACGGGGCGACGCGACAGATGGCTCAATTGATCGCGCGCGGTGTTGAACAAGAAGGCGCGCGCGCTCGACTGCGCACCGTGCCAAAAATCTCAACAGTATGCGAGGCAACCGAATCCGCCATTCCCGACGAGGGCGCACCCTATGTTGAACTGCGCGACCTCGAAGAATGCATCGGAGTAGCACTGGGCAGTCCGACCCGCTTTGGCAACATGGCTGCCGCGATGAAATATTTTTGGGATGGCACGGGGGGACTATGGATGAAACATACACTGGTGGGTAAGCCTGCCGCACTATTCACCTCCAGCGGTAGCATGCATGGCGGGCAGGAGAGTACTCTATTGTCGATGATGTTGCCGCTGCTACACCACGGCATGATCATCATCGGCTTGCCCTACTCCGAACCGGAACTGAGCAGCACCCAGAGCGGCGGCACCCCCTATGGTGCCAGTCATGTCGCGGGACTCACCGGCGACCTGCCCATCTCGGAGGCAGAGAAGAAACTCTGCATGGCGCTGGGCCGCCGTCTGGCACAGACCGCACTGAAACTGTCGCAATGAACGAGCCTGATGCCCACCTGAATCACGCCCGTGCCGCGCGCTGCCTGTTGCGCGCCCATCGCTACGGCGTGCTGTCCACCCTGTCAAAAAAATTCGACGGCCACCCCTTCGGCTCCATCGCTCCCTACCTAACCGACCATGACGGCACCGTACTGCTGTTTATCTCCGCAATGGCGGAGCACACCAAGAACATGCTGCAGGATCCGCGTGTCAGTCTGGTTACCCATGATCAGAACGATGCGCGCATTCAAACTCAAGGACGCGTTACCGTCATCGGCGAAGCAACACCACTGGCGGAACGCGATCCGTATGCCGAAAGGTGGTTGCGCCACTTCCCGGAAACAGAGCAACTGTTCGCACTGAGTGACTTCTCGTTTTTCCGTCTAGCTCCCCGCTCTGTACGCCATATCGCCGGATTCGGTCAGGCGCGCTGGTTCAACAGCCACTTCACCGTTCCCCCTTCTCCGTTAATCGCGCAGGAATCCGGCCTACTGACGCAGTTGAACAATACAGATCAAAATCAGCTGCGCCTGTACTGCAAGCAATTTCACCAGCTATCCGCAGAGCGACTTCAGATTACCGGCATCGATTGCGATGGATTGGATCTCAGTGCCGATGGCCGCATGTTGCGCTGCAATTTCCCTGAAGCGGTCACCAATGCCGAAGCCGTGCTTATGGCAATCTCCCAGCCACCTTTGGGTGACAAGTCCGCTCTCTAGCCGGCGCGAAAATGAAAATGGCGCGAAACATCGCGCCATTTTTACCTCACCGATAAATCAGTGTGTTCTCGCCTTGACCGGCGGTCCGAGCCGTCCACGTACAGTTGGTTTGGATTTAGCAGGCTTGTCAACTTTCGGCATGCAACTACTGTTGTTCACGTCACCGTTCGGCATCACCGTATTGCAGAAAGTGGCCCCCTCCAGCATGGCTCCACTGATATTACTACCAGACATATCCGCATCGGTCAGATCCGCCTTGATCAGTATCGCCCCGCTCAGATTGGCTCGCTCCAGCAAGGCGCCTCGCAACACGGCCTTGTTCAGATTGCTGTCGGTAAGATTAGCTTGGGATAGATTGGCCCGTGTTAAATTGGCTCGTGCCAGATTTACCTCAATCAGATTTGCCTTCCCCAGGTTGGCCTTGAAAAGATTGGACTGTGCCAGATTGGCCATTTGCAACTGAGCCACGGCTAGATTGGCAAAACCTAGGTTGCTCTCGACCAGAGAAGCATTAATACATACGGTGCGCGGAGCTATCACACAACCATTGATTATGTTTTCAGATGTCGATGGCGCTTTCCCGATGGGGCGATTAAGAACAACAGCAGGAGCGATAACCGGTTCGATACCTGCGCTGTGATTCGCATCATAGCCATCCACCGGCTGAGTCTCATCAGCATGCTCCGCGGCATCGTGGTGACCAGCATCCACATCTGGAGTCGCTTCCTCAGCATGAGAGACTGCAACCAGGGGAGCCGAAACCAGATAAGGGGCGGCGAGCTTGCTGGCTGCCACCGGAGCCGGACAATTTGGCCCGCTGTTCAACATGCCATTCGGCATCGTGGTGCGACAGAAACGGGTATTTACAAATCGGGCCGCACTTATATCGGCATCGAGCAGGTTGGCATCGATCAGATTCGCTCCGCTGAGGTCTGCACCATTGAGTTTAGCTCCACTGAGGTTAGCGCCCGCAAAATTGGCTCTGCTCATGTTTGCATTGTACAAAGTGGCACCACTCATATCCGCACCAGAAAAATTTGCCCCCGTCAGGTTGCCATGAAAAATATTGGCGCCATGAAGGTTGGCTTTAAAAAAATTCGCCTTTGATAGATCGGCCTGCAACATTTGTGCACCGCGAAGGTCAGCCCCCTTCAGATTCTTGCCTGACAGATTGGCTCTTATGCACTGTGCGCCCGGAGCGATCAAGCACTCCGCCCAACTGGTATTAACAACCAGTACAGCCAGAAGTCCACCCAACATTATTCTTTTCAAAACAACCTCCCGTAAAGTATGCAACGAGCTCAGCCCTTCATTCACCAAGCTGATAGCGTTCAGCCGCCGTGCAGTTTACACCCACGAATACATACGTTCCAGCCTGTAGCACACATTCAAACCGAGCACTCCGACGTAATCGAGTAGGAGGCAGAGTCACCCCTGCCGACCTCTCACACCACCGGACGTGCGGTTCCGCATCCGGCGGTTCATTGAATACACTGGAGTCGTCGCGTTGTATCAAGCAGCGACACCAGACCCAAACGATCAAAGTATAAC
>JBBQXA010000061.1:0-15150 GCA_038210095.1 Burkholderiales bacterium
CGCGTTAATTCTTCCTGAGCACGCCACGTCCGGCCTGCTGTGAATAGGTCAATCACCCTCCATCCATAATCGATAACCTGCCCCCCCAAGCATGGGGTTGGGGTAGCTTTGTCCGGCGCTTTGTTGCAGGGGTAATTTCCCAAAACTTTGATATTCAACAGAGTTTATGAAACATTCAGGCTAAGGTAGTAATCGAAAAAACCCGACACGACTGTCATCACGATATAAGCGATAAACCACGGCACGGAATCGCGCCAACCGGAAATCACCAATGCGCCGATGGGTGCGAGCAACGCCCACAGCATCACCCCGCTGGCGGTAATAGCGCTACCGATGCTCCATTGCATGATGAAGGGAACAAAGAGAAACAGGGTTAGCTGGATAAAACGGAATACGTTGAAATTTCGGGTCTTGAGGTAGTAGACCAACGATCCCAGCGACACTAGCTGATACACCAGCGGAATATTGGTCGAAAATTGCAAGCCCATCAGCCAATAGATCGCCAGCCACAGAACCACCGCAAAATTCATGAATGCGCAGGAAAAAATCAACAACTCCCGGCGCAACTTATCCTCTTGCGTACTGCCCGTCCCTGCTGGGATATTAAAAATTTGTGTCTTCATTTCGGTCATCGCCACCTACCGTCATTGCCGCCATAAAATAGCCACGCTACCCGACGGCAGCATACGTTGCCATCATACCGGAATTGCCCTTGAGACAAACTCCCCTTACCCGACGAAGATTTGTTGCTTCATAAATCCCTTCAGAAACGCTAGAATTCCATCTTTGCAACCGCCCCATCATTAAGGAATCCATTATGTCGATGTCTGACCGCGACGGTTTTATCTGGCACGACGGCAAGCTCGTGCCTTGGCGCGATGCCACTACCCACGTACTGACCCACACCCTGCACTACGGCATGGGCGTATTCGAGGGGCTGCGCGCCTATGAGGCCGAAAAAGGTACGGCGATCTTCCGTCTGAAGGAACATACCGAGCGCCTGTTCAATTCCGCGCATATCTTTCAGATGAAAATGCCCTATGACATCGAGACCGTCATGGAAGCACACCGTGAAGTAGTGCGCGTCAACAAGCTGAAGTCCTGCTACATCCGTCCGATTGCCTTCTACGGCTCAGAGGCGATGGGCATCGCCGCCACGACACTGTCCACCCATGTCGCGGTTGCAGCTTGGCCTTGGGGAGCCTACCTCGGCGCAGAAGGCATGGAAAAAGGCATACGCGTCAAGACGTCGAGCTTCACCCGCCATCACGTCAACGTGAACATGTGTCGTGCGAAGTCGGTGACCACCTACGCGAACTCCATCCTTGCGCATCAGGAAGTTGCCAACGACAACTACGATGAAGCGCTGCTGTTGGATGTAGACGGCTACGTAGCCGAAGGCGCGGGCGAGAACATCTTCATCGTGAAGAAGGGCAAGCTCTACACACCTGATCTGACCTCCTGCTTGGAAGGTATCACGCGCGATTCCATCATCACGCTGGCCAAGGAAATGGATATCGAAGTGATCGAGAAGCGCATCACACGCGACGAAATCTACTGCGCCGAGGAAGCCTTCTTCACCGGTACCGCCGCCGAAGTCACGCCTATCCGTGAACTGGACCAACGTCAGATTGGCAAAGGCAGCCGCGGTCCGATCACCGAGCGTCTGCAAAAGGCGTATTTCGACTGTGTGGCAGGTAGACATCCGCAGCACACCGACTGGTTGAGCTACGTATAAAAAAATACTAAGGAGGAGCAACGTGAGCAAACAAGCGATAACCCAGCGTTATATCGAAGTCACGGCGAAAGATCTGCCGCTGACCTGCCCGATGCCG
This sequence comes from Burkholderiales bacterium, assembly GCA_038210095.1. Taxonomy (GTDB): domain Bacteria; phylum Pseudomonadota; class Gammaproteobacteria; order Burkholderiales; family Gallionellaceae; genus Gallionella. Next base: position 1,836 of record JBBQXA010000061.1, read on the forward strand.
AACATGAGCATCTGGGATGCCCATCCCAAGGTATCCATCTCGCTCAAGCACGGCGAGGAGCGCTGCCCGTATTGCGGGACGGTATACAAATTCAAAGGCGAAATGCCTCACAGCCATCACTAAGGAGATGCTGATTAACTACCGCGTCGTCATTGCGAGCGTAGCGAAGCAATCCATAATTTACGCAACATCAAATAGTTATCGATTGCCACGTCACTGCATTCCTCGCGACAATGGAATTAATCAGTGTTTCACTAACCGCCTCTCTTATCCCGATCTCCTGACCATCCCGCCAGCGAATCGGCATATGCAGAATGTATAAAATTCTCGTTATCGCACCAAGCTGGGTCGGCGACTGCATGTTGATGCAGCCCATGCTGCAACGGTTTACTCAACGCCATTCGAACTGTCGTATCGACGTACTGGCTCCGCCGTGGACCGAACAGCTGCTACGCCAGATGCCCGAGGTTCACGATGTGCTCATCAACCCATTCCCGCATGGCGCGCTGCAACTGGGGGAACGTTACCGCCTAGGACGCGAATTACGCCGTGAAGGCTACAACCAGGCCGTCGTTACCCCCAACTCGCTGAAATCCGCACTGGTATCGTTCTTCGCGGGCATTCCCTTGCGCACCGGCTTCGTCGGTGAAATGCGTTACGGCCTGCTCAACGATGTGCGCAAGCTGGACAAGCAGGTGCTGCCACTGATGGTGGAGCGCTTCGCACAACTGGCCGAAGAGCGCGATGGCGTTATCACCCGCCCGCTGCCCAACCCGAAACTTTCCGTCTCCGATGCGCAACGCGACAGCGCACTACATAAGCTAGAACTGACGCTGAATCGCCCCGTCGCAGCCTTCTGCCCCGGCGCTGAATACGGCCCTGCGAAACGCTGGCCACCTGCCTATTACGCCGATTTAGCACAACGCCTAGTCGCACAGGGCTATGCGGTCTGGCTGTTCGGTTCAGCCAAGGACAAGGCCGTCGCAGATGAAATCAACAACCTCAGCGGAGACTCCTGCACCAATCTGTGCGGACGTACCGATCTGGGCGATGCCATCGCACTGCTTTCCTGCGTAAAACTGGTGGTCAGCAATGATTCCGGCCTGATGCATATGGCTGCCGCACTGGAGCGCCCCATACTGGCCATCTTCGGCTCCAGCAGCCCAAAATTCACTCCGCCGCTCTCGGATAAGGCGCTCGTCATGCAACTCGATCTGCCCTGCAGCCCCTGCTTCAAACGCGAGTGCCCGCTAGGACATTTCAACTGCATGAAGCAACTCACACCCGATAGCGTCTGGCTGAAACTGCAACCCCTGCTGACGGAGTAGCCATGACCTCAATGCCGCATGAAATCTTCAAGGCCTACGACATACGCGGCATTGTCGGCAAAACACTGACTGCGGACATCATCGAACAGATAGGTCACGCCATCGGCTCCGAGGCTTTAGCACGCCAGCAAACGATCATCGCCATAGGCCGCGACGGCAGACTGTCCGGCCCCGACTTTGCACTGGCACTGGCCCGTGGCATACAGAACAGCGGTGTCGACGTGATCGACCTGGGCAGGGTCGCAACACCGATGGCCTACTTTGCCGCTTATCAACTCAACACCCATTGCGCAGTGATGATTACCGGTAGCCACAACCCGCCCGAGTACAACGGACTGAAAATAGTGCTGGCGGATGAAACATTGTCCGGCGACGCCATCCAGTCGCTACGCGAACGTATAGAGTCCGGCAACCTGAGTCATGGTTCAGGCAGCTATACACGACACGACATTACGACAGAATATCTGACGCGCATTGCTCACGACATCAAACTCGCACGCCATATGAAAATCACGGTGGACTGCGGCAACGGCGTGGCAGGCGACTTCGCCGCCAAGCTATATCGAATGCTGGGCTGCACCGTACAGGAGATGTACTGCGACGTGGATGGCAACTTCCCCAACCATCATCCAGACCCTTCCGATCCGCACAACCTGCAAGACCTGATAAGCGAACTCAAACACAACGGCAACGAACTGGGACTGGCCTTTGACGGCGATGGCGACCGCTTGGGCGTGGTCACCGCAGATGGCAAAATCATCTACCCGGATCGTCAGCTGATGCTGTTCGCCGCCGATGTATTGGCGCGCAATCCGAGTGCTGACATCATCTTCGACGTAAAGTCCACCCGTCACCTGTTCTCATGGATACGCGAACACGGGGGCAACCCAATAATGTGGAAAACCGGCCATTCGCTGATGAAGGCAAAGATGAATGAAGCCGGCGCGCTGCTGGGCGGAGAGATGAGCGGGCACGTGTTCTTCAAGGAACGCTGGTACGGTTTCGACGACGGCCTGTATGCCGGTGCCAGACTGCTGGAAATTCTGAGCCGGGTCGCTGACCCGAGTGCGACATTGAACGCGCTGCCCAATGCAATCAGCACACCCGAATTACACATCAAACTACAGGAAGGCGAGAGTAACGCGTTGATCGAGCGAGTCGCACGGGAAGCCCATTTCGCCAATCACCAGGAAGTCATCACCCTAGACGGCCTGCGCGTCGAATACGCCGACGGCTTCGGCCTGATGCGCGCCTCCAACACCACACCGGCCATCACCCTGAGATTTGAAGCTGATACCGTCGCCGCCCTGCACCGCATCGAGGACGATTTCCGCCGCGTGCTGCTGAACGCCAACCCAGTACTGCATCTGCCGTTCTGATTTGAAATACGAAAAAAATACCACGTTGGAACGTGGCGCCTCCAGCCTCAGAACAGATATTGCGAGAGACTGGAACCGGTTACTTTACGCTGAGCGACAGCTCCCGCTGGCGGGGTTGAAGCCAGTAGTTCAGTTGCTCGGCAAGGAAATCGGCGAACATCTCGGGACTGTCCGGTTTGGCGACGAAGCTGTTTGTACCCACCTGATAGGCCATCAGCACATCGGCCTGAATGTATTCACCGGAATACACCACGATAGGAATCTCACGCGTCGCGATGTTGGAGCGCAGGGTGCGCAAAACGGCGAGGCCATCAAGCTTGGGCAGCTTCAAGTCCAGCAGAATGAGGTGAGGCAGTTGATTGCGTGTCACACCACTCAACCACTGGGGAACGGCACCATCAACCGACAGCACGGTCAGTTCAATACGCTTAGCGGAATCCGCAACCACCTGCTGCGCCCACGCCAGCATGGTTGCATCATCCTCTATCAACAACACATTCCGAACCGGCAATGTATTAGCAACCTTAGCGCTCACCCTATTCTCCCAAGTTCGAGTTATCTACCCACTACAACTTGCCCTGCACCCACGCTGCAACAGAAGCTAGCGCCGTAGCCAGATGCTCCGGTTGCGTGCCGCCAGCCATCGCCATGTCCGGCCTGCCGCCGCCTTTACCGCCGACCTGTTGGGCGACGAAGTTCACCAACTCACCGGCTTTAACCTTGCCAGTCGCATCCGCCGTCACACCGGCAGCCAATGACACCTTGCCATCCACAACCGACGCCAGCACGATAGCCGCCGTCTTGAGTTTGTCTTTCAGCTTGTCCATGGTCTCGCGCAGGGTCGCCGCGTCCGCACCTTCGAGCAACGCGGCCAGCACCTTCACGCCGTTGATCTCCTGCGCCTGAGTAAGCAGATCGTCGCCTTGCGATGAAGCCAGTTTGGATTTCAGTACGGCCAGTTCTTTTTCCAGCGACTTCACGTTGTCGAGTATCTGCGCGATGCGTGTCGCGGCTTCCTGCGGCGTGGACTTTACTGCGCCCGCCACTTCTTGCAGTTGCTGCTCTTGCTGCTGCACCAGCGTCAGCGCGCCTTCGCCGCTTACCGCTTCGACGCGCCGCACACCCGCTGCCACGCCGCTTTCGGCCACGATCTTGAACAGGCCAATGTCGCCGGTACGTTTGACATGAACACCGCCGCACAATTCTTTCGAGCTACCGATACTCAGCACGCGCACTTCGTCGCCGTATTTCTCGCCGAACAGCATCATCGCACCGGATTTCTGCGCGTCTTCGATGCCCATCACTTGCGCTTGGCATTCGGCGTTGGCGAGAATTTCCGCGTTGACGATGCTCTCCACGCGACGAATCTCATCATCGCTCATCGGCTGCGTATGCACGAAGTCGAAGCGGGTCTTGTCGGGATCAACTTGCGAACCTTTTTGCTGCACATGTGACCCCAACACTTCGCGCAGCGCCTTGTGCATCAGGTGCGTGGCGCTGTGGTTGCGCACGATGCGCGCGCGCGCCGCGACATCTACCTTGGCGGTTACGCCGTTGCCGATGGAGAGCTTGCCGGTCGTAACCGTCCCGTGATGACCGAATACTGTGGCCTGAATTTTCTGCGTATCTTCGACCGCAAAAATGCCATGCACGCTGCGCAACTCGCCGCAGTCGCCGACCTGACCGCCTGATTCGGCGTAAAACGGCGTATTGTCCAGCACCACCACACCCATTTCGCCCTCGGACAATTCGTTCACTGCTGTGCCGTCCTTGTATAGCGCGAGGATGTTGCCTTTATGTTCCAGTGTGTCGTAGCCGTGGAAAGTGGTCGCCGCACCGGTATATTCAAGGTTGGCCGCCATCTTGAATTTACCGGCTGAACGCGCTTGATTTTTTTGCTGTGCCATCGCTTTGTCGAAGGCAGCAGTGTCAACGCTCACGCCATGTTCGCGACATACATCCTGCGTCAGGTCGAGAGGAAAACCGTAGGTATCGTGCAATTTGAATGCAGTTTCACCGGACAAGATTCCCACACCAAATTGCTTATTCAGCGACTGTATCCACTGCCTAATTCTTGTTCCTGCCGGAGAAATATCCAATCCCCACCAATCCTCATACATGTTGTTGCCATTGGTAGTGTTAGTCGCACCATTTGCCGGAATCAGAACGCACGGCTTCTCATCTGATGTCCCTTGATGCGCCGTATGCGCCAAAGCTCTAGTGTTGGTTCCCCCAGTGGAAATAAACTCAAAGCCACTTTGGGCATTTCCAGTTCTATAAATTGGAAGCCCATTTCGCACCGTGGTAAACGCATGATTGAGGACTACCTTCAATTCCGATTCCAAGATGGTCATACCATGCTCAATAGTAGTGAAGAAGCGCTCCTCCTCCTGCTTCAAAATATCCATCACGCGCACCTGCTCGGCGACCAGTTCTGGATAGGCAGCACCCATCTGTTCCACCAAGTCCGGCACCATCTTGTAGAAGAACGCGTCACGCGCCCCCAGTTTGTAACCGTGCCGTATCGCGCGGCGAATGATCCGGCGCAACACATAACCGCGCCCTTCGTTGCCGGGGATCACGCCATCGGCGATCAGGAACGAGCAGGCGCGAATATGATCGGCCAGCACTTTGAGCGAGGGCGAATCAAGGTCAGCACAATGAGTTAATTCTGCGGCCTTGTTAATCAACGCCTGAAAAATATCAATTTCGTAGTTGGCATGCACATGCTGCAACACCGCCGAGATGCGCTCCAGCCCCATGCCGGTATCGACGCTGGGCTTGGGCAACGGATGCATCACGCCCGCTTCGTCACGATTGAATTGCATGAACACGTTGTTCCAGATTTCGATGTAGCGGTCGCCGTCTTCCTCCGGCGTGCCGGGCAGTCCGCCGGGGATGTGATCGCCGTGGTCGTAGAAGATTTCGGTGCAGGGGCCGCAGGGGCCGGTGTCACCCATCATCCAGAAGTTGTCGGAGGCGTAGCGCGCGCCCTTGTTGTCGCCGATGCGGATCACGCGCTCAGGAGCCAACCCCATCTCTTTCGTCCAGATGTCGTAAGCCTCGTCATCCTCGGCATACACGGTCACATAGAGCTTGTCCTTGGGCAGCTTGAACACTTCGGTGAGCAGCTCCCACGCGTACTTGATCGCGTCCTGCTTGAAGTAATCGCCGAAGCTGAAATTGCCCAGCATTTCGAAGAAGGTGTGGTGGCGGGCGGTATAGCCCACGTTCTCCAAATCGTTGTGCTTGCCGCCTGCGCGCACACATTTCTGGCTGGACGCAGCGCGGGTATAGGGGCGCTTGTCAAAACCGAGGAATACATCCTTGAATTGATTCATGCCCGCATTGGTAAACAACAGGGTCGGATCTTCATGCGGAACCAGCGAGCTGGACGCGACCACGGCATGGCCCTTGGAGGCGAAATAATCTAGGAACTGCTGACGAATCTCACTGCTTTTCATTTGCTTACCATTCACTCTGTACGTTCTTTTAGGCGTAATTCATGTGACCACGCCGGGACAGTGCGAATCATACCATTTGGCATACATCGAGATTGCCCGAAAAGCAGCCCTCTTTACACCCAATTCAACTCACAATCCGCTCAGCGCCTTGATGTGTGCATGAGCACTGCGCGCCAGCGAGGGCAAGTCGTAGCCGCCTTCAAGAACAGAAACAATGCGCAATTTTGCGTGCTGCGCGGCAACTACCTTCAATTGCTGCGTGACCCAGGCGTAGTCGGCATCGAGCAATCCCAGCATGGACATATCGTCATCACGGTGCGCATCGAAACCTGCGGAGATCAACAGTAACTCGGGTTTGAAATCCTCCAGCGCGGGTAGCCAGTGCTGCGTCACCGCTGCACGAAAACCCTCGCTGCCCGTACCCGCCGCCAGCGGCACGTTGACGATATGATCATTGCTACTGTCCGCGCCGAGATGGGGATAGAAAGGATGCTGAAAGGTGGAGCACAGCAGCACTCGCGGGTCGTCGCGAATGATATCTTCCGTGCCGTTGCCATGATGCACATCAAAATCGGCGATGGCGACACGCTGCAAGCCGTAGTGCTCCAGCGCATGCGCCGCCGCAACCGCGACGTTGTTGAATATGCAGAATCCCATCGCCTGACCGCGCACGGCGTGATGACCGGGCGGACGGATATTACAGAAAGCATTTTCCACCTTACCCGCCATCATCAAATCGACCGCCAGCACTGCCGCTCCGGCCGCACGCAATGCGGCCAGATACGTGTAAGGATTCATCTCAGTATCGCCATCAAGCAGCAATCTACCCTGCTGCGGGGCAGCCGCCGCGATAAAATCCAGATAGCCTGCATCGTGAACGCGCAACAATTGCTCTCGGGTCGCTTCCGGCGCTTCATGCTGTTGCAAAAAATCGAACAGGCCGGAGGCGATCAGCATGTCTTCAATCGCGTGAATACGCGCTGGGGACTCAGGATGATCTGCGCCCATGTCGTGCTTCAGACAGAGCGGATGAGTGATGTAGGCAGTCTGCATGATGGTCAGATAGGTGAAGCGACGGTGTTATCATACCCAACGAATTCATATCAAGAAGTGAAAAATCATGGGCAAGCATTACCTCAGTACGCTATTTTCTCCCAAATCAGTTGCCGTATTTGGTGCCAGTGAGCGCACCGACGCTGTTGGCCAGATCGTATTTCAGAACATGCTGGAAAGCGGCTTTCAGGGAGAACTCTACCCTATCAATCCCAAGAGCCCGGAGGTGCAAGGTAAGCGCGCCTACGCCAGCATCGCCGATATCGGCGAGCCGGTGGAACTGGTGGTCATCGCCACCCCGCCGCAGACCGTGCCGGGCATCATCGAACAATGCGGCATCCATGGCGTAAAGGCCGCCGTCATCATCACAGCGGGATTCGGCGAAGCAGGAGCGGAAGGTATCGCACTGGAAAAACAGTTGATCGAAGCAGCCAAGCGTTACGGCATCCGCCTGATCGGCCCCAACTGCCTCGGCATCATGCGCCCCTCCATCGGTCTGAATGCAACCTTCAACAAGGGCGGCGCAAATGCCGGCAACATCGCCTTCGTGTCGCAATCCGGTGCGCTGTGTACCGCGATTCTGGACTGGGCGCAAAGCAATGATGTTGGCTTTTCCAGCGTAGTATCCATGGGCTCGTCCACCGATGTGGACTTCGGCGAGATACTCGACTTTCTGATCTCAGACCCCAACACCCATAGCATCCTGATGTACATCGAAGGTATCCGCAATGCGCGCACCTTCATGAGCGCGATACGCGCCGCTGCGCGCATCAAGCCGGTGATCCTAATCAAAGTAGGCCGTCATGCTGCGGGCTCCAAGGCGGCGATGTCACACACCGCCTCGCTGGTGGGCGCAGACGATGTATTCGATGCTGCCGTCAGTCGTGCGGGCGTGGTGCGGGTACAGACCGTCACGCAGCTTTTTACCGCCGCCAAGGCGCTATCCTGCGGCTTCCGCCCGGTGGGAGACCGTCTCGCCATCGTCACCAATGGCGGCGGCCCCGGCGTGATGGCAACCGACCGCACTGTCGATCTGGGCTTGACCATGGCGACACTGTCGGACGCGACCATCGCATATCTCAACCAGCATCTGCCGCCCAATTGGCCACACAGTAATCCGGTGGATATCATCGGCGACGCGCAGGCGGATCGCTACCATCATGCCGTGAAGGCCTGCCTGGAAGATGACAACGTGGACGGCGTACTCGCCATCCTTACCCCGCAGGCGATGACCAAGCCGTTGGAATCGGCGCAAGCGCTGATCGCACTGGCAGACAGTCACAGCAAGCCGCTGCTAACCTGTTGGATGGGTGAGTCTCAGGTATCCGAGGCGCGCGAGGCCTTCTCGCAAGCGCATCGCCCACACTTCCGCACACCGGAGCCTGCCGTTGAAGTGTTCTCTCACCTGTCCGCCTACTATCGCAACCAGAAGTTTTTGATGCAGATGCCCGGCCCCTCGTCTCACCCTATCGAGGCGGACGTGGAAAGCGCGCGTCTCATCATCGAAGGCGCGATGCAGGAACATCGCAAAGTGCTGACCGAGATGGAGTCCAAGGCACTGCTGTCTGCCTTCCACATTCCTGTGGCGCGCACCATGGTTGCACATTCACCCAACGAGGCATTACTGATTGCACAGCAACTGGGATTCCCGATTGCAATGAAAGTGAACTCGCACGACATCACCCACAAGAGCGATGCGGGTGGCGTGATGCTCAACCTGAACAATGCCCATGAGGTGCGCGCGGCCTACCAGCACATCATCGACAACGTGAATCGCAACCGTCCGAATGCAAAAGTGGACGGCATTTCCATCCAGCCCATGATCGTCAAACCGAATGGGCGCGAGCTGATGATAGGCGTGACCAGCGACCCGGTATTTGGCCCGGTCATCACTTTCGGCGCGGGTGGAACTGCCGTCGAGATCATGGGCGACCGCGCCGTTGCACTGCCTCCACTGAACTCCTTCCTCGCCAAAGAGCTGATACAGGGAACCCGCATCGCCAAGATGCTGGGCCAGTTCCGCAACCTGCCGCCTGCCAACGTGGCGGCGCTGGAAGACGTGCTGCTGCGCGTCTCTGAGATGATGTGCGAATTGCCGCTACTCAAGGAAATGGACATCAATCCGCTGATTCTGGACGAGCACGGTGCACTGGCTGCGGACGCACGCGTGGTGGTGGAATATCGCCAGCCCAGCTCGGAGCGCTATGCACATATGGCGATCCACCCCTACCCCACCCATCTGGTCAGCCAGTGGCAACTCGCCGACGGAACCAATATCACCATCCGTCCGATACGTCCCGAAGACGCCGAACTAGTGCAACGCTTCGTACATGAACTGTCGGAAGAGTCCAAATACTTCCGTTTCATGAAGAGCATGCATGAACTGAATGAGAACATGCTGGTGCGTTTCACCCAGATCGACTACAGCCGCGAAATGGCGTTGGTGGCCGTGACCGGCGAAGAAGGAACAGAAGTCGAGCTGGGCGTTGCGCGCTATGCGATCAACCCGGACGGCGACTCCTGCGAATTTGCGCTCGCGGTAGCGGACAACACGCAGGGCAAGGGACTGGGCCAGAAACTGATGACCTCGTTGATGGCAGCCGCGCGCGACTACGGCCTCACAACCATGGAGGGGGAGGTATTGAGCAACAACCACAACATGCTCAAACTGATCCGCCGCATGGGTTTCAGCGACAAGACCAGCAGCGATGATCGCGGCATTATCAAAGTTCATAAATCGCTCTAGTACCACGATATGCAGAACCGGCCCGCTCCTCTCCCGCCATCCGACCTGAAGAGTCTGCGTGACAAGCTGCGCACCTTTGCCGAGGAGCGCGACTGGGAGCAGTTCCACTCGCCCAAGAATCTGAGCATGGCGCTGATGGTCGAGGTCGCGGAACTGATGGAGCATTTCCAGTGGCTGACCGAGGCGCAGTCTTCCGCGCTACCGGAGGACACCCAGCAGGCCGTCAGCGAAGAACTGGCTGATTGTCTGTTGTATCTGGTACGCTTGTCGGACCGGCTCGGTGTAGACCTATACGATAGCGCACTGAAAAAAATAACCACAAATGAAAATAAATATCCTGCAGCGCAAGTGCGCGGCAGTGCCAAAAAGCAATCCGGATAATCGAACTGCGTCATGCCGGAATGAGTACGGGCAATAAAACCGTCCAGACTAGCAATATCTGTTGCGAGCCACCCCTTTCAGGAATGGCCTTATTAACCCCACAACAACATGATTGCACAACAGTAAGCGGGCCCGAATAAATGTTCGGGAACTGCGAAATATTTGTACAATGCACGCCATGCCAGAAATATCTACCGAATTACACCAAAAACTTGCTTCCGCGGTCGAAAGCATGCCGGCCTTCCCGAAAAGCGTACAACGCATTCTGGAGCTGTCGCGCGACATTAATTGCTCACCCAAGGAATTGGTTGCGGTCATCGAAAAAGACCCGATCATGACCATGAAGCTGCTGCGTGTGCTCAATTCGGCGTATTACAGCTTCCCCACCCAAATCACCTCGGTCAATCAGTGCGTGGTCTATCTGGGACTGAACACGGTCAAGAATATGGCCCTGTCTTTCGCCGCGATGGGCACCCTGCCGCATGAGAATGCCGCCGGATTCGACATGCAGCGCTATCTGCTGCACTCGCTCACCACCGCCAGTCTGGCTAGACTGCTGTCACAAAAATTTCCCGCCATCAACGCCGACCCGACCGATGCCTATATCGCGGGACTGCTGCACGATTTCGGCAAAGTCGTGTTCGCCGAGTTCATGACGGAAGAGTTCAAACGGGTACTGCAAAAAAGCGAGGAAGAATCCATCTCGTTATATGAAGCAGAGCAGGAGATACTCGGCATCGACCATACCGTGGTTGGCGCGATGCTAATCGAAAAATGGCAATTCCCCTCCGGAATCTCCTCCCTTATCAAAGATCATCACGCATCTCCACCCAGCCATTCCGGCATTGATGCCTGCGTATTCGTCGCGAATCAGATCAGCAAGCAACTGGGCTTTCCCTCTAGCGGATATTCCATGGTAGAAGAACTGCCAGCAGAGCTGGCTGCACGTTTCGGCGGCAGTACGCTGGATGAGCTGATTGCCCGCCTCGGGGACCTCTCCAAACTGGTGGAAGAGGCGACACTTTACGCAAATGCCAGCAGGGAGAGCAACGAGTGAAAATGAAATTCTGGGGTGTACGCGGCTCCTATCCTTCCCCCGGCCCGAACACGGTACGATATGGCGGCAACACCACCTGCATCGAAGTCCGCTCGGCTGAGGACGACCTGATTATTCTGGATGGCGGCACGGGCATCATTCCCCTGTCGCAAACGCTGCTCAAGTCGCTGCCCGTCACGGCCCATATCTTCAACACACACAGCCACTGGGATCATATTCAGGGGCTGCCGTTCTTTATTCCGATTTTCATTCCCGGCAACAAACTTTGCCTCTATGGCGCGTACGATCCGATCAGCGGTTCCGGCCCAGAACGCATCATGAACGTACAGATGCAATACAGTTTTTTCCCAGTACGCGAAGATGAAATCAAATCCCGCATCGAGTATGTCACCGTCAAGCCGAATGAGCCCATCACCGTAGGCAAGGCCAAAGTCACCCCCGTCATGCTCAATCATCCGGTGGTCAACTTCGGCTATCGCGTGGAAAGCAACGGCAAGTCGCTATTCTTTACTGGCGACCATGAGCCCCACATCAATATCTATACGCTAGACGACGACACCCATGCCGAATATGCGCAGCTCATTGAGATTCAGCAAAACTCAATTATCGAAGCCATTCGGAACGTAGATGTACTGATCGCCGACAGCTCCTACTCGATTGAAGAGTACCCGTCGAAAACAGGCTGGGGGCATGGCACTTTCGATAGCTGCATTGAACTGGCGGTCGCGGCGGGCGTAAAAATTCTGTATTGCACCCACCATGAACCCACCCGTTCCGACGATGAACTGGAGCGGGTATTCGCCGCCGCCATGGCGCGCCATGTCCATAATCTCAACGGACTGGACGTGCGTCTGGCACGCGAAGGCGAAGAACTGGAGTTCTAGGCGCGGCGACAAGCCAGAAACGGACAATTTACCGCCCCTCCAAACCATAGATTATTTAATCTGTTTTCTCCGATGAAAACATTCTCAAATTAAGGATACCCCATGGCAAGCTTGCCCAAATGTCCCCAGTGCAGTTCTGAATTTACCTACGAAGACGGCGAAATATACGTCTGTCCGGAATGTGCGCATGAATGGCCAAAAGTCGCCGCCGAGAGCAACGAACAAACACGCGTTATTCGCGATGCGCACGGCAACGTGCTGACCGACGGCGATAGCGTTACCGTCATCAAGGATCTGAAAATCAAGGGTTCCTCATCAGTCGTCAAGGTCGGCACCAAGGTAAAGAACATCCGCTTGGTAGACGGTGACCACGACATCGACTGCAAGATCGATGGTATCGGCGCGATGCAGTTGAAATCGGAATTTGTGAAGAAGGTCTAGCACGTACCTGAATGGAGCAGGCTGAGCTGTTTTGTGCCAGAGTTATTGCAGTTGCAGAGAAAAGGAATTCGACACGAGTCCCTCCCCGCCTTTCCATATTTCGAAGCCCGCCCCGACAGAAATCAGGTACCAGTCATCCTTGATGTAGTTTCTGGCGACACCATCGGCAATGAAGGACTTGATGCTCAGATCGTTAACCGACTCCACGCTATCGACGCGAACGTAGGTAATAACACTATTTTTTCCGTTCCAGCCAGCCCACACATCCCACATCGCCCCGTCCACCGAGACCGCAGACTCCAGCAATGATCCAACCGGTTGAATCGCGCCCTTATAGGCTAACCAAATCATCAGCTCCGCTCCGTCTGGCTGCCCGATCGGCACTGGCGTCGAGTGAAACCAGATATCGTAGGCCACATTGTAGACACCGGAATCCGTGTGAGTAGTGCTCCAGCTGCTTTTCGCTTCCAATATTGAGCCAACCTGTCTGCGCTCATTTCCCTCAGCATTCGTGCATGAACCCCAGTGGCAGCCCTTGTGAATAAAGGAATAGCCTGCAGGGGCGCCGTGTATGGACTTGTT
>JBBQXA010000062.1:0-14167 GCA_038210095.1 Burkholderiales bacterium
ACAGGGCGCAAGCGTGGTGACCAGAATTTTGTCGCGATAGGTTTTTTGGCGACCGGCCTTGCGAAATGCATCGGTTTCACCATGTATCGAAGGATCGCCCTCCTGCACCCTGCGATTGCGACCACGCCCCAACAATGTACCGTCAGCGGAAAACAGCGCTGCGCCAACCGGAACACCGCCTTCGACAAGCCCGCTCCGTGCCTCATCAAGAGCGATAGAGAGCAATTTTGTGTAGTCCATAATACTGGGATTTAAATTGGCGAATTCAAAATGGAACGTCTAACTTTAGTCTAGCATGCATCGCCCCCGATTGTTCGCTGGGGCTCCCTAAAAATAATGCTGCCGCATCATTTTTCACGTTGTCGGCTCCCCGGTAGAGCATTCGCGCTGGACGCGCTCATCGAGCAATCGCGCCTTTATGGCGCTCACAACCCCATCTTCGTTTTTTGTCTGCCGGTGATGCTAGGCATTAGGGCGCCACGTATGTGGTTTGGAAATTTAATTTTGATGCGTTGAGTAGGATTGTTACTTTTTGTTAAAGTTAACCTGACAATACCTGTTGGCGATATTCGACATTATTGCCGGATGGGGCGCCTTGGAATTAGGTCGCTCAATGTGCTTTCATTCAGCGAGGCGAGGAGGGCTTCCTGTGCTTTGCTGAAAGCTTTTTTTAGCCTGCAGCTAGGCAACAACGGACAGGCTGTATCGTCCGTATCTTCACGTATGCAGAATACCAAAGTCATGCAGGGTCCCATCTGTTGCACTACGTCACCAAGACGGATGTCTTTTGCATCACATGCCAGACGTATCCCACCGTTGCGACCGCGCTCACTGAGGACCAGACCCTGAGCAACCAAGGTCATCACCACTTTCATTAAGTGCGTCTTGGCGATGTCAAAGGCACCTGATACCTCGGCGATGGTGGCAGGTGCACCTTTTTGGCCAAGATAGATTAGTGTGCGCAAGGCGATGTCAGTGGATAAATTAAGTTGCATGGCAATTCCTTTGGCTTCAGATGCGGTTTATAGCCTAGTACCGCAATTGTGTGTTTATGTATTAATACATTCATTGGGCTTGCATCATATTAAAAACTGGAATACATTGATTGAAATTGAATCAATTGCATCAGGTGGGTAATTATGATCGAGCCAGCTAGCCTCGCCAACTTTTTCACAATCTTCTTTTCGTCGGCGATGGTGATTATGCTTGGCGCACTGTATGCGTTGCTGTTCGCTTATTCCCGTATCCGCCAAGTACCCCGTCTGATGCTGATGGCTTATCTGTCCTATGGCGGTCTATTTGTTTCCGCACTTGTGCTGGCGAGTGCCGCCAACCTGACCACACATCCGCTGTGGCAGGGAGTCGTCATATTCATGCTGATCGGTTACCTGTTTGCGCCACATGCGATTTGGCATCTGTGTATCGGTACGCATGCAGGCGAGGAAAAGAATCATCAGGCTGAACCAGTCAATCATTCATAAACAAAATTAAGGAGAGTCCCATGTCAGCGAATCAATGGTGGGCGTCAGAGTCGTTCTGGCGAAAGGCGGCAATCTGGGTGACGGGGGGGTCTTTTGTTATCCTGATCTTGTTGACCATGGATACCCTGCCGCAGATATCCGCAGGCTCGACGCGCGTGCCGGCCTATACCGCGATAAACCATCGCATTGAATACAAGTTTGATGAGAAGCGCATGGTTCAGGTGCCAGTGCTGGGTGTGGAGGAGCCGCTGTTCGGCAAGGTGCTGAATGCAGAAGAAGCCGAGGCGCTGGTCAAGCTGGGCAAGCTGACTACGCAGGCAAAAAATTGCATGAGCTGCCACACCCTGCTTGGAAACGGTGCTTATTACGCACCCGATCTGACCAAGGCTTGGCTGGATCAATACTGGGGCACCAAGGAGATCCGTGAAGAGCAGATGGTCGCCTTCCTTAAAGATCCTACCGACAAGTTACACAACAGTATGGGAAGACGCATGCCTAATCTCGGTATCACCGATGAAGAAGTGCACGGCGTGGTGGCTTTCCTGAAATGGATGTCTAGCATAGATACCAACGGCTTCCCCTATAACTTCAAATCCATCGAACAGGAGAATTGATCATGGCTACGCTAGGAGTATGTGACAGCGCCAACCTGAACGGTGGGCAAAAACTGGCGGTGAAGTATTTCACCGTGGCGATTACGCTGTTCGGCGCACAGGTAATTTTCGGCCTACTCGCCGGACTACAATACCTGTATCCGGACTTTCTTTACGGCATTCTGGATTTTAGTGTTAACCGCATGGTGCATATCAATGCACTTGTGGTGTGGATGCTGTACGGCTTCCTTGGCTCGGTGTACTGGCTGTTGGAAGAAGAGTCGCAGCATGAAGTGGTCGGACTCAAATTGGGCAACCTGATTTTCTGGGTTCTAACCGCAGCGGTCACCGTGGTAGTGCTGGTTTATCTGTTCGTGCAGATTGGCCCGGGCAAGGAATCGACTATCTGGCTGATTAATGAAGGGCGCGAGTACATCGAGGCACCGCGCTGGGCCGACATCGGCATCGTGGTGAGTGTGCTGGTGGTGTTCTACAACGTCGCCGCCACCTTCAGCAAAGGCCACTACACCGGCATCGCTGGCGTACTGGTGCTGGACATGCTGGCCCTGTTCGGCATCTATCTGGCCGGCATGTTCTACACCACGAACATCTCCATCGATCAATACTGGTGGTGGTGGGTGATACATCTGTGGGTGGAGGCAACTTGGGAAGTAATGGTCGCCTGCATCATGGCCTATGGACTGATGAAAGTGCTGGGTGTGCGCCGCAAGATTGTCGAGACTTGGCTGTATATTGAAGTGGCACTGATGTTTGGTTCCGGCATTCTCGGTTTGGGTCACCATTACTTCTGGATCGGCACACCGGAATACTGGTTCAGTATCGGCGGCTTCTTTTCCGCACTGGAACCCATCCCGTTGGTGGCGATGGTGGTACATGCGGTGTTCGACGCGGGTGCGCGCCATGCGAAGAACTCCAACCATCCGACCATGGCCTGGCTGATTGCACATGCCTTCGGTAACTTCTTCGGTGCGGGCGTGTGGGGCTTCATGCACACTCTGCCGCAGATCAATCTCTATACCCACGGCACGCAATGGTCGGCCTCGCACGGTCACCTCGCCTTCTTCGGTGCCTACGCCACCATCATTATCGCTATGTTCTATCTGGCAGTGCAGCATTGGCGCGGTGGTGTGTGGATGGCGGGGGATTTGCCGGGCAACGGCTGGAAATGGAAATGGTCGCTGGGCCTGCTTAATCTGGGTATGGTCGGCATGACGGTGTCCATGCTAATCTCCGGCTATGTTCAGTCGCAGATCGAACGCGCCATCGAAGGCTCCACTTGGGTGGGCTATTTCGCCGCACAAGCACACCCGTGGTTTGTTCAGGGGATGTGGTGGCGTGAACTGTTCGGCGTAATGTTCGCCGTGGGCTTCGTGCTGCTGGTGTGGGACTTGATGACCATAGGAAAGGGCGAGAAACGTGCCTTGGTGGCCGCGGTAGAGTCATAAAGTTTGGAGGGTGTTTGCTCGGACAGTGTTCGGGCGGATGCCATTTAAACAATATCTATGCAAAGTTGGAAATTAACAATAAGGCCAACCTAGCCACAGAACTTAGAAAGCTAAGGTATTGTCAGGTTAACCTCTTGTATGGTGACATTAAGGGAGGGTGATTGTTGAGTTCAAGTGCCCACGTTCATCGTGTCAGGCGCACCAATAAATCAATGGGTTAGACTGTAAAAGGTCTGGCCCATTTTCTTTTTTAAGGGACTTTGAAGGGACGCAGCTTTTTCCCTGAACAGCATCTCCAAGCTAGCGTTCGTCCTATTGCTCTCATCGGTGATTGGATTCAAAGCATCCAGCAGTTCACGCACCTGTACAACGCTGTAATGGGCCGTCATCGCCGGCTATGCCACAGGATGTCGAGATGGTTGTCCAGCGATTAAAAGCTTGTGTATTGGCCCCAACTGCCAACTGCCAACTGCAACTCCTACCTTTACGCCAGATCCCCCTCGGCGATATGGCGGTAGACCAGCGCCTTGAGCCAGAGCGCATCGGCGAAGGCGACGGTGTGGAATGCGATGCCGTATTCCAGCATGTGGGATTGAGCTTCACCGGCGGCCTGCGGGTGCATGTGCAGGATGGTGGCATCAAGGTTCAGCGTGGTTTTCAGTTCGTCCATTGTGGCATGGAAGGACAAGCGTATGTTTCCGCCCGGGTTGCCGATGGAGGAGGGCGCGTGAAGTTGTGCGCCGTCTGAACTGAGATTAACGATACTTCCGGCTTCACGGCCTCCCTGAGTATCCAGGATAGTGACGGCCAGATTCATTTTTGCCCAAGGTGACTTGCGCAATTTCTGCACGTGTACTTCCGTCGGATATTCCAGATGCATGTACAGGCTGGGGCTGTTGCACAGGCGCTGTATCGTGGATTGGAATGCATGGATGTTGTTGCCGGTGACCATGCGCACTTCCACTTTTCTGCCCTCCATCGGGACGAAGTCGCTTCCGCTGGCAACAGGCCGGGTAACCAGTACACTTTTGTTCCTGATATAACCGATCAGGTGGGCTGCAAAATAGTTTTGTGATCCCTGATCCAGCAGGCGTATCTGTATGCGTTCGCCCGCGTGCGGTTTGATGCCAGCGGGGGGGAATCCGTCGATAGGGGGGGCTTCCTTGAATTCCGGCCAACTATTGCTTGCCTGAGGTTGGGACGGTGCATCGGCATCGCGCATTAATCCTGCAGAAAACAGGTTTACCAGTTGCTCGCGGCTTGACACTGTTTCGCCGCTCGCAAACACGATATATCCGTTACGGTCATAAATTCGCCATGACAGAGGAACGCCAAGGGGGATTTCATCGATAGGTATAGGCTGGAGATTCATGTTGGTGTGTCTGCCGTATTAACGAGTCTGGGGAATTTTAGCACCAATCATCTGCTCAAAATCCTGTCCTTTCCGCTCAGTGCAAACGCTTACGTGTTGTCTTGTTGCTTTCCTTGGCTTGGCAGGCGCGGCGATAGGCCAGCAGGGTGTGTTGGGCTTGGTTGAGCACACTGCCGCGCGGATAGATGCCGCTGTCGTTGGCGACGCCGGTGGGTAAGCCCGTCAGCAGTTCCAGGCCTTCGCTTATATGGTGCACGGTATGAATATGGAACAAGCCCTGAGCGACGGCCTCAGTCACCTTTCGATCCAGCATCAGGTGGCGTTGGTTGCGATGCGGAATCAGCACGCCCTGATCGCCCGTCAGCCCTGCGGCGGCGCAGATGTTGAAATAGCCCTCGATCTTTTCATTGATGCCGCCCACCGGCAGCACTTCGCCGTGCTGATTGAGCGCACCCGTCACCGCGATCCCCTGTTTGAGCGGTAAGCCGGAAAGCGAGGAGAGCAGGGCGTACAGTTCGGCACAGGAGGCCGAGTCGCCTTCCACGCCGCTGTATTCCTGTTCGAATACTAGGGAGGCGTTGAGTGCGAGCGGGGCATTGTGGGCAAATAGCGATGACAGGAAATTGCTCAGGATGAGCACGCCCTTGTCGTGAATGGGGCCGGACATTTCCACCTCGCGTTCAATGTTGACCAGGCCGTCTTCACCGGCGTGAGTGCGTGCAGTCACCCGCACTGGGAAGCCGAATTGGTAATCGCCGGTATCCACCACGGTCAGTCCGTTGAGCTGGCCGATCTGTTCGCCATGCAGCGAGATCAGCAGATCGCCCTCGGCGATGGATTCGTGCAGGCGTTGTTCGGGATAGTCGTGGCGCAGCTTGCGAGCGTTCAGCGCCGCTTCGACATCAATCACCTCGACCAGACGACCGCTGCGTGTTTTGCATAGCGAAGCGCTCTCCATGATCAGCGCCTCGGCATGGCCGAAGATCGCACTCTGGCGCGAGCGGTCTTCCGCTTCGCGATGCCCCTGTTCCAGTAGACGCGCGACGGCAGCGGCAGAAAAATGCGGCAAGCCCAGTTTTTGGCAACTATGGGCAACAAAAATTGCCGAAGCGCGGCGCGTCTCCTCACTGGCAAAAAATCGTTCGGCGAAGTCCACCTTGACGCGGAAACGGCGCGCGAACTCGGGATCGCCTTCCTGCAATTCGTAATACAGTTCACGCGAGCCGATCAGCACGATTTTCACATCCACATCTACCGCCTCGGGTTCCAGCGAAACGGCCGCAATTGGAGCGTAGGCTGTTCCCGGCTCCTCGATCTGCAAGCGACTGCTGCGCAGGAAACGCCGCAGTTTTTCCCACACCAATCCGTCGGCCAGCAGATCGCGCAGATGCAGCATCAGAAATCCGCCGTGCGCCTTGTGCAGGCTGCCTGCGCGGATGCGTGAAAAATCCGTCATCAACACATCGTTCTCGGATTGATATTCGATGCTGCCGAACAGCGAGCGGAACAGCGGGTTGTCGGCGATGATTACCGGTGCGCCATGCAGACCGTCGTTGTCCACCACCAGATTAACCCGATAGCGCGACAACACTCTGCCCAGAACTTCCTTGCGCAACTCATCGTCGGCTTCGGACACTTTGAACAGTTCCACATTGTTGAGTATGTCGTGTGTGACCTGATCCAGATAGGTGCCGAGTTTGAGCGTGTCCTTGATCTGCTTCTTCAGGGACGTGCGTATCTCCTGCAATTCGCGCTCCAGCAGCGGCTTGACCAGTTGACGGCGCAAGGCCGCGAGACCTTCGTTCATCACCCTTTCCATCGGGCGGATCTTGTCGAAATAGCGATTGATTTCGGCACGCAGATATTGCTCCGCCTGCGAAATTTCTTCGCGTTTTTCCTTGGGCAGCGTCAGCACTTCGTCCTCGGTCATCGCGTGGCCTTTCTTGCCTCGCAGGGTGAACAGCATATGACCGGATTCGCGATGCATGGAGAAGCTTCGGGCTTCGGCAAAGGCATCCAGTTCGGCAAAGGTACGAGATTCTTCTTCTTTATAAGATTTTGCGATGTTCTCGCTTTCTGCCTTGAAATCGGGTCCGTCCAGTTGTTGCGGAATCTCCGTCAGCAACACCTTGATCATATGAGCCATATGCTGGCGCAGTAAACGTCCTTCACCGGCGGGCATGCGCAGTGCGCGCGGACGCTCGGGCGTATCGAAGTTATGCAGGTAACATAAGTCGGGTGGGGTGGCCCGCTTGGCGGCAGCTTCCTGCATGGCGAGTTGCAGCAGGGAAGAGCGACCGCTGCCGACCTCGCCCAGTACGAACAGGTTGTAATCCGCCTGATCCATTTCAAGTCCGAAGCGAGCGGAGACCTCAGCTCGTTCCTGACCGATCCAGAGCTGGGGCAGGTCGCGAAGTTCGGATGTGTCAACGAACCCCAGCGTATCGGGGTCTATGGTGAGGCGAAGTTCGGCAGAATTCAGTGTTGGCATGGCGTTTTTTATCGGATGTTCATGTTGGCTTCGATTAAACGCCTTCTGTGAAGGCATGGCAACTGCAATGTCCGGATCGACATGGTTGCCC
Organism: Burkholderiales bacterium; assembly: GCA_038210095.1. Taxonomy (GTDB): domain Bacteria; phylum Pseudomonadota; class Gammaproteobacteria; order Burkholderiales; family Gallionellaceae; genus Gallionella. The sequence continues at coordinate 7,495 of JBBQXA010000062.1, forward strand.
GTGACTCGCGTGTCAGTTAGGATGAACGGCGTCTGTGTTGTAGCAGGCATTCACCGTAACGGGAGTAACAAATGAAGCAAGTGTATCTGGTCATGCTCGTCGCGTTGTTGGCAAGCGCGTGTGCATCGCAGCCGCCGATATCGGACAAGTCCGAAAAATCGGTCAAAGCCACGCCCAAAGTTTCACCCGCCCAGACTAAGCAGGAGTCATTGAAGAAGGAAGCCGAAAAAGCCGCCGTCGTCGGGCGTCCCGTCGCGGGGAGCAAGTTTGCCAGGCTGGAACTGGGCATGTCGCCACAAGAGGTTGAACAGCTGATCGGAAAGCCGAGCAGACAATTGCAGCAAACCAAAGGCAAGGCTAGCCGCCGCGCAGACAAGCAGAATAAGTCCATCCGATACTCCTACCGCAACGAAGGTGTGTTGACCTTTACCGAAGGGACAGAGGGCCTGATGCTGACTCGCATTCTGGTCAACTTGGTCGAATAGGCGAACAAGATAGGCGCTGGGCGGCCTGTTATAACTGCCACACGGGAACACCATTATGGCCGTCGAAACCGAACTCAAATTACGCATTACCCCCGAACAGCTGAACCGGTTGAAGCGTAATGCGCTGTTCAAGCAACATCAGCTCGCGCGTCCGGTCACGCGCCGTCTCTACAACGTCTATTACGACACCCCGAAACTTAAGTTGCATCACTCCATGATGGCGCTGCGCCTGCGTCGCGTTGGCGGACAATGGTTGCAGACCCTGAAGGGTGGCGGCGAGGTCAAAGCCGGACTGCATAGTCGCAATGAATGGGAGGTGCCGGTCAGTGGCGAAGCGCTGGACTTCTCATCGCCGGAGACTCGTGAATGGGCCGAACATCTGCCAGTCTCGTTGCGCAAAAAACTTAAACCGGTCTTCGTCACCGACTTTTCGCGTACCACCCGCATGCTGGACTGGCAGGGTGCACAGATCGAACTGTGTATCGATCATGGCGAGATTCGTGCCGGGCAGCACAGTCTGCCGATCTGTGAGCTGGAGCTGGAACTGAAGTCGGGCGAGTCGCGCAGTCTGTTCGAGCTGGCGCTGGCGATATTGGACGTCGCGCCTTGCGAACTGGAAATGGTCAACAAGGCGGAATATGGTTTTCGTCTGCTGGAAGGACGCAGCGAGACGCCGTTCAAGGGCGTCATTCCCGCCATTCTCCCGCAGGAGACTCTGCCGGAACTGTTGCAGAAAATGGTCTGGTCCTGCCTGTTGCACCTACAGAACAATCTGCGTGGTGCAATGAGCAGCGACGATGCCGAATATCTACACCAGATGCGCGTCGCATTGCGCCGTTTGCGTGTGGTACTGCGCATGAGCGCCAAGCACCAGCAGGACGACGAACTGGCCGACCTGATTCGTGATGTTGCCGCGCTGTGTGTCGCACTCGGCCGCATACGCGAATGGGATGTATTCATTGCCGAAACATTGCATCCCATGCGCGCGCGCATGCCTGGTCATGCCGGTTTGCAGGCGCTGCTGGCACTCAGTGAGCAACAGCGCGGCAACTGTTACGACGCGCTGCGTGGCGAGACGCAGGCGCGGGAACTGCAACGATTGATTCTGCGTCTGGCGCTGTGGATGAATGGCGCCTACTGGACTCCGGGCGAAGAATCCGCCCAACAGGCGGGTGACTTTTCCGAACGGTTGTTGCGTAAATTGTCACAACGCTTTGCGCGCGCCGCCGCCCATCTCGACCAGCCTGCCGCCGCCCGCTTGCACGCCCTGCGCATTTGCGCCAAAAAGCTCAGATACAGTGCGGAATTTTTTGCCAGCCTGTATGGCAAGCGCAGGACAGCAAGCTATCTCGGCTCATTGACTGATGTGCAGGAAGTGCTGGGCAAAATGAACGACGTCGCCGTCGCCCACCACCTGCTGGAAGAATTGTCTGCCAAGCCGGAGCTGGCGGCAGAGCAGGAAGCGATCGCACTGACCAAGGGCTGGATTGCGCACGGCCTGTCGCGTCAGTTTGATGCCTTGCACAAGCTGCTGCGTCGCTTCGACGCTCAGCCTGCTTTTTGGAAGAAGGGATAGCGCTGTTTAACAGCGCAAATATGGGTGTCGCCTGTGCGCAACGACGTTTGGCGATAGGGTCCTGCCGGAAGGTTGCAGGGCATGGCACCACGGTGACACTGCCGGTACAAGCTCCCGAATCAGGATTCGTGCTTAAGCTGCTTCAGCATTTTTCCGAACAAGGCTTGGTGCGTTTGTTCGCCGATGTCGAAGTCCAGAGCTACAGTATTTTCTACGCCTATGCGCATCGGTGGCCCGAGGCGGGTGACGGCGAAACTGGCGCGGCGCATCATGCGCTCAACACCCGTCGTGGTTACCAGTACATAGCCTGAATGTTTCATAAACCTTACCGAGCGCGGCCTGCGCTGGATTTATCTGCGCATCAAAACGCCGAGCAAGGCCCCCTCCAACCCCATCAAGTAGGGAGCGTTGCAGGGTTGGCGATTATTGTTGAGGGCATTCGTGCAATGTTTGGCGATCAGTTTCAGGTAGGGCTTCCACATGTCCGAACAGACGAACTCGATCTTCTCGGCCAGTTCCTTCTCAATCAGCGTGAAGAACTTCTCGAAGCTTTCCTCCGTCCGCTCTTTGCCCGATAGCTCTGCGTAGAGCTCCTGGCCATCACATTCAGCTTCAACGTGCCCGTCACCGGTTTCGACCTTCCATTTCACCGTTGCTGTGCACCAGAAAAAGCCGGCGCACCACATAATCACCGCATCTTAAATACTGACCTATCTCGCGGCCCAGTTCGTCCGACAGCTTTTTGAATGTCAGAGAGCAAGCTATCTCCTTGGTATCGAGGATCTTTCTCAAACTTCAATACCACTGTGTTGTAAGCACCCTCAATGCGTCCTAATATTTCTTCTACTTCGTCCTCACTGACCCCTAATCGATTGCCATATTCCACGAACTCTTCATTGGTCGGAAAGGCTTTGCTCTTGTTGAGCTTTAACGCCATTAAACCATCCAGCTCCGGGTACACATCGGTGCACACCACATCATAAATTGGCGCTAGTCGCCTTGCAGCGGCAGGATGTTCGTAGAGCATGCCAAAGTTTTTCAGGTGCGCATCACCGTCGCGCAACCAACATGAAAAAATCACACGCTCGAATAGTCTTCTAAGTTGCTCCACACTATCGTCGCCAGCAAACTTTTCAACTGCTTGTGCAATCATTTCATAGCTACCTTCATACTTTTGCTTATCTGTTCGTCCAGTCAAAACAGCCATGTCTTCAAAGCCCCAAGCAGTACCATCCGGTAGCCTGTCAAACCGCGCCATCAAGAACAACTGACCGTCGTCAGAAAGCCAGAATTTCGGTACATCAAAGCCAGCCTCCTTGGCGACAGACATACAGAAAAACTCGTTACGCGCGAGCCCCGGGAAGTCATCGCCCTCGGCCTTCACAATAATTGTTTGTAGCGGCACTGCCGTATGCTCCGCCTGACCACCAATATCGCTATCATTTGTAATCGGAACAAGCGCTTTTGGCTGAATTCCAGAAATGCCAGATCCGAGGGCATACTGATCTACCAGACGTTTGAAAAGCGCGCCAGAGGGCAACGACAACAGTTCCTGCAAATGCTCACCAGCAGTTTGTGGCAAACCTTCACCAGGCAACACATACGTTAAGCGTCCAATCTGGTTACTGCCGGCCAGAAACAACATAAACATGTCACTTGGTGCCCCAAAACGTTTCAAACGCTCCTCAATGATGTAGCGAAGATATCCCTCGGGGCGATTCATCGCGAACACCCCCATCAGCTCCCCATTCGTATAGCTTTGCTCCCGTACAGGCATCACGAGTGATGCGGCAGCGTCATCTTTCACCTGGTTGCAGTTGTAAACGTATTGGCTTTCTTTCGTCAGCCGACCACTCACACCTTGGGGCGTATGTATTTCAAGCTGTCGGATCTTATTGAACAGCTTCTCGATATCGAAAGGTTGTATCTCGCTCATTCATCATCCTTAAATATAGCCGACAGTTCCTCGAACACCACACTATCTTTCGGTCGTAAAACCAGTTCGTAGCCAAGCGTATTCGCTATTCTACAAAGCTCCTTCACACCCACGTTTGCGGCACCTTCAGCATTGGTAATTGTGCGACGTGCGACTTTCGCTCGATCAGACAATTCCTGCTGGCTAACTTTGCGTCCGCGACGAAGATCGCGAAGCTCAACAGCAAGTCGCTCCACATTGTTGATTGGGCGTTCATTGGTTTTTTTGCGCGTCATAATGCGCATATTATGCATAATTCTTAATTTTGCGCAAGATGGTGCGCATTGCTATTTTGGGTGGCTTTTGCTTATTACCATCATCAATGTTGCTGTCGGTCGAAAATTGGCCTAGATGCTGAAACTGGACTGACCCATGTCAATTCACAGCAATCCCACTGCTGGCAACGATTCACAAGCACGATACTTGGGTCAAGGGAATCCCGGCATCTGGGTCAAAATCGAATCAGCGGCAACATATCAGGATTTTCGGCGCAGGAAAGGTAGCAAGCGGGCGAGGATGGTGTCGCGGGTGAGGTAGTTGTGCTTTAACGCGGCATCATTGTGACCGAGGGCGGTGGCGTTGATGACGTGTACTCCGGTGACGCACGCGCCCTGGTCTCCCGGCTGTGCGACCGTGAAGATCGCCAGCATGCCCGCGCTGAATAATTCTTCCAAGTTGAATTGCATTTGGGGCGGGATCATCGAAATAAATAGTGCCGGGCAGGCGACAGTCAATATCCCCTGAAATTGATTACTGCCGGAATCAGGGAGTGAACAGGATGGCTGCAGTGAAAGTCACCGGCCTTCCCGCCAGTATGCAAAGGTACAGCCCTAAGTCTGGAAGTCGGTGAACTGTTGATAGTGACCAGCGGGGCGTATGGCATCCCCGGATGTTTAAGTAGTCATGTAGGATGACTTGTTTGTTGCAAATTATGTTTGGTCCGGCTAAAGGGCGGCCCCGAATTAGGCCCGTTTCTTACTCAGCCATCTCCACAGGCTTCCACTGGCGCGCTCTTCCCCGGTAATGAGGTAATAAAATGCCTTTTCGTTTTTGGTGATCCAGTCCAGTTGTGCGTTGAAACCAAACAGACCGCAAAGGAGTATCTGGTCACCTACGCACAATACTTCGTTACCGTCCGGCAGGAGAATTTCGGTTTTGTCGCGCTTGATCATCAGGGCAATACAGGGAAGGCGATCATCACGGTTGCGCGGGTCGCGGTAGAGATCATCCACGCGTACCGGATGCCCCCGCGCTATGCCGGCACAGATAGCCGGAGCTTCGGTTTTCGTCAGCTTTATCCCCCAGGTTTGCGGAACTTCTTCGCCGGATATGCCGGCGATGCGGGAGACCAGTTGATTGGCCCATTCATTGCTGTTTGGGGTGGACAGACGAAGAAAGTCTGCCAGCAGCGGGGTGGTGATCAGGGCGAAGATTTTGTTGGCGATCACGCTGCCACGCCGCATTGTGAGATCGAGTTTGGCGGCATCAAATATGACATTGTTCTGGCGAAAATTCTGGCGTGCCACGAAAAATAGATCGGGATTAAGGTCGCGCGCCGTCATGATGATGGACAGATTGTTCGCATCGCTGTCAGTCCCCGCGACGATGCCGACCGCGCCCTCAATGCCGGCTTCAAGTAAAGTATGGGCCTCCGTGCCGGGGCCGATCACGGTACCTTCAGGTGCCTCTGTCATATCCGGCTTGGCTTCAATCAGCGTCACATCCTCATTTGCGACCAGTAGGCGATTATGTACCGCCTTGCCGAAACGTCCGTAGCCGCACAGTATCCAGCGTCCATGGGGCGGGAAGAGCGGCTTGCGCAAGGGCTCGTGTGGTACGGCAGTCATCCACTCGAACAACATGTACATCCCGGGTGAATGCATCGCCAGAGCGAGGCGGCCTGCAAACGTATCGAAGGGGTTGATAATCTGGTCGGTGCCGAAGGAGGCCATATTGGCCTCTGCCGTCGCATTTTCTGCGCGCGCGCTGACAGGCAGATGAGGAGCAATCAACTTGCTGGTGATGGCAATCTTCAGATTGACATCATCCACGTTGGTCAGCGCGACTACGCCCCGGCAATTGTCGCGCAACATGCCGGCCAGGATCAGGTTGTCCGGCTCGGAGGCATTGGCGCACAGCCCCGGCACAGGCATGCCCAGATCTTCCAATTCGAGTGCGGTGATGCGGCCTTGGTCCAGTTCAATCACCACCGAGCGATATCCCGCTTCGGACAGGGCGCGCACCAGCAGACTGCCGTTATCGCCGTAGCCGCACACCAGAAAGAAGGGCTCCGTGATGCGATTGACCGCGCGCCGAAAGCCACTAACCCGACTGAGGGACTGGAAGGCCGGATCCTGCAAGACCTGCAACATCGAGCCTATTCCATACAGCCAGGCAATCACCGTGCCATAGATGCTGACCGTGGCCCACAGACGTTGCGCATCGGTAAAGGGGTATGGGATCTCCCCCAAGCCGATGGTGGTGCCCAGAAAGCTGACGAAATAAAACGCATGGAAAAAATCCAGCGGTGGCGCCGGTCGCCCATCGGCGTCCACGCCCGGGATCAGCGTCATGCCGAGGATGGATACGGCATAGCTGACGATCAGAAGGATCAGCGGCGTTCGCATGCGCCGCAGG
>JBBQXA010000063.1:0-14116 GCA_038210095.1 Burkholderiales bacterium
AGACGGAAGATAATCCGCGAGCCGTCGACAAATAGGATGCGTACGCCCTGCCCGGTACTGACACTACCGTCCACCGGATCGGTGTAGCTGAAGTCGTCGCACAGTTTTACTTGCAGATGACCGAACTGCGCGCCCTTGAGTGATTCAAAGCTGTCCTTGAGCAGTTTCATCACGCCGTTGGCGGCTTCGCTCGGGATGGCTTCGTAGTCGTGGCGCGAGTAGAAGTTACGGCCATAATGCGCCCAGTGTTCACGCACGATGGTTTCGACCGACTGTTTGCGCGCCGCAAGTATATTGAGCCAGAACAGTACGGCCCACAGTCCGTCCTTTTCACGCACATGGTCAGAGCCAGTACCGAAGCTTTCTTCACCGCATAGCGTGACCTTGCCCGCGTCCATCAGGTTGCCGAAGAATTTCCAGCCGGTCGGGGTCTCGAAACAGGGGATGCCCAATTCCCGAGCTACCCGATCTGCCGCTTCGCTGGTCGGCATGGAGCGGGCGATACCGGCCAGTCCTTGCTTGTAGCCGGGAGCCAATTTTGCATTGGCCGCAATCAGCGCAAGGCTGTCCGATGGGTTAACAAAGAAACCTTTGCCTAAAATCATGTTGCGGTCACCGTCACCGTCCGAGGCCGCACCGAAATCAGGCGCATTGTTGCCATATACGATTTCGACCAGTTCATGCGCGTAGGTCAAATTGGGATCAGGATGGCCCTTGCCGAAGTCTTCCAGCGGCACGGCATTCATTACGCTGTCCGCCGAAGCGCCCAGACGATTCACCAGTATGTCACGCGCATAGGGGCCGGTAACCGCATGCATGGCATCGAACTTGATGCGAAAGCCGCCCGCGAGCAGCGCGCGTATCGCGCCGAAGTCGAACAGCGATTCCATCAGCTCGGCATAGTCACTTACCGGATCTATTACCGACACCGTCATGGCGCCGATGCGGCTGTCGCCCAGCTTATCTAGCGCGACATCGGGCGATTCGGCAAGGTGGTATTGCGAGATTTTCTTGCTGGCCGCGAAGATCGCCTCGGTTACTGTCTCGGTCGCCGGGCCGCCGTTAGTGCCGTTGTACTTGATGCCGAAATCGCCGTCAGGGCCGCCGGGATTGTGGCTGGCCGACAGGATGATGCCGCCGTAAGTTTGATATTTGCGGATTACGCAGGAAGCGGCAGGCGTAGATAAGATGCCTCCCTTGCCTACCAGCACACGAGCAAAGCCATGAGCAGCCGCCATTTTTAGAATGATTTGTATTGCTTCACGGTTGTAATAACGACCATCGCCGCCTACTACCAACGTGGCGCCGCTGGGCGCGGCGATCGTGTCGAAAATTGATTGAACGAAATTTTCCAGATAGTGCGGCTGCTTGAATGTGGGTACGCGTTTGCGCAATCCCGAAGTGCCGGGCTTCTGATCTGTAAAGGGTGTGGTTGTGACCGTGCGGACTTGCATGCTTCGTTCCTCCCGTTGATTGCGATGCTCACTGTGCATTTTACCACCCGAACCGAATGTTTACGCCTGTTCCCCTGCACTCCAATTCCTGCAATAATCACGGACACATTTATAAATACCTATTCAGAGAGAGAAACACGACATGTTGAGTCAAGACGATTTGAAACGTGCGGTAGCCAAAGCTGCCATTGAATATGTGCCTGCCGATTGCATCGTTGGCGTGGGAACCGGCTCTACTGCCAATTTTTTCATCGACGAACTGGCCAAGATCAAGAGTCAAATTCGCGGCGCGGTCGCCAGCTCGGAGGCTTCTGCCCAACGTTTGCAGGGTCATGGCATCGAAGTGCTGTCACTGAATGACGCGGGCGATTTGTCGGTGTATGTGGATGGCGCGGACGAAATCACGCGTCACATGCACATGGTCAAAGGCGGCGGCGGGGCGTTGACGCGCGAGAAGATTGTTGCCGCAGCCAGCAAGAAATTCATCTGCCTGTGCGATTCCAGCAAGCTGGTCGATATGCTTGGCAAGTTCCCGCTGCCTATCGAGGTGATCCCCATGGCGCGCAGTTCGGTTGCACGCCAACTGGTCGCGCTAGGCGGACAGCCTGTGCTGCGGGAGGGCTTCACCACCGACAACGGCAACCTGATCCTTGATGTTCACAACATGAAAATCATGAATCCGGTGGAGCTGGAATCCGCGCTGGATCACATTGCGGGCGTCGTCACCAACGGCCTATTCGCACGACGCGCAGCCGATGTACTGCTGCTCGGCACACCGGATGGCGTAAAAACCATGACTGCATAAGTGCAGCTTTACAACCGCTGTCACAGCACGTTCATATTCGTCGCTTAGACTGCAGGGTCACTATCAAGGAACCAAACATGCCAAGCCATGACCATATCTCCCGCCAGTTCGATGCTGAACTGGAAGCCATACGCGCCAATGTTCTGCAAATGGGCGGACTGGTGGAAAGCCAGATCAAGAGCGCCGTCGAGTCGCTGCTGAGCGGTGACGTAGCGCTGATGACGCGAGTGATAGAAGATGATCATCGCGTGAACGGAATGGAAGTAAAGATCGACGAGGCCTGCAGTCAGGTGATCGCCCGCCGCCAGCCGACCGCAGGCGATCTGCGTCTAGTCATGACCGTGGTCAAAACCATCACCGATCTGGAACGCATCGGCGATGAAGCGGAGAAGATCGCGCGCATGGCCAAGCTGTTGTCACAGAAGCAGGGTTTGGCATTGCCCCGCTTTCACGAGATCAGTCATGCTGCCGATATCGCAGTAGAAATGCTGCGCAAGTCTCTGGATGCGTTTGCGCGTCTGGACGTGGTAATGGCAGCCCAAGTCGTGCGTCAGGACGATCAGGTGGATGACGAGTTTCGCGCGATCATGCGCTACCTGATCACCTTCATGATGGAAGATCCCCGTACTATCTCCACCTCGCTGGAAATCCTGTTCGTCGCCAAGGCCATCGAGCGCATCGGTGACCATGCCAAAAACATGGCCGAATACGTGATCTACATGGTTAAGGGCCGCGACGTGCGCCATATAACCGTGGACGAAATCGAACGCGAAGTGCGCAAATAGTGCCGCACCACCCCATCCTCGCCGCCGTCGACCTGGGCTCGAACAGCTTCAGGTTGCAGATTGCGCGCGTGGAGGGGGATCAGCTTTACATGCTGGATGGATTGCGTGAACCGGTTCATCTCGCCGCCGGACTCACGCCGGACAAATACCTAGACGCAGAAGCACAACAACGCGCGCTTGATGCACTGGCGCGTTTCGCCGAACGCCTGCGCGACCTTCCGCCCGGCGCCGTACGCGCAGTCGGCACCAACTCGCTGCGGGTGGCAAAGAATGCCGCCGATTTTATCCCCCAGGCAGAACATGTACTGGGCTTTCCTATCGATGTCATTGCCGGCATCGAGGAAGCGCGCCTGATCTACCTCGGCGTCGCGCACGGGCTGCCGCCTTCGGATGACAATCGGCTGGTGATCGATATCGGCGGCGGCTCCACCGAATTCATCATCGGCAATGGCCTCAATCCGCTCAAGCTGGAAAGTCTGTACATGGGCTGCATCAGCTACAGCCAGCGCTTCTTCGCCGACGGCATCATCACCAAACATAACCTTAAACAGGCTGAACTCGCGGCGCGCAACGAATTGGAAACCATCGTCAGCGGCTATCGCGGGCATTGGCAACAAGCGCTCGGTTCTTCGGGTTCGGCCAAGGTACTGGCTGAAATTCTGGAACAGAACGGTTTTAGCGAGGGCGGCATTACGCATGAGGGACTGGAGCGCCTACGCGCCCATATGCTCAAGGTCGGCGATATGCAACAACTCAGTCTGCAAGGCTTGCGCGCCGACCGCATCCACTCGCTAGCGGGCGGCTTCGCCATCATGTATGCCGCATTCTCCGAACTTGGCATAGGCCAGATGCAAGTCGCGACCAGCGCCTTGCGCGAGGGCGTACTCTACGACCTATGGGGGCGCTTCCACCACAACGACATGCGCGATGTCACCACGCAGCAATTCATGGAACGCTACCGCTCAGATCCGCGTCAGGCCACCCGTGTTGGGGTGCTTGCCGCCATGCTGGCCGAGCAATTCCTTGACGGCGATGCCGGCGAGTCGGCGTTACAGATGCTGGATTGGGCGGCCAGACTGCACGAAATCGGTATCAGCGTCGCGCACAGCGGTTACCACAAGCATACGTCCTACATCCTCAAGAACGCCGACATGCCCGGCTTCTCCAAAAAGGAGCAGAATCGTTTGAGCCTGGTAACACTGGCGCAACGCGGCAACCTGGGCAAGCTGCAAGGGCAACTGGAAAATCCGGAAGATGTCGTTCTGGCGATGAGTTTGCGCCTAGCCGTACTATTCCGCCGCAACCGAAGCGACGCGCCACTTCCCGCCATCCACGGTCGTTTCAGCGGTACCAAGTTTCACCTCACTATTGATCCGGAATGGCTGGCGCAGAACCCATTGACCGAAACCGTATTACAAGACGAGAGTCGGCAGTGGAAAGGATTGGGCTTCAGCCTGCAGATACTGGAAGATTAACGTGGTAGTTCACGACAGTTTATCGTCACTGCAGCGACCTACCGACAGCATTCACCGGCCCGCATCATCCACCCGGCAATGATTTTCGGCAACCTGCATGGCAGCGTCTGTTGCACCGCGATTCGCTGCCACGAACCCGATGCCCGCCCGATGCATGACGGACAAGACATCCGCCTGCCCCATCAATAACCGCGTCTCCGCAACCAGCTCATCGACATTCCGAACCTGACGCACGGCCCCCGCTTCGAGGGCGAGACGGGTCACCTCGGCAAAATTATAAGTATGCGGACCGACCAGTACCGGCGTACCCACAGCGCAGGCTTCGATCAAATTCTGTCCGCCACATGGCAACAGGCTGCCGCCGATAAAGGCAAGGTCGGCCGCCGCATAATAGGCAAACATTTCACCCATGCTGTCGCCCAGCACCACGCTCACCGAATGTGGCAAGGGCAGATCCTCGGATCGCCGCCGATAAGCGATGCCGCGTTGCGTCAGCATGCTCGCGACGTCGGCAAATCGTTGCGGATGACGCGGCACAATCACGAGTAGCCAACCCGCGTCAGACAGCACTGGCCACAGGCCGTCGAGCAATAGTGCCTCCTCGCCCTCGCGCGTACTGGCCGCGAGGAACACCTTACGCTCCGCACCGAACTGGTCGTGCAATGACCGCCCCAGATCAAGCATGGCAGAGGGAACTTCGATATCGAACTTGAGGTTACCCATTACCGACACATTCTTGCCGCCCAACTCTGTCAAGCGCGCGGCATCCTCGACGGTCTGCGCCGCAATGGCGCTGAGACTTGCCAGCGCGGGACGAGTCAACCCGGCAAAGCGACCATAGCCACGCGCCGATTTTTCCGACAGACGCGCATTCAGCAATAACAATGGAACTCCATATTCCCCGGAATAATTAATCAGATTGGGCCAGATTTCCGTTTCCATTAGAACGCCGAGTTGCGGACGAAAATGACGCAGAAAGCGCCGCACTGCAAACGGATAATCGTAGGGAAGGTAAGCACACGACACCCGATCACCATAGAGTTGCTCACTAGTTGCTCGCCCGGTGGGAGTCGCATGAGTAAGCAATATCCGGTGATGGGGATAGCGGGCTCGCAGCCGTGCAACCAGACTCTGCGTTGCGCGAGTCTCTCCCACCGAGACCGCGTGCAGCCAGATAATCGGCTGATCGCCACGCTCGGGATAGAAGCCAAAACGCTCACCGACATGACTCAGATACTCGGGCTGTTTGCGCGCGCGCCACAACAAATGCAGGAAGATATACGGCAGCAGCAACCACAGCGCCAGCGAGTAAAAAATTCTTGGATTCAGCACGCGGCCATACCTTGCAAAGCAGAAATCACTGCGGCGACATCCGGCGCACGGTCAATCTTGCCAAGATTGACCAGATGTCGCCCTGCATATAGCCCGGTTAGCACCGGGTCGGTCGCGGTGTAAATGCCGACCGTGGGCACGGCCAGTGCCGCCGCAAGATGCGCAAGCCCGGTATCTACGCCGACTACCGCCCGCGCACCGCCCAGCAGCGCGGCCGCCTCATCAAGGCTCAAACGCGGCGGCACGATAGCGCCGGGCATTTCTGCGGCAAGGCGCAGACTGCGCTCGCGCTCCTTCTCGCTACCCCAAGGCAACACAGAACATATTTTCTGCGCATGCAGTTCATGCGCCAAAGCGATCCAGTTGGGTTCATCCCACAGTTTGTCGTCGCGACTAGTAGCATGCAACAGCACGGCATATCCACCTTCCATCAGCCAGTCGGGGCGCGCCATTTGCGGTGACAGGATGCCGTAATCGGCGGGCTCATCCAGCCCATAGCCGAGGGCCTGCGCTGCCAGTTGACGATTGCGCTCGACCGCATGCTGTCCCGCTGCAACGGCAAAAGTACGCTGATACAGACTGGCCGCCAGAGGCTCGCGCGCGCTGTCGCTGTCAAATCCGCAACGCAGCCCATGCGCCGTTCGCATCAGCACAGCACTCTTAAGCAGCCCCTGGGTATCGATGGCAAAATCGTACTGCCGCGCTGCCAGTGTTGCACGAAAGGCCGCGATCTCCTTCCATATCCCCGCGCTCAGCAATGTGCGCCGCCAGCGCCGCACGGCGACCGGAATAACAAGCCGCACCGCCGGATGTAGTCGAGGCAAAGCGGCAAAGCTTTCTTCCACCACCCAATCGATTTGAGCATTTGGATAACGGCGCACGATGTCGCTGACAACCGGAAGGTTGTGCAACACGTCGCCCAGCGAAGAGGTCTTGACCAGCAGGATACGCGGTGATTGCGGATCGGCGAAAAGAGGCGCCATAGAAGAACCGAATTTTGTATGTATACACATCTTATAGGATGGCGCAGTGCATCAGGAATCGCGCTAGCTCAGCGCGCGTTTCAAACGGCTGCGGAACATTTGCCAGCGAAACTCGGAAGTGTCTTCCGGCTCGTTCAGTTTCAAGCCCTCTGCCACCTGACCGCGCCGTAGGAAGTAATGGTCGAATACCGACTGGCGCATGCCCCATTTGTACAGAAACTGCTTGCCGCCGTCGTTCTTCTTTACCTTGCCCGTGGACTTGCACTGGAAGTGATAGACCAGCGAATCGCCCACACCCAGAAAGATGCGACAGCCCGCGTGCCACAGCTTCATGGAGAAATCGTTGTCGCTGCTCATGCCGGGCGAGAACTCACTGCTATAACCGCCGACCTTGAACCACCAGCGTTTGCTCACCAACGTGGGCGGCCAAGTCGCGCCGTTCCAGTCTGCTTTGCGCAGTTGCGGCAAGTCGGCCAGCAGTCTTGCTTCGTCGAAATGCTCTGCCTCTGTACCGTAATCGCACGCGATTACGCAGGGATTTCCGGTATCGCGCGGCTCTATCATGGTACCGGAGAGCATGAACAGATCCGTGTCCAGCAGCTCAAGCTTTCTGACCAGCGCGCTATCCCAACCGGGGCAGCAATACATATCATCGTTCAGGTACAGAATGTAATCGCCGCTCGCGTGCATCGCGGCTTCGTTCACCGCAAGGCAGATGCCGATATTTTCCGGCGAGGCGGTGTATGCGATTCCCTGCTCCCGCACCCATTCCAGCGAGCCGTCGCTGCCGTCGTTTACATGCACGATGATCTGGTGCGAAAAGGCGGAATTCTGCCGTATGCTGCGCACACAAAGTTGCAGCAGCGCGAGGTTGTTCCAAGTAGGGATGATGATGGAGAACACGGTTAATTCGCTCCTTGCCTGCGCAATCTGAATTGCACAGTAATTTCAATGCACGTATTGCCGGAGAGATCAGCGCGGCTTGATATACTGTGCACCTTTTAATGTCCTGTTCTGGCGCTATGCGCACACGAACTCAAGGCGGGCATTTTATATTGGTTGCGCAACGGGCGTCAGAGATTACATGGAAATAATTCATATCGTTCGACGTTATGGGCAGGCTGGCGGCATGGAACGCTATGTCTGGCAGCTCACCCATGAGTTGGCGCGACTCGGTCATCGCGTGGTGGTGGTGTGCGAGCGTTGCGATACAGAACATTCCGCAGATATTGAAGTTCACCGACTGGGCACCATGGTTTACCGTCCGCGCTGGTTGTATTACTGGCGTTTTGGGCGTCGCGTAGAGCGCTGGTTTGCTCGGCACCCCCATCCCGGCTGGCTGGTACATAGCCACGAGCGTGTCAGCGTACATCATGTCAGCACTTTTCACGGCCCACCGTTTGCCACGGTGCGAGACAAACCCTGGTGGAAGAAAATTTCCGTGCGCATCGCGATGCAATTGTTCATGGAGCGGCGCGAATTACGCACGGCAAAAGCAATTGTTCCTAACTCCGAAATCATTCGCCAACAATTGGCGCATTACTATCCAGAGTATGCGCACAAGCTCACCGCTCCCATCGTGCCCGGCGTGCAACCCGGCGTGCTGCGCCCCCCCCGCACCGCTCCTGTTGATGGCGGAGTGATCGGCTGCGTTGGTTATGAGTGGCAGCGCAAAGGGCTGCCCTTTGCCGTCAAGATCGTTCAGGAGTTGCGGCTCAGCCGCCCCAATCTGGAGCTCTGGGTGATAGGCCCCAATGCCGAACAGGTCCGCCACCTATTTGCCAGCTGGAGTGGCGGATATCAGTTGCTGGGTTGGCGCAACCATACCGATTATCTAACCGAGTTGGACGTACTGCTGCACCCGGCACTGGCCGAGCCCTACGGCATGGTAATCTCGGAGGCGATGGCCGCACAGGTCCCCGTTGTTATATCGGATAAATGTGGCGCCGCAACAGAGGTGAGCAATGAGGCGGGTGCAGTGTTGTCTCTGGATGCGCCACTACAGGATTGGACTGCGGCGGTCGGACAGCAGCTGAACCGCTCACAGAGCCCGCCGTTATTCGTGCATGGCTGGGATGCGGTGGCAAAGGCCTACGTCACAATTTACACTCAGACACACAAGGAAAATACTTGATGAAATCGGGATCGTCTGGCTACCTGTCTACTATCGAAAAAATCGTAGCTCTGCTACTGCTGATCTATCCGACTTTCATGCTGACCGTCAAGGGCGGCATGAACGGCATATTCGCCTTCTTGCTGTTGCTCGCACTGGCTGTCGCGGTAGTGCGCCCAGCCGATATGAGTGTCATCGCGTGGAAACCGGAGTGGACCTATTACGTTGCGGCCATGCTATCCATGACAGCCGCCATCCTGATCACCCAAAGCCATCTGCACAACTTCAGTTCTCGCCCGTATGACGCCGTATCCCGCTATTGGCTTGCAATTCCTATTTTTCTGTTATTACACCGGCTGCGCCCCAATGTATTTTTTGTATTGCAGTTCGCCTTTCCTGTCGCCGCGACTATAGGGCTGCTGTTAATTCAGGAAATAGATGCTAGCGGGAGATACGGGATCAGCACGCTAGATCTGATTCACTTCGGTGATTTTGAATTAATACTTGGCGTACTGTCCTTGTTCAGTATCAACTGGTTCAAAAAAGACCCCCGCGCTATGCGCATCCTTAAGGTACTGGGATTTGTCGCTGGATTGACCGCCTCGTTCGCGTCGGGCTCACGCGGAGGCTGGCTGGCTTTACCTGTATTTATCGCCATCTTTTTTTACTTCAAAATCGCTAAAATTCCGTCCAAAACTATTGTTGTGAGCCTCCTTTCCATGACACTAACGGCAAGTTTGCTGCATTCCTTCAACGCAAATATCCATCAACGCGTGGGCCTGATATTCAACGAAACTGCGCTATTTGAACAAGGCAAGCGCGATACTTCAGTCGGCGTGCGCTGGCAACTCTATCAGGCAGCGCTCGATATATTTAAGCGCCACCCAATCTTCGGCGTTGGACCGCAAGGATTTGCACTTGAAATGGAGCCCATGGTGGAAGCGGGAAAGTTAACACCAGCCGCAGGTAAGCTGGGAGAGGGGGAAGTACACAACGACATACTCTCCAAAGCTGCCGGCATGGGAATATTCGGCCTGATTGCCATACTCGCCGTCTATTTCGTTCCCTTGGGCCTATTCTGGAAGTCATCCAAGTCCTCCCATCCCACCATCAAACGAACCGGGATACTCGGCATTACTTTTGTCAGCGGCATACTCGTCTTTGGCTTGACCGTTGAGTTTCTGAATCTGACCATGGCCGTCGCCTTTTACAGCTTTACCGTTGCCGTATTGTTGGCCGTTTGCTACAACGTGCATCATCGCGACAACTCTCTAGAAATCTGACAAGGACATACCTCATGTTTAGCATCGTCATTCCCAGCTGGAATAATCTGGCGTATTTGAAACTGTGCGTAGAGAGCCTGAAAAAATATTCCGCCCAGGCACATGAAATTATCGTACACATCAATGATGGCTCGGACGGTTCGCTAGACTGGGTAAAGTCGGAGGGCATCAAATACACACAGACTCCAAAGAATGTTGGCGTCTGCCTGTCGGTAAATCATCTGATGGCACAAGCCAGCCACGACTGGGTGCTGTTCATGAACGATGATATGGTAGCCGCACCCGGGTGGGATACCGCATTCATTGAAGCCATAGATTCGGTCGATACCGATCTTGCGATGTTCTTCGGTACGCTGATACAGCCCGAGAATGGCGGCAACGAAATCATCCTGAAACAGGACTTTGGGACAACGCCAGAGAACTTTGATGAGGCTCGATTTCTAGCCAAGCATCTCTCCAATCCACGCGGCGATATCGAGGGTGCGGCTTCGCAGCCAACGCTGGTGAGCCGAAAATGGTGGGCCCTGCTGGGTGGATACAGCCTTGAGTTTAGCCCCGGCATGAGCAGTGACGATGACCTACTGATGAAGTACTGGGTTGCCGGTTGCCGCAATTATCGCGTGGTCGGCAAGAGCCGCTTCTACCATTTCGGCTGCAAGAGCACTGGGCGCATCAAGCACAATCAGGGCGGCCACATTTTTACGATGAAATGGGGCGTCACCCAGTTGGAGTTTTATCGTTACTACCTACCGTCGCTGCGCAAACCGGATGGCGGAAAGACGGCCGACAATCCCTACAACGTCGTGCGTCCCAGCTGGCTGGGCAAGCTGCGGCGACTGCGCTACACCCTGCGCAGAAATTACCCGCTGGATGGCATAGAAGCGTGGGACCCCATGCCGGGACAGGGCGATTGGAATGAGGGAAACTAGTGTAGTGTTGCAATCCTGTTGAGACCGCTACACAAACCTTCGCGGGCCGAACTTTAGCCCGATAGGTCGGGTTAAAGCCCGACCTACAATGCCGCACTGGCGGTTCACAAAGTTCCTACACTAGTGCGGATTGCCGTCCGGTCGTGCCTGTCGCATGGCCTTGAGTATTTCCTCACCCATCAACAGATAGCCGCTAGTCGAGAAATGCGAGTTGTTGCCGGGGTAAAGATCAACCGTATGTACCTGCAGGGCCTGCCGCGTCATGCGCAACAAATTGGGCGCATGCACACGCTGCTCCGCGGCATTCCAGAACTGTTTGTCCGGATACAGGTAGGCGGTCGTCTTGTTCGGCACGAAAGCCCAGATCGGGGTTATGTCCTGTAACCGCGCATTCATTTTCTCGACCTCATCCAACACGCTGACATTTAAATCCCTTGAACTATCCTCGCTCCAGAACAAGGCATCATTACAGCGCGCATGGCTAAACAGCTTGCAGCCGCCCTTAACGCGAGCAACTTTGACGCCGCTCAATGTCAACCCGCCAAAGTCGGCGACGGCACTCAAACGCTCATAATCGCGGGCATTTATCGCAGTTTCAATACCAACCGAAAAGCGGCCTGAGCGGTCCGACTCCTCACGGCTGACCAATGGCGGCAGGCGCGGCCTGTCGGCATGCACGCTGGGATGATAGACCTCCGTCTTACAATTGGCCGCACGTGGAAGCCCCACTTCGATATTGCGCTCAACCACTTGAAAAACCACCCAACGTCCCCGAAAACCCTGCGCTCTGACCCAGGAATAAAAATCCTCACAGACGCCGCGCACACTGTTCCAGTGCTGGGTTCGAACGCGCAATCCCTGCTTGACCAACACGGATTGCCACACCCTTGTATCGGAAAAACTGTCCCCGATAACAAGCACATCTGCATCTTGCCAGGATACAGCCTGAAACAGCTTGGAATCGAGCGCTGGTCTGGATTTTGTCCAACCGAACATCGATTCAGGGAGCTTGGCTACCCGAGTCACATCACCCTCGAAGCCTGCCATCGGCAGGAAATACAGGCCGATGGCCCCATAAATTCCTGATGCGGCAATTACAAGAATGGAAAACAATTTTGCAAATTTCATAACTATATGGGCCCGTTAAAATGCGATGCCATGGATTAACGAGGCATGGACTGGAAAATATTTTCTCCCAGCATCAAATAACCTGCCGTGGACAAATGCGTCTCATTGGCAGGGTAAAGATCAACCGCCTTACTCTCTATGGCCTGCTTGAATGTTTGCAGCAAATTGGGCGCATACAGCCTACTCTCAGCTTTACCCCAGAACTGCTTTCCCTGTCTCATATAAACCGTTGATTTATCCGGTATCACCACCCAGATGGGCGTGGCATCTGTAATGCGCGCACTCAACTTCTCCATATTCTCAAGCACTGGCGTACCCATGTCCGTAACTCTGTCCTCATCGTAGAACAGAATGTCCGCGCATTGTGGATGACTGAAAAGTTCGCAACCATCCGGACGCGAGATAACGTGCACACTACCCGGCATGGCAATACTGGAAAGATCCAGATTATCTCGCTGGCGCTGTAACAACCAAGCATTGAGGTAGACCTTTATGCCTATCGAAAGTTTGCCTTCCCGGTGAGCCGTCGACCTGTCGACGCGGGTGGGAGGTGGGGAAGCCTGCCGCTCGACGGTAGGCCGGTAACTCGTATGCGTGCATGCAAGCGATCTGGCAAATGTGCCTTCCACATTGCGCTCTACCGCTTCTATGATCACGTAGCGACCCGTGAATCCCTTGCCGCGAGACCATGCCGTAAAATCCTCGCATATACCCGGCAGGGTGGACCATGTCTCGCTATGAACTTTCATCCCGCGACGTGTTAGTGCGGACTGCCACAACCGCGGCTCAGTGAAACTATCGCCCACCACCAGAACGTCAGCTTCTTCCCAACTCGACTGCCTCAGCAATTCATGCGGTACGGCGGGTTGCTCTTTGGTCCAGCCGAAGCGGGACTCCGGCAACATCCCCAGCCGCGTCAGTCCACCTTCAAAATGAGCCAGCGGCAAGAAGTAATAACCCGTTACACCATAGATGCCGATTGCAGCCACCACTATTACAGAGAAAAGTTTAGCGTGCATCATCGATATCAGAACTGGAAATACAGGAAGGGGCTATAGCTGCCAAACTGATCTATCGCCAGATAAAGAAAGTAGACCACGGCGACGGCCTGCAACAGTGTCATGAAAATATTATTCCCCATGAACTTTAACTTGGTCGAGTTGGGCAACAACCATACCCAGAGCAAGCCAGGGAGCAACATCTTGACTAGGTCACGGCCCGACAAGTCTGTAGTCAACAGCAGCTTGCCGTGCAATACTTCATCGAGCGTGATTGGATAGGATGCGATACCAAACATGGCCTTCAGCATGACGACGGCCTGTGCAATATCGGTCGCGCGGAATACGACCCAAGCCACCACCACGGCAATGAAGGTAAGTGATCCGCCCAGCAAGGCAGTAATCCAGTTTGGAAATATGGGCGGCATGCGTGCGACAAACTGCTCGCGCCAAAAATTATTAATCGCCAGATACAGACCGTGCAACGCACCCCATAGTACGAAGGTCCAACCCGCACCATGCCACAAGCCGCCCAGCAGCATGGTGGCCGCAAGGTTTAGGTAACGACGTGTCTTGCCCTTACGATTTCCACCCAGCGGTATGTACAGATAATCGCGTAAAAAACGCGATAACGTCATATGCCAGCGCCTCCAGAAGTCGATTATGCTGGTCGCCTTGTAGGGCGAGTCGAAGTTGATCGGCAGCTTGATGCCGAACATCAGCGCGATACCCAGCGCCATATCGGTATAACCGGAAAAATCGAAATAGATTTGCAGGGTATAGGTTAGCGCCCCGGCCCAGGCTTCATAGCTGGTTGGCGTCATGCCCAGC
>JBBQXA010000064.1:0-13902 GCA_038210095.1 Burkholderiales bacterium
ATCCTCCGGGCCGGTCAGGATGTTCTTCGCATCGGCTATGGTCATTTTTTTCACGGCAGCGACCAGCAACGTTTTTGCTTCGGGAACGGCAGCCTCGGCAGCATGGTTCATCGAGGTGATCAATTCGTCGGCGTAGCGCCCCATGCCAAACTGGCGCATCAGGCCATCGGCTTTTTGCAGGCTTTCCGGCAGCGGGATGCGCACCTTGTCGTTACCGAGGAAGCCGTTCTCCTTCGCCAGGTTTTTTACCGCCGTTTCCGCGCCCTGAGTCAGGGCCTGTTTCAGGCTGCCGATCTGGTCCTTGTTGCTGATGGAGGACAAGTCGGCGGCAGCCTTGGCAGGCTGTGCCGCAGATGCAGCGGGTGGGGCAATGTATTGCGCTGCCTTGTCGAGCAAACCGCCCAGATCGAAAGCTTGGGCCTGCACGGATGCCGCAAGCAAAGAGACACCGAGGATGCGTTGCAGTTTTTTCATGGTCTTAGCGCTTGCGCGGAGGCATCAGGTCGGTGATGGTGCCTTCCGCCATTTCAGCCGCGAAACAGAATGTCTCCGACAGTGTCGGGTGCGGATGAATGGTTAAGCCGATGTCTTCCATGTCCGCGCCCATCTCCAGTGCCAATACCGCCTCGGCAATCAGTTCGCCCGCGTTGACGCCGACGATGCCCGCGCCGAGGATGCGGCGTGTCTTGGGATCGAGCAATACTTTGGTGGAGCCTTCTTCACGCGCGATGGAAAGCGCACGACCCGATGCAGCCCATGGAAAGCTGCCTTTTTCGTAGGCGATGCCCTGTGCCTTGGCTTGTGTTTCGGTCAGGCCCATCCATGCCACCTCTGGGTCGGTGTAGGCGACCGATGGAATCGTGAGCGGCTCGAAGAAGGCTTTGTGTCCGGCAATGTTTTCCGCCGCCACCTTGCCTTCGTGCACCGCCTTGTGTGCCAGCATAGGATCGCCGACGATGTCGCCGATAGCGAAGATGTGCGGCACGTTGGTACGCATCTGCTTGTCGACTGGAATGAAGCCACGCTCGTTCACGATCAGCCCCGCTGCCTCCGCCGCGATTTCACGACCATTCGGACGGCGACCTACGGCCATCAATACGCGGTCATACAGTTGCGGTTCGGCGGGTGCTTGTTCGCCTTCGAAGGTGACCTTCAAACCCTTCTTCTCGGCTTCGATCTTGGTGACCTTGGTCTTGAGCATGATGGACTCGTAACGCTTGGCGATGCGGTTGTGTAGCGGCTTGACCATATCCTTGTCGGCACCCGGCATCAGTTGGTCCATCAGCTCGACCACCGAAATTTTCGAACCGAGTGCGTCGTACACCGTTGCCATCTCCAGCCCGATAATGCCGCCGCCGATCACCAGCATGCGCTTGGGTACATCCTTCAGTGCCAGTGCGCCAGTGGAGTCGATGATGCGCTCATCGTCATAGGGGAAGCCCGGGATGCGCGCCACGCTGGAGCCTGCCGCGACGATGGCGTTATCGAAGGAGACGGTCTTCACGCCGTCCTCAGTCTGCACTTCCAGCATATTCGGCGAAGTGAACTTGGCCGTGCCGCGCACGACTTGCACCTTGCGCTGCTTGGCCAGCGCAGCCAGACCGCCAGTCAGTTTGGTGATGACGCTTTCTTTCCAGCCGCGAATCGCGTCGATATCGATCTTCGGTTTCGCAAAGGTCACGCCATGATGTGAAACCTCCTCCGCCTCGCTGATGACTTTTGCGACATGCAGCAGCGCCTTGGACGGGATACAACCCACGTTCAGACACACGCCACCCAGTGCGGCATGCTTCTCGATCAGCACCACCTGCTTGCCGAGGTCGGCCGCACGGAATGCGGCGGTATAGCCGCCGGGGCCGGCGCCCAATACCACGACTTCGGCGTGGATGTCGCCGTTGGTAACGGCATTGGGAATTGGGGGTTGGGATTTGGTTGGTGCCGTGGCGGGCACCGCCTCAGGAGTCGTAACCGCCGGTTTGGCTAGATCCTCAATCCCAGTTCCTAAATCCCGGGTTTCAAGCATCACAATCACCGAGCCTTCGGAAACCTTGTCGCCGACTTTTACTTTCAGTTCTTTCACGATCCCTGCGGTTGGGGTGGGGACGTCCATCGTGGCCTTGTCGGTTTCCAGTGTGATCAGCGTTTGCTCCGCTTCGACTTTCTCGCCAACCTTGACGGCTATTTCGATAATGGCGACAGCGTCAAAACTGCCGATATCCGGGACTTTAATTTCTGTGATTTGGCTCATGTTGTTTTGCTTTCTTTAAAAACATTCTGTTCGAAGATTACACAGATTTTCGCAGATTTTAAAATTTGCTTTGATCTGCATTAATCGGCGGAATCTGTGGATAGAAGTGGTGTTAGATTCTGATCTGGCCGCTGCCGAGCACGATGTATTTCTGCGAGGTCAGGCCTTCCAGTCCGACCGGTCCGCGCGCATGGATCTTGTCGGTGGAGATGCCTATCTCCGCGCCCAGCCCGTATTCGAAGCCGTCGGCAAAGCGGGTTGATGCATTCACCATTACGCTGGATGAATCCACTTCGCGTAGGAAGCGCATCGCCTTGCTGTAATTTTCGGTGACGATGCTCTCGGTGTGCTGCGAGCTGTAGGTGTTGATGTGATCCATCGCCTCGTCCAGATTCGCAACGATACGAATACTCAGGATGGGGGCGAGGTACTCGGTGTGCCAATCCTCTTCGGTCGCGGCACTCATCTGCGGCACGATGCTGCGTGCCGCATCGTCGCCGCGCAGCTCTACCCCCTTGTGCAGATAGATTTTGCACAACTCGGGCAATACCTTCGCCGCCACATTGGCATTCACCAGCAGGGTCTCCATCGCGTTGCACACGCCGTAACGATGGGTCTTGGCGTTGTCGGCGATGCGGATTGCTTTGCTCAGATCAGCCTCGTCGTCGATGTAGACATGGCAGATGCCGTCCAGATGTTTGATGACCGGAACCTTGGCTTCATCCGAGATGCGTGCGATTAGGCTCTTGCCGCCGCGTGGCACGATCACGTCCACATAATCCTTCATCGTGATCAGCTCGCCGACCGCCGCGCGATCAGTGGTGCTGATCACTTGAACCGCGGTCACGGGCAAGCCCGCTTCGCGCAGCCCCTGATGCACACAAGCGGCGATGGCCTGATTGGAATGAATCGCTTCGGAGCCGCCGCGCAGAATGGCGGCGTTGCCGGACTTTAGGCACAGACCCGCCGCATCGGCGGTTACATTCGGACGGGATTCGTAGATGATACCGATCACGCCCAGTGGCACGCGCATCTTGCCGACCTGAATGCCGGAAGGACGGAAGCTCATGTCGGCGATCTCGCCGACCGGATCGGCCAATTGCGCAATCTGTCGCAGCCCTTCGGCCATGCCCTTGATGGTCTTGTCGGTCAGCGTCAGGCGGTCAATGGACGCATCGTCGAGCCCGTTGGATCGGGCGCCTGCCACATCTTTTTTGTTTTCGGTAATTAGCTTGGCGCTATTGAGCAGAATGGCGTTGGCGATATTCTCCAGTGCGCGATTTTTCGCGTTGGTGTCGGCCTGCGCCATCAGGCGCGCAGCGGCGCGAGCGGCCTGCCCCACACCTTTCATGTATTCCTTGATGTTGTCCATGTTGTATTCCAAGTTGCGTGTCGGGCGTATTTTACCATCCCGCATGCGCTAGAATGCGCACCTTGATTGGAAAGAGCTCCCATGTCCGATATTCTGAAAAAAATACTCGCGGTCAAAGCGCAGGAAGTCGCCGCGGCACTGTCTGCCAAGCCGCTTCCCAAACTGCGTGCCGAAGCCGAGCAGGCTGCGCCGGTGCGTGATTTTGTCGGTAGTATCCGCGGCAAGATTGCCGCAGGTCAGGCCGCGGTGATCGCCGAGATTAAGAAGGCCAGTCCCAGCAAAGGGGTGATACGCGCCGATTTTCATCCGGCCGAAATTGCGGCCAGCTATGCACAGCATGGGGCGGCCTGTTTGTCGGTGCTGACCGACGGGCAGTTCTTTCAGGGTAGCGCGGAATATCTAAAGCAGGCGCGTGCGGCCTGTGAGTTGCCGGTGTTGCGCAAGGACTTCATGGTGGACGAGTATCAGATATGGCAGGCGCGGGCGATGGGGGCGGATGCCATTCTGCTGATCGCGGCGGCACTGACGCTGGGCCAGATGAAGACGTTCGAGGCGCTGGCGCACCAGCTGGGTATGGCGGTGCTGGTGGAAGTGCACGATGCCAAGGAGCTGGATGTCGCGCTGCAACTGAACACGCCGCTGATCGGGATTAACAACCGCAACCTGCGCACCTTCGAGGTTAGCCTGCAAACCACGCTGGACTTGTTGCCGCGTATTGCCGCATCTAAGAAGGGAGAGGGGCGTATCGTGGTCACCGAGAGCGGTATCTTTACGGCGGAGGATGTGAAGCTGATGCGCGACTACAATGTGCACAGTTTTCTAGTCGGCGAGGCCTTCATGCGCGCCGATGATCCCGGTGTAGAATTAGCCCAAGTATTTTCCTGAATTGTCTAGGAGTCTGTCATGTTGAATCTGGATAGTTTGATTATCGAGTTTGATAAAGGACTGCGCACCTTGTTCAGTCAGGCACACAGCGCGCGTCCCCATCCCGATGCGAATGTGCCCGATGCGCCCATGGACGAGGCTGAAAAGAAACACGCCGCCGGTCTGATGCGCATCAATCACAGCGGGGAGGTTTGTGCGCAGGCCTTGTATCAGGGGCAGGCGCTGACGGCGCGAGATCCGGCTGTGCAGTTGAAGTTGCAGTATGCCGCACAGGAAGAGACCGAACATCTGGCCTGGACGGCTAAGCGCGTGCATGAGTTGGGCGGACATCTGAGTGTGCTCAATCCGCTGTGGTACACGGGGTCGCTGACTCTGGGTGCATGCGCCGGACTGCTCGGCGACAAGTGGAATCTGGGCTTTTTATCCGAGACCGAACATCAAGTCGGCGGCCATTTACAGAGCCACCTGCAAGAGTTGCCGGAGCAGGATGCAAAAAGCCGCGCTATCGTGCAGCAGATGTACGTGGACGAAACCAGCCATTCGGACATGGCGCGGGAAATGGGCGGCGCGGAGTTGCCCGAGCCGGTTAAGTTCGTGATGCAGGTAACGTCTAAGGTCCTGACCAACGCTGCGTATAGGATTTAGGATTTGGGAACTGGGATTTTAAAATTCCACTTTCCACTTTCCACTTTCCACTTCCCACTTCCCACTTCCTATTCTTGAACGATCTCAAAATCATGCGTCATCGCGGCGGTTGCGCCCAGCATGATGGAGGCCGAGCAGTATTTCTCTGCTGACAGTTTGATCGCCTTCTCTACCACTTCCGGTTTGATGTCTTTGCCCTTCACGACGAAGTGCATGTGGATTTTGGTGAATACCTTGGGATCGGTCTCGGCGCGCGCCGCTTCCAGTTCGACATAACAATCGCTGACGGCTTGACGGCTTTTTTTCAGGATGGACATGACGTCGAAGCTGGTGCAGCCGCCCGCGCC
Source organism: Burkholderiales bacterium (assembly GCA_038210095.1). GTDB lineage: Bacteria > Pseudomonadota > Gammaproteobacteria > Burkholderiales > Gallionellaceae > Gallionella. The sequence continues at coordinate 5,498 of JBBQXA010000064.1, forward strand.
CAGCAGCAGCATTTCCATCGGACGGGGGCCGAGATTTCGACCGCCAGCAGCGGGTGCGCCATCCATCAGTACGGCGTGGCCGCTTTCGGTTTCACCCAGAAACGAGACTTGTTCCACCCATTTGACGCGTGCTTTCATTTGATTCTCCTGAGGCGTTGTTACGAGACGGGTTGTTGCGAGACAGGGGACTGTACCCGATACCAGAGTAGTCCGATAAGCTCGTGCATGAAAATTCTGCTGTCGCGCAGTGCGCCCGCATTGGGCAGAAAAGCGAGCAGGTCGGTTCGATAACGCGTGGTGTAGGCCAGCGGCGCTTCGACGACATCGAATCCGGCGCGGCGGAACACCCCGGCGGCGCGCGGCATGTGCCAGGCGTGGGTTACCAGATAGATTTTTTTGATCCCATTTTTTTGCAATATATTGTGGGACAGTAAGGCGTTCTGGTAGGTGTTGTCGGAGGAGTCTTCCACCCAGCTTACCGCGACGCCGAAGTCCTGCTCCAGCACGCTCTTCATCTGTCGTGCTTCGGAGAACTGGTTGCCCAGCGGCTTGCCACCGGTCACCAGTATGGGTTTTCCTGTTGCACGATACAGACGCGCACCGTAGCGCAGACGCAACAGGGCGGCCTCTCCGACCGTATCTTCGCCACCATATTCGGGTGCGGAAAAATAAGTTCCGCCGCCCAGAATGACGATGGCATCGGCCTTTTGCTTGCCCGGCGGGGTGGTGTGCGCTTCCAGTAGATGCAATCCGGCTTCGGCGATAAATGGCGTAGAGGCCAGCCATAGCAGAGTGAATGAAGCTGCGATCAGTGGCCAGCCCGCCTTATGGTGACGATGCAGCAGATACAGTCCGAGCGCGAGCAGGAGCAGCAAATTAAGCGGCGGCAACAGTAGGGCAGCGATGGTGTTGGTGAGGAACCAGGACATGAATAAACGGATTTATAAGCTGCGCGCATTATGACATGCACGAGCGCATGTGCGATGCAGCCTGACAGCTTGCATCCGCAGGTAGAATGTGGACATTGCGCGAAGGCGAGGAAACGATGAGCGGCAAATTGGAGGCGAGACATCGTCCATCCGGCGAGAACTCCAGATTCATGGGGGCAGGGAAGGCATTTGATGACTATGTGCGCCACACCGTGGCGATGCTGCGGCGCGTGCATAACAAACTTGGAACGGCCGATCTGGACAAGGTGGTGAGCGGAAATGCACCGTTCGAACTGTATCCGGAAAATGCGGAGTGCGGTTCGGGTGGCAAGCCTTATCGTCGCGGCGTGCTGCTGACGCATGGTCTGTCGGATTCGCCGTATTTCATGCGCTATCTGGCCGCATTTTTTCAGCGCAACGGTTTTCGAGTGATGGTGCCACTGCTGCCGGGACATGGCACGCAGCCGGGTGATCTGTTGCAGGTGCGCTGGCAGGAGTGGTCGAAAACGGTCGCTTATGGGGCAGACTGCCTGGCCGCCGAAGTGGATGAACTCTATCTGGCGGGCTATTCGGCGGGAGCGGCGCTGAGCCTGTTACAGAGTACCCATGATGCAAGAGTGCGCGGTTTGTTTATGTTTTCTCCGGCATTGGCAATTAGCCGCCGTGCGCGTTGGGCCAATCTGCATCGCGGGTATAGCTGGTGGTTGCCCAGAGCAGCTTGGGTGACCATTATGCCGGACCGCGATATCTATAAATATGAGTCTTTCTGCAAGAATGCGGCAGCGCAGATGTCTGCGTTGACTCGGGCGTTGCCTGATCGCGGGAGTGACATTCCTGTGTTCGTGGCCGCCAGTGCGGACGATGCGACGGTAAAGGTCGAGGCGACTTGGCACTTCATGCGGCATGCTCGGCACGCCGCCAGCAAGCTGCTGTTGTACACCTCCGATATGGGTAATCCGCCTCCAGAAGTCCCGTCGCAAAAGCTGGAATTGGTGTGTAGCGTGGTGCCGGGGCAGCGGATATTGAGCTTCGCGCATACCTCGGTCGTATTACCTCCCGAGGAAGGGCACTACGGGGAGCAGGGCGATTACGCCAACGCGCTCCATTACTTTCCGAATGAGATGGAGAAATACGCGGTCAGCGTACATCGGCACGGCGAGGTTCTGCTGGGAGAAGTCACGTCTTCCAATCTTCAGCAGGGCGTTCTGCGCCGACTAATGTACAACCCTCACTACAAGCAGATGGAAGCGAGCATGCAACAATTTATCGAGGCCTTGAAATGACCATGATCTTTGCCCATAGAGGCGCGAACCGGGAAGCGGCTGAGAATACGCGCAGCGCATTCGACCATGCGCTGACCTATGCGATAGACGGCATCGAGACCGACATCCAGCTTACCCGCGACGGTGTTGCGGTGCTGTGGCACGACCGCTTCCTGAATAAGCTTGGTTTGCCTGATAAGCGCATAGATGATTTTGATCTGAGCGATTTGCGCGCGATGAACTTCGCCGCACACTTCTCGTCCGCGACCAAGCCCGAGGGCGTGATGACGCTGCAAGAATTTCTGGGCAACTACCGTTCGCGCTGTCACCTACTGCTGGAAATCAAGAATCGCGATTGGGAAAAATTCGAACGCCACCAGGTCAAGGTCAAACAGACGCTAGAGCTGGCTGGTGCGGATGAACATATCCTGCTCTCGTCATTCAACCTGAATAGCCTGATCTACGCCCATCAGTGCGCGCCGGACTTTCTGTTGGTGTGCAATCTGGAGGCTGAGCACGACGCGGCATTTGCACGCGATACGCTGGACGCGCAGCCATGGTTGCACGGCCTGTGTGTGCATATTGATACACTGAACGAAGCGATGCTCGACGTGGTGCGCGTGCGCGGTAAGCGCATCGCGGTTTATACATGCAACAGCGACGAAGAAATAGGTCGCGCGCTGGCGCTGGGCGTGGATATTTTAATCAGCGACCTGCCGCACAAGGCGCTGAGGTTGCGTGAGTTAGGGAGTGTGTAGAGATGCTGTGGGCTATGCGCTGAAATGACTGATTGGAAAGACTGCGAGAGATTTGTTGCTAGCCTCATGGTTGATGAGGTTGGGAGTGATGTAACTGTTATTCCTAATGCAAAACTTGTCAGAACCATCAGTGGTATCGAGCGCCAAATTGATGTTCTAATCGACTCGCGATATTAGCCTGAGTGAAGATGACTCTGAGAGCGACACGGAGCAACTCAGCGCAGTGCATCTACTTCTTGTTTGCGGCCCAGGTCAGCATGCTGTTCTTGCTAGAAGGCCGCTACGTTGAGTTTGAGATTCTATTTGTTCTTGCTACGAGAGGCTCACGCCCCAGTTCTACAGCCCTAGTAGCGCCGATATTTTTCCGCGTACTTCAGCAAGTTCATCGCTGGAAATCTTTCCTTTTGGGGTTGCTTTGCGCGCGCGCCAGTCTAGGCTTTTGACTTGATCGGCTAGTATCGCGCCGCTGATTTCCTTGGCATGGATGATGACTTCGAATGGGTAGCCCTTGATCTGGCTGGTCATCGGGCAGCAGATCATCATGCCGTTTTTGTTGTAAGCGGCGGGGCTGAGGACGAGTGCAGGGCGATGGCCTGCCTGCTCGTGTCCGGCTTGCGGGCTGAACTCTAGCCAGACTATGTCACCCCTATCGGGTACAAAGCGGCGCACCATTACCAGATTTCCTTGCCAATCGGAGTGCCTGTATCAACTGGTGCATGCTGGTTGTCCTGAGTGATGCCGTTGAGTAGTTCATCCAGTTTGTATTGTTTGCGACGGACGGGTTCAATGACGATGCGGCCCTGTTCTTCCCGTACCTCTACCGATTGATCCAGATTTAAATGCGCTGCTGCCATGACAGCCGCAGGGATGCGTACCGCTGCGCTGTTGCCCCATTTCTTTACGATAACTTCCATGATCTGCTCCGACGCATTGTGTTGCGTCACAGTTTAGGTAGGCAGCTCGAGAGTGTCAACATTGTTGATACGGTACCTGGGTGGCTGGATCTAATTGATGCATGCAGCCGATGTGGTCGTATGATGACTAACGACTAACGACTCTCAGCAACTTTGTATAACATTGCTTCCATCGCTATCGGGCCTTACTTGTACCTATGAACCGCTCATTTCCCACTCTCACCAATACTCAATTCGATCTGCTAATTTGCGGTGGCGGAATCTATGGTGCTTGGACGGCATATGACGCTGCGCAGCGCGGGTTGAAGGTCGCGCTGGTGGAACAGGGGGACTGGGCGAGTGCTACGTCTTCGGCGTCCAGCAAGTTGATTCACGGCGGACTGCGTTATCTGGAGACTTATGATTTCAAGCTGGTGAGGAAGGCGCTGGCGGAGCGGGGGCGATTGTTGCGCATCGCGCCGCATCGGGTGTGGCCGCTGCGCTTTGGTGTTCCGGTATATGCCGACAGTCGAGTCGGGCGCTTGATGCTGAAGGCCGGCTTGACGCTGTATGACCTGCTCGCGGGTTGGCCGGATGAATCGATGCGGCATAACCGTTTCGACGCGGCAAATTTCGCGGAACATTTTCCTTATCTCAATGAGCATGCGCTACGCGGTGGCTTCACCTATGGCGATGGGCAGACCGATGATGCGAGACTGGTGTTGGAGCTGGTCGCGGGCGCAATGGCACAGGGCGCGGTGTGCGTGAATTACGCAAAACTGGTCGACTGGAATGAAGAAGATGGTCGGGTGTGTGGCGCTACAGTGCGTGATGAGGAAAACGGTACGATGGTGCAGGTGTGTGCAACTCAGTGCGTCAGTACTTCGGGGCAGTGGTTGTCCGAAAATCCCGCAGGGCAGGCGTGGTGCCGCTTGACCAAGGGTGTGCATCTGGTGCTGCCTGCCTTGCCGGGGGAGGAGGCGATATTGCTGACAGCTAAATCGGACGGTCGAGTGTTCTTCATCATTCCTTGGTATGGCCGCACTTTGGTCGGTACGACCGATACTGATTATCGCGGTGATGTTGCGCAGGTGAACGTGGAGCAGGCGGATGCGGACTATCTATTGGAGGCGGCGAACCGTTATCTGCAAGTTGTGTGGAGCAGGGCGGATATTATCGGCAGTTATGCGGGATTGCGCGTGATGAAGCGCAGCGATGATGCGTCGCCCTCGGCAGTGAGTCGCGACTGGGAATTGAAAACGCAGGAAAACGGTCTGCATTTTTCCGTGGGCGGCAAGATTACATCGGCGCGCGAGGATGCATCTTGTATTGTCGATGAAGTGTGCGCGGTACTTAATGTCGACATTGATTGTGTGAGCGGAGAGCGGGATTTTCCGTGGAAGCCAACGCAGGAATTTCCCTCCGGAGTGGTGGATGCCGACTGCCTGCTTTGGTTGCAGCGTCGTCACGGGCGACGCACCCAAGAGGTGTTGCGACTGATAGAGCAAAGGCCGGAACTGGCGGCGCGCATCGTGCCCGTCCTGCCCTTCGTGCTGGCCGATCTGTTGTTTTGTGCCAGCGACGAGATGGTGTTACATCTGGATGATCTGCTGCGCCGTCGTCTGCCACTGCTGATTCTGGCACGAGTGGGCGAGGTTGAATTGCGCCGCCTCGCCGAACTGGTTGCGCCTGTGCTGGGCTGGGATCAAGCACGCATCGCGCAGGAAATCGGCCGTTGCCAGTGATACAGGCTGTTGCGCTCGATCTGGGTACGACTTCAATCAAGGCGGGGTTGTTGTCCGATGATGGGCAATTGAGCGGCGTCGTTGTGCGGCCGGCTCCAGTGGTGGCGGGAGCGGGCGGGCGCTACGAGAGCGATGCGCTGGCCTATGCTGGGGTCGCCGAGGCGGTACTGGCGGAATGCATGGGGCAGACGAGTGAGTGTCCGCCGCTTGGCCTGTGCTGTCAGCGTTCATCGTTTCTGATCTGGGAGCGGGCGAGCGGTCTGCCGGTCACTCCGCTGATCTCATGGCAGGACGGTAGGGGCGCGGCAAGCTGTGAGGCGCTGCGCGGTGATGAAGCCGAGATGCGTGCTCTCGCCGGCTTGCCGCTGACGCCTTATTATTTCGGTCCCAAGCTGCGCGTACTGTTGCTGGAAAATCCAGCATGGCGCAAGCATCTGGCTGGCGGCAAATATCTGGTCGGAACGCTGGATACATTTCTGATCTGGCGCTGGACAGGGCGGCACTTGACCGATGCTTCCATGGCCGCACGCACCTTGCTGATGGATATTCGTCAGCAGCAATGGTCGCCGCGATTGTGCGACTTGTTTGGCGTGCCGATAGCGGTGTTGCCTGAAATATGCACTTCAGTCGCTTGGTTTCTGCGCATGAATAATGGGCTGATGTTGCGGGCCAGTGTGGCGGATCAGTCGGCGGCCTTGCTTGCGAATATTGCAGATAATGAGTCTGCGGCTTTGGTGAACCTGGGGACGGGCGGATTCGTGATTCGTCATTTGCCCGAGGGGCGCGAAGCGATAGATGGCTATTTGCAGACGTTGGTGTGGCAGGATAAAGAGAGGCTGGCGCATTTCGCCAGCGAGGGCACGCTCAATTCCATTGCGTCGGCGCTGGCTCGCTATCCGGTCGATGCTTGTCGGGTGGACGATCTGGCGCGCGATGATATTTTTTGCCTGGCCGAACCAAGCGGCTTGGGGGCGCCCTACTTTAGGAACGATCTGGGGCTTACCTTCTCGGTACCGATTGCGGGCTTGTCATCGCAGCGTGTTGCCGCATTGTTGTTGGAGGGCATCATCTTCCGGGTGGCGCGCATGCTGGAAGAGATGCATGCTGAATTTGGTATCACGCGCGTCTATCTGTCTGGCGGCCTGTCCAATCTGCCCTGTTTGCAGCGGGGGATTGCCCAGTGCGTACCGTTTGCGGAGACTTATCACCTGTTGCAGAGTGAAGCTGGGTTGATCGGTGCGGCGCGGCTGGCGGCGGGTTCGGGATTTGAAGCAGGCATGGTTGCCGAAAAGGTTGGTATACTGCGCGCCGTTCCCGGATTGTCGGAAAAGTATGCGCGCTGGAAACTTTGGCTAAATTGTTTGTTGCGCACATAGTCCTGATTCGTGGACGCTATGGCGCGCCCAGTGGGCGTTCGCGATCTGTCGGCGGGTAAATCCTGACGGCAAAGCCAACTTTTGTTTGACAGGGGGCGGATGGCTGACATAGAATGCGCGCCCTTCGAGGTTTACTTATTGAATTTTTAGGAATTGTGGCTATGAAAACATTTTCCGCTAAAGCCGAGGAAGTCCAGCACGACTGGCTTCTGGTTGACGCAGCAGATCAAGTGCTGGGCCGTTTGGCCGCGCAGATTGCTGCGCGTTTGCGTGGCAAGCATAAGGCGATTTACACACCGCACGTGGACACAGGCGATTTCGTCGTCGTGGTAAATGCTGATAAGTTGCGCGTAACCGGCAACAAGGCTGAAGACAAGCTGTACCATCGTCACACTGGTTATCCAGGCGGCCTGTACACAACGAACTTCACCAAGCTGCAGCAGCGTCATCCTGAGCGCGTGCTGGAGAAGGCCGTTAAAGGTATGTTGCCAAAAGGCCCGCTGGGCTACGCAATGTTGCGCAAGATGAAGGTGTATGCCGGTGCGGCGCATCCTCATGAAGCGCAGCAACCTAAACCTGTTAATCTGTTGAAGGCGTAATCATGAGCGTAACGTATAACTACGGAACCGGTCGTCGCAAGAGTGCGGTGGCGCGTGTATTTATCAAGCCGGGTAAGGGCGATATCGTTGTGAACGATAAGCCAGTAGACGTGTTTTTCTCTCGTGAAACCGGCCGCATGATCGTGCGTCAACCGTTGACATTGACCGAGACACTGGACAAGTTTGACATCATGGTGAACGTAATCGGCGGCGGCGAATCGGGTCAGGCTGGCGCGGTTCGTCACGGTATCACTCGTGCACTTATCGACTACAACGCTGAATTCAAGCCAGCACTGAAAGCTGCCGGTTTGGTTACTCGCGATGCGCGTGAAGTGGAACGTAAGAAAGTCGGCTTCCGCAAGGCACGTCGCAAGAAGCAATTCTCCAAGCGTTAATCGGTTGGATGTATCGCAAAGCCGCCTTCGGGCGGCTTTTGCTTTGGAGTTTGCTGATATGATGGGCGCTATATGGGGAGCGATATGATGATCAAAGTAGGCATAGTTGGCGGAACAGGTTATACCGGAGTGGAATTGCTGCGCCTGTTGGCGGCACATCCGCAGGTGGCGTTACAGGTAATTACGTCGCGTGCCGATGCGGGCACACTGGTCAGTCAGATGTTTCCCAGCCTGCGCGGTTACGTCGATCTGCCGTTTGTTCATCCGGATGCAGCCAAGTTGGAGCAATGTGATCTGGTATTTTTCGCCACGCCCAACGGTATTGCTATGCAGCAGGTGCGTGCGCTTCTGGATGCCGGCGTGAAGGTGATCGATCTGGCGGCGGATTTTCGTTTGCAGGACATCGCGACTTGGGAAAAATGGTATGGCATGACTCACGCCTGCCCGG